>NZ_JAIEOF010000437.1 GCF_019750675.1 Methylobacterium sp.
GGCTCGCCGACCGCCACCAGCAGGTTGCTGCCCCCGGAGGAGGGATAATAGGTGCGGTCGAACAGGTTCTTGAGGTTGAGCTGGAGCGTGGTGGCCAAGCCGTTCACCTGGGTGTTGTAGGCCAGGAACGCGTCGCAGACGACGTATTCGGGCAGCTTGAAGCTGTTGGCGGCGTCCCCGGGCCGGACGCCGACGTAGCGCGCGCCGAAGCCCGCCTCCAGGAAGCCCGCACCGAGCCGCGTCGCGCCGAACTCCGCCGCCTCCGCGATGGCGCCGAACTGGTGCGTGAGGAAGGCCGAGGCGGTGACGCGCGGGGTGTTCAGGAGTTGCTTGCCCGTCAGCACCGGGTCCTGGACGACCTCGGCCTGGGTGAAGCCGTAGCTCGCGATGACCGCCCAATCGGGCAGGATCTGGCCGGCGACGTCGATCTCGAATCCGCGCGAGCGCACCTTGCCGGCGGTGCTCGCCACGGTGCGGTTCTGGCTATCGGTCTGCGTCACCAGCACGTTCGCTTTCTCGATGTCGAACATCGCGCCCGTCACGGTGAGCCCGGCGGCGACGTCCGCCTTCACGCCGACCTCGAAGGCCTCGCCCTCCTCCGGCGGCAGGGCGCCGACGATGTTGGCCAGCGAGGTGTTGGGTTTGAAGGATTGCGAATAGCTGCCGTAGAGCGACAGGTTGGGGGCTAGCTTGTAGACGAGGCCGACGCGCGGCAGGACCCGCACCCCGTCGATGTCGGTATAGGCCACCGCCGGCGTCCCCTTGGCGCCGAACTGGTCGAAGATCTGGGTGCTGAGCCCGGCCACCAGGATCCACTGGTCGCTGAGGTGCAGCGAGTCCTGCAGGTAGAGGCTGGTGTTCGAGAGCCGCTCGCGCAGGTTGCTGTCGGGGGCCGAGATCACCGGCACCGTGGCGAGGGTGCCGTAGACCGGCCGGAACGGGTTGAAGCCCGCCCGGTTCGGCCCCCGGATGATGTCGGGCCGGCCGTAATCGATGTTCTCGTAGGTCACGCCGGCCAGGAGGTCGTGGCGCAGGCCGAAGGTGTCGAAGCGGCCCGTCAGGTCGAGGCGGGCGACGTGGGCGTTGAAGTCGGCGTTGCGGGTGCCGTCGGCCCGGCGGGTGAGGAGGCCGGTGGCCGCGTTGTAGCTGACCGGCCGGATCTGGTCCTCGTCGTAGCCGAGATGGGAGTAGGTGTAGCCGAAATGCAGCCGCCAGTCGTCGTCGAAGCGGTGGTCGACGTCGAGGCTGGCGAGATGGCTCGTGGCCTCGTGCTGGCTCGAGCGCTCGTCGAAGCGGCGCTCGCGCGGCACCCGCAAGGGGCGCCCGGTGGTGGGATCGAAGATCGTGCCGCGATCGTAGGGCACGCGGTAATGGCCGAACTCGTAGCCCACCGTCACGGTGGTGTCGTCGCCCTTCCAGGTGAGCGAGGGCGCCACGACCTGCCGGCTGAGATGGCCGAAGTTGCGCCAGTAATCGTAGCTCTGGATGTCGGCCACCATCCGGTAGGCGAGGTTGGTGCCCTCCACGGGGCCGGTGAGGTCGCCCTGCACGAGGCCGCCGCCGAAGCTCGTGCTCGTCAGGTTGAGCGAGCCGTGGGGGGTGAATTCGGGCCGCTTCGAGACGAGGTTGATCAGCCCGCCCGGGTCGGTGATGCCGTAGAGGAGCGAGGCCGGACCTTTCAGCACCTCGACGCGCTCGATGGCGTAGCTGAAGTTCTGCTGCAGCACGGTGCGGCGCCCGTCCCGCAGGATCGAGTCGTCGCGAAACGTGCCGAAGCCGCGGCGCACCACCGCCTCCTGCGTGCCGCCGACGCTGTTGGTCTGGGCGATGCCGCTGACGTTGCGCAGGGCCTCGTCCAGCGAGATCACCCGCTGGTCGCGCAGCACCTGGGCCGGCACCACGGCGATGTTGGCCGGCGTGTCGAGGATCGCGGTGTCGGCGCCCGCCCCGAAGGTGGAGCGCCGGGGCTGGTAGCCGATGGTGGCGAGCCCGTTGCCGAGGCCCGCGACGCTGAGTTCCTCGAGGGTGACCGCGGAGGGCGCGTCCTGCGCCGAGGCCGCGCCGGCGGAGAGAAGCCAGAGCGCGCCCCCGGCCAGCCGGCGGCGCCGGGATGGATGGCGGGGTGTTGGGGCGGCGCACGACATGTCGGGTCTCGGGGGGGAACGGAAGCTTCGCCTTAGTGCGCCGCACCCAGATTCACAACCTGCGATTCAAAGATTAGAAGTGCTCCAATCAAAGCAAATGCATAGCAAATGGCGCCAGTCTCGACGTCTTCTAAAGTACATGTCGCCGGCGGGATGTACAGCACCGGCGAACCCACCGATCCGCCGCGCGCGGCGCGGCCTTGACCCGGCGGCGTCGCGCTCACATCCCTGCCAGGCCATGACCAGTCCCAACGACCGCTCCCAAGGACACCACCTCTGGCGGCCCTACACGCAGATGAAGTCGGCGGCCCCGCCGCTGGAGGCCGTGCGCACCCACGGGTCGCGCATCGTGCTCGCGGACGGGCGCGAACTGATCGACGGCATCGCCTCGTGGTGGACGGCGGCCCACGGCTACAACCATCCCCACATCCGCGCCGCCGTGGCCGCGCAGCTGGAGGCGATGCCGCACGTGATGTTCGGCGGGCTCACCCACGCCCCGGCGGAGCGCCTGGCCGCGCGCCTCGCGGCCCTGCTGCCCGGCGATCTCGACCACGTCTTCTTCACGGATTCCGGCTCGGTCGCCGTCGAGGTCGCCCTGAAGATGGCGGTGCAGATGTGGATCAACCGGGGCGTTTCCGGACGCACCCGCATCCTGTCGTTCCGCGAGGGCTATCACGGCGACACCCTGGGGGCGATGTCGGTCTGCGACCCCGACGAGGGCATGCACCGGCGCTTCGGCGCCTATCTGCCGGCCCAGGTTTTTTGCGATCTGCCCCGGACGGCGGCGCAGGTCGCCGCCCTCGACGCGACCCTGGCGGCCGAGCGCGCGACCCTGGCGGCGGTGATCGTGGAGCCCCTGGTCCAGGGGGCCGGCGGCATGCGGATGCACCCCCCCGAGGTGCTGGCGACGGTGGCGCGGCTGGCGGCATGCCACGGGCTGCCCCTCATCGCCGACGAGATCTTCACGGGGTTCGGGCGCACCGGCACCTTGTTCGCCTGCGAGCAGGCCGGCATCGTGCCGGATATCCTGTGCCTTTCGAAGGCGCTCACCGGGGGGACGATGGCGCTGGCCGCCACCGTCGCCACGGGGGCCGTCTTCGAGAGCTTCCTGTCCGACGATCCCGCCGCCGCCCTCATGCACGGGCCGACCTTCATGGCGAACCCGCTCGCCTGCGCGGCGGCCAATGCCAGCCTCGACCTGTTCGAGGGCGAGCCGCGTCTCGGCCAGGCCGCCACCATCGCGGCGGCCCTCGCCGACGGCCTCGCCCCCCTGCGGGACCTGCCGCACGTGGCCGACATCCGGGTCCTGGGGGCGATCGGCGCCGTGCAGTTCCGCGCGCCGCCCGACCTCGCCGACCTGAAGCACCGATTCCTCGCGCGGGGCACCTGGGTGCGGCCCTTCGGCGACATCGTCTACCTGACGCCGGCCCTCACCATCGGGGCGGACGACCTCGGCCACCTCCTCGACGCGATGCGCGCGGTGGTGGCCGAGACCGCGCCCTGAGAGGGCGTCCCGAGACCTGCGCAGGCACGCGGCACGCCTTGCAACCTGCGCTCCCTTCGCTCGTTGGGGTACGTGGCACCAGCCTTGCGCCCGCGACCGCGTCACGCGAGCCCGAGCGCTCCGGACGCGTCGGTCAGGTCTTCCGGGGCTGTGCCTGCCGGCAAACAGGTTGGAGGGTGCATCGTGGTGGATGAGGCGACGAACGTGAACGACGATCGGCCGGTGATCCTCCTGGTCGAGGACGAGGCCCTGACGATCATGGATCTCGGCGACGTCCTCGAGAATGGCGGCTACGAGACCGTGCAATGCGCCTCCGCCGAGCGTGCGCTGGGCATCATCCAGGCCCGCCCCGATATCTGCGGGCTCATCACCGACGTCGAACTGTCCGGCAAGACCAACGGCTTCGAACTCGCCACGGCGGTCTCCGAAGCCCGGCCCAAGCTGCCCATCGTCATCGTCTCGGGTCGCGCCGCCCCCGATCCCGAGCGGATGCCGGCGGGCGCCCGGTTCATCGCGCGGCCCTGCACCGGGGAGGACATCCTCTCGCAGTTGAAGGGCCTGCTGCCCTGCTGAAGCCCTGACGGTCTCAGGCCGGCGTGTCCCCCTGGGCACGCCACCATGCGACAGTATCGTCGAGGCCGCGCATCAGATCGAGGCGCGGCCGGAATCCGACGGCGCCAGCGAGGATGCGTGTCCCGGCCTCAATGACGGCCGGCTCCGCCAGGCTCAGGGGCCGGGCTCCGAAATCCAAGTATTCGGCGCCCCCGATCCGGATAGCGAGGGCATCGAGGAGTTCCCGCACCGGGATCGCCGCGCCCGAGCCGATGTTCACGGGGCCGGTCACGTCGCTCGCGACCAGGGCGGCCAGAGCCTCGGCGGCATCGGCGACGTGCAGGAAGTCGCGGCGCTGGTGCCCTGCCGTCGTCGGAAATGGCGTGCGGGTCGACAGGGCCTGGATCGCGTCCGGGACGAGGCGCCCGCGCCGCTCGCCGGGTCCGTAGAGATAGAACAGGCGGCCCCAGGCGAGCCCGAGTCCGTTCGTGGCGGCGTAGGCCTCCAGGATGCGCCGCGTCCCGTCCTTGGCGGCGCCGTAGAGCGTGGCGGGCCGGCAGGGCGTCGTCGCCTCGTCGAAGCGGGCCGCGCCCCATTCGTACTCGGCACAGGTGCCGGCGCCGACGAAGCGCCGCCCGCCCGCCGCCGCGAAGGCCTGGGCGAGGTCGAGGCTGGCCGCGACCCAGTCGAGGTTGCGCGCCGAGGTCCAGTAGCGGCCGGGCTCCGCGTCCCAGGCGAGGTGGAGGAGATGGCTCGGCCGGATCTTCGCGATCAGCGCGCGCCGCTCATCGGGCACCAGCAGGTCGGCCGCGTGCCAATCCGCCCCGGGCGACGCGCCCCGCCCGACGCCGTGGACCTCGAAGCCGCGCGCCCGCAGGGCCGGCACGGCGTGGCGGCCGACGAAGCCGGCCGCACCCGTGATGAGGACGCGCCCGCTCATCGCACCCAGTCGGGATAGGCGAGGTCGCGCTCGGCGATCACCGTGACGGGCTCCGGCCAGGCGACGGCGAGGCTCGGGTCGTTCCAGCGCAGGCCCCGAGCGCTGCCGGCCACGTAGGGGCGGTCGATCATGTAGAGCACTTCCGCGCCGTCGCTGAGGGCCTGGAAGCCATGGCCGAATCCGGCCGGGATGTAGAGGGCGTGGCGGTTGGCGGCGTCGAGTTCGGTTCCGTAGGCCTGGAGGTAGGTGGCGGAATCCGGCCGCAGGTCGACGATGACGTCGTGGATCGCGCCGGCCGTGCAGCGCACGAGCTTGGTCTCCGCATGGGGCTCGGCCGCGAAGTGCAGGCCCCGCACGGTGCCGCGCCGAGCGTTGTGGGAGATGCTGGACTGGGCGAAAGCGCCGATCAGTCCGCGCGCGGCGAAGTCCTCGGCGCAGGCGGTGCGGGCGAAGAAGCCGCGCGCGTCGGCATGGGGTTCGGGGACGATGCGGTACGCGCCGGCGAGCGGCAGGGCCTCGAAGCGCATCGTTTCAGAACTCGGCCAGATGCGGGATCGCGGTGACGAAGCGTCCGCCCCAGGCGCGGATCGCCGCCATCTCGCCCGCGATCTCCTCGCGCAGGTTCCAGGGCAGGATCAGAACGCAGTCCGGCCGCAGCGCGAGCAGGGCCTCCGGCGCCACCACCGGGATACGGCTGCCGGGGAGCAGCATGCCCTGCTTGTGGGGCGAGCGGTCCGCCACCGCCCGCACCAGTTCGGGGCCGATGCCGCAATAGTTCAGGAAGGTGTTGCCCTTGGCGGCCGCCCCGTAGGCGCAGACCGTCCGGCCCGCCTCCCGCTCCGCGATGAGGAAGCGCAGCGCCGCGCACTTGATGTCGGCCACCGCCCGCCCGAAGCCCGCATAGCCGGCGGGCTCGAAGAGGCGGGCCGCCCGCTCGGTCAGCACCACGCGCTCGAGGGCCTCCGTCGGGGCGTGGCCGGCGCCCTCGCGGCAGGCGAAGACGCGCAGCGAGCCGCCATGGGTCGGCCATTCCTCGACGTCGAACACCCGCAGGCCGTGCTGGCGCAGGACATCGATCACCACCCCGAGAGAGAGGTACGAGAAGTGCTCGTGGTAGATCGTATCGAACTGGCGCTGCTCGATCATGCGCAGGAGATGCGGGAACTCGAAGGTCGCCACCCCCTCGGGCTTCAGGAGGATGGCAAAGCCTTCCACGAAGTCGTGCAGGTCGGGCACGTGGGCGAGCACGTTGTTGGCCGCCATCAGGTCGGCGGCGTGACCGGCCGCGTGAAGGCGCGTGGCGGTCTCGGCCCCGAAGAACGCGACCTCGGTCGGCACGCCCCGCGCGCGGGCCGCCGCCGCCACGTTGGCGGCCGGCTCCACCCCGAGGGCCGGGATGCCCCGCGCGACGACGTATTGCAGCAGGTAGCCGTCGTTGCTCGCCACCTCCACGACCTTGCTCTCGGCCCTAAGGCCGAAGCGTGCCTGCATGGCCGCGACATAGGCCTCCGCATGGGCGAGCCAGCCCGCGGAGAAGCCCGAGAAATAGGCATAGTCCGAGAAGATCGCCTCGGGCGTCTCGAAGGCCTCGAGCTGCACGAGGTGGCAGTCATCGCAGACGAAGGCGTGGAGCGGGTGGAAGGTCTCGCCCCGGTTGGCGCGATCCGCCGGCACGTAGGCGTTGGCGAGCGGCGAGAGCCCGAGATCGACCAGGCTCCGGCCGAGATGCGCGCCGCAGACGCGGCAGGGACGATGTGCGCTCACGCCGGTCACGCTCCGAGGGCCTCGTAGGCGCCGATCTGCGCCAGGGTCAGATCGCGGGCGCAAGCCCCGCCGGCCTGGGCCCGGTGCCAGGCTGCGGTCCAGGCCAGGGCCGCGTCGAGGCGCAGGCGCCGGTCCCAGCCGAGATGGGTGCGGGCCTTGGCCGAGTCGACCTTGAGGAAGGTCGCTTCGTGCGGATGGATCGCCTGCGAGAGGTGCCACAGGGCGTCCGCCCCCCAGGCCTGGGCGAGTTCGTCGACGAGGTGGGCCACCGGGCGGCAATCCTCCTCGGCCGGGCCGAAGTTCCAGGCCTCGGCGTAGCGCGCCCCCCCCTCCCCCGACAGGCATTCGGCGAGGCGGAGGTAGCCGCTCAAGGGTTCGAGCACGTGCTGCCAGGGCCGGGTGGCGTGGGGCGCGCGGATCTCCACCGATTCGCCCCGCGCGAAGGCACGGACGATGTCGGGCACCAGCCGGTCCTCCGACCAGTCGCCGCCGCCGATGACGTTGCCCGCCCGGGCGGTGGCCACTTGGCACCCCTGCTGGTCGAGGAACGAGGTCCGGTAGGCCGCCGTCACGAGTTCGGCACAGCCCTTGGAGCTGCTATAGGGATCGTGGCCGCCGAGCGCTTCGGTCTCGCGGTAGCCCCAGGGCCATTCGCGGTTCGCGTAGGCCTTGTCGCTCGTCACCACCACGACGGCCCGGACCGAGGGCGTCGCCCGCACCGCCTCCAGCACGTGGGCGGTGCCCATCACGTTGGTGGCGTAGGTCGCCAGCGGATCGCGGTAGGACGCGCGCACCAGGGCCTGGGCCGCCATGTGGATGACGATCTCGGGCGCCGTGGCGGTCAGACATGCGCGCACGGCCGCCGCGTCGCGGATGTCGGCGAGGTGCGAGTCGAGGCGCTCGCCGATGCCGGCGGCCGCGAACAGGCTCGGCGCGGTGTCGGGGGCCAGCGCCAGCCCGCTCACCCGCGCGCCCAGGCGCTCGAGCCACAGGCAGAGCCAGCCGCCCTTGAAGCCGGTATGGCCGGTGACGAGCACCCGCCGCCCGGCCCAGAAGGCGGGATCGGGATTCGGGTCGCGCGTGCGCGGCAGGGGGAAGGGCGAGGGCTGCACGCTGTGAAACGATCTCCGGAAACGATCTCCGCTGGCGCGTCAGACTACCAGCACTTCCAGGGCGGCGCGTCCCCCGCCCACAGGGCTTCGAGGTGGTTCTTGTCGCGCAACGTGTCCATGGCCTGCCAGAAGCCTGCATGGACGTAGGCCGCGAGTTGCCCGTCGGCGGCCAGCCCCTCCAGCGGTTCGGCCTCCCAGACCGTGGCGTCGCCCGCGATCCGGTCGAGCACCCGCGGCGAGAGCACGAAGAACCCGCCGTTGATGGTCGCTCCGTCCCCGGCGGGCTTCTCGCGGAAGCGCCGGACCGTGCCGTCCTCGAGTTCCAGCGCCCCGAAGCGGCCCGGTGGCGTCACCGCCGTGAGCGTCGCGAGCTTCCCGTGCGCCCGGTGGAAGGCGGCCAGCGCCGTGAGGTCGACGTCGGCGACACCGTCGCCGTAGGTCATGAAGAAGTCGTCGTCGCCGAGGTACTCGCGCACCCGCTTCAGGCGCCCGCCGGTCATCGTGGTCTCGCCGGTCTCGATCAGCGAGACGCGCCAGTCCTCGGCGGTGCTGCGGTGGAAGTCGACGTGGCCGCGCCCGATGTCGACGGTCACGTCGGACAGGTGCAGCCGGTAATTCAGGAAGAACTCCTTGATGACATAGCCCTTGTAGCCGAGGCAGATCACGAATTCGCGCACCCCGTGGGCGGCGAAGATCTGCATGATGTGCCAGAGGATCGGCCGCCCCCCGATCTCCAGCATGGGCTTGGGGCGCGTCACCGTCTCCTCCGAGAGGCGCGTGCCGAGACCGCCCGCGAGGATGACTGCCTTCATGGGGTCCTGATGTTCTCGGCCTTAGTCCCGCGGATGGACGGGACACGCGTCACGGGTCCGGGCGGGACAGGATCGACCGGACCTCGAGCGTCGGGCTCACGCCGCAAGGCTTAATCGAGGGGGTCGGCTTCGTCCAGGCAGTCGGCTTCGTTGAGGCAGT
>NZ_JAIEOF010000038.1 GCF_019750675.1 Methylobacterium sp.
TCTGGCCAAAGGTTCTGGCTATGCCCGTGCGCGGGCGCAAGTGCGGGCCCTCCCTTCCCCGGCCGTTCCGCCGGCGCGGGACGACGATTCGCGGCGGCGATCCTGGACACCCGAGTTTTCTGGCGTGTGACGAGATGAGCGACCGGCGGCGTGGTGTCGCCGGCCACCGCCCTCTGCTAGGCCCGTCACCACCCTTCAGACAGGAACGAGACCGTCATCCATGAGGACGTCCCGCCCCGAGCACGAACGCTTTCGTCCGAGCATCGCGCCGCGGCTGGCGCCCCTGCCCGACGATCCCGAGGTCGTCGTCGTCGGGGCGGGCGCCGCCGGCATCGGGGCGGCGCGCGCGCTGACGGCGCGCGGGATCCGGGTGGCGGTGCTGGAGGCGCGCGACCGGGTCGGCGGACGCCTCGTGACCGTGTCCCTGCGGGGCCACGCGGTCGATCTCGGCGGGCACTGGCTGCATGCGGGACCGATCAACCCGCTGGTGCGGCTCGGCACCGCGCGGGGCGAGCCCCTGCGGGTGGCGGCGCAGGACAGCCACCTCTGGGTCGGGCGCCGGCACGGCCGTCCGGCGGAGGCGGCGGCCCTCGGCCGCGCCTTCGCGGTCGCCGACCGGGCCATGAGCACTCAGGCGTCCTGGCCGGGGCCGGACCGGGCGGCCGCCACCGCCCTGCCGCCGGGGCTCGGCCCCTGGGGCCGCCGGGTGGAGCGCGTCCACGGCCTCGTCTCCGGGCAGGGACTCGACCGGGTCTCCCTGCAGGACTTCCCCAGCATGGAATACGGCGACAACCGTTTCATCGCCGGCGGCTACGGCGGCTACCTCGCACGCCTCGCGCAGGGCCTGCCGGTCGCCCTCGGGACGCCGGTCACCGGCATCGACTGGGGGGGCCCGGGCGTGCGGGTGAGCGCCGGGCCCCGCAGCTACGCGGCCCGGGCCGTGATCGTCACGGTTCCCACCATGGTGCTGCGGGCCACCCCCCTCTTCACCCCCGCCCTTCCCCCGGAGGTCGAGGGAGCGATCAGGGGATTCACGACCGGCATCTACGAGCACGCGGTGCTGCACTGGCCCTCCTGCCCGTTCCGGGGGGCGGACAGGCTCGCGAGCCTCGTGGGTGGGCGGGACGCGAGCCCCGGCCTCCTGACCCGGATCGACGGCACCCCGTTCCACTTCTTCGAACTCGATGCGCCCATGGCCGCCGCCCTCGACGCCCGCCGGGCCGGGCCGGACGGGGTCCGCCGCCTCGTGCGGACGACGCTCGCCGCGCATTTCGGCGCCCGCGCCCTGCACGACCTGAGCATCCCGGCGGTGAGCGATTGGCGCCACGACCCGTTCGCGCGCGGGTCCTGGGCGGTGGTGCCGCCGGGCCATGCGGGTGCGCGCGCCGCGCTCCAGGCCCCCGTGGCGGACAGGGTCTGGTTCGCCGGTGAGGCCCTGTCGAGCCTGCAATGGGGCACCGCGGGGGGCGCCTACGAGGAGGGTTTGCGGGCGGGCGAGGCCGTGGCCGACAGGCTCTCGGCCTGACGCCCGGAACTTCCACGGCGCCGGGCGGACACGGTCGCCCGCCGGCATCGGGCCCTCAGGCCACCACCTTCCGGAAAGTGACCGGCAGGATCGGGAAGATCTCTCCGAACCGGACCGGAAGATGCCCGATCAGGTGAGGGATCGCGTCGGCGGGCCGTCCGGGACTGAACAGGAAGCCTTGGATGTCGTCGCAGCGGCTCGCCTTGAGCATCTGCGCCTGCTCCACCGTCTCGACGCCCTCGGCGGTGACGGTGATCGCCAGCTTGTGCGCCAGGGTCAGGATCGCCTCGATGATCGCCAGGCACTCGGGCCGGCTGCCCATCTCCCTGATGAAGGAGCGGTCGATCTTGATCTTGTCCACCGGGAACCGGATCAGGTAGCTCAGCGACGAGTAGCCGGTGCCGAAATCGTCGAGCGCCACGCGGATGCCGAGGGCCCGCAATTCGTTCAGGTTGCCGATGGTCGTCGCGTTCATCTCGAAGAACACGGATTCGGTGACCTCGATCTCCAGGCGGTGCGGCGCCAGGCCACTCGCGCGCAGGGCATCCGTCACGTCGGCCAGGAGGTCGGTGTTCCGGAACTGGATCGGCGAGATGTTCACGGCGAGCCGGATGTCCGCCGGCCAGCGCGCCGCCTCGCGGCAGGCCTGGAGCAGCACCCAGCGGCCGATCTCGGTGATCAGGCCCGAGGCTTCCGCCACGGGCACGAAATCGGCCGGCGAGACGGTTGCGCCGGACTGGCGGGTCCAGCGCAGCAGGGCCTCGAAGGTGCGGATCCGGCCGTCTGAGAGACCGACCAGGGGCTGGTAGTGCAGGCTGAACTCGCCCTGCACGAGGGCGCGCTTGAGGTCGGCCTCCAGGTCGCGCCGCAGGCGGACCGAGATCTCGAGGTCCGGCGCGAACAGGCTGACCTTGCCACGGCCGTTGGCCTTGGCCCGGTAGAGCGCGAGATCGGCCTTGCCGAGAAGCGCCTCCGGGCTCTGGGCATCTTCCGGAGCCCGCGCGACGCCGACACTGGCGCCGATCTCCACCTGGACCCCGCCGAGGGTGTAGGGCGCGCTCAGGATCTCGATCAGGCGTTCGCCGAGGGCGACCACCTCGGGCTCGCTCCGGGAGGCGATCAGGATGGCGAACTCGTCGCCGCCCAGGCGCGAGACCAGGGCGTCCGGAGGCACCGCCCCGGTCAGCCGCTGCGCCACGCGGGTCAGCAGCACGTCGCCGAGGGCGTGGCCGAAGGTGTCGTTGACGAACTTGAAGCCGTCGAGGTCGAGGTAGAGCAGGGCGGAGGGGCGCTCCTGCAGCGCGCCTGGGGCGCAGGCCTGGGTCGCCGCGTCGTGGAACCGAGCGCGGTTGGCGAGCCCGGTCAGGGAATCGTAGCTCGCCAGGTAGGCGATCCGCGCCTCCGACTGGCGGGTCTCGCTGATGTCGGAGCCGACGCCGCGAAAGCCGAGGAAGTGCCCGTCCCGGTCGATGATCGGCTTGCCGCTGAGACGCCACCACCGCGTCGTGCCGCGCATCGTGACTTCGACCACCCGCTCGCGGAACGCCTTGCGCTCCGCCATGAGGGAAAGAATCTCCGCGATGTCGTCACCCATCGGGCGAGGCCGGCGCGTGCCGACGAACAGGGCCTCGAAGGGGGCGTTTCGCAGCGCGGCCACGGACTCGCCGGCGACCTGCGCGATTCGCTCGGAGACGTGCTGGAGGCGCCCCTTCGCGTCGGTCTCCCAGAGCCAGTCGCTCGTGTTCTCTTCGAAATCATGCAGGAGCAGGCTGATGGTCTCGTTCTGCTCGCCCACCCGGACCCGATCGAGGATCCGCTCCCGCGACAGGCGCGACATGCGCCCGGCGGTGACGATGACGAACAGCGCGTAGATCAGCAGCAGGACAGCCACCGTCCGGGCCGCCAGACCACCCGCACTGAACAGGGCCCCGAAGCTCGCCAGGGCGATCGGCACGGAGAACAGCAGGCCGAGGCCGCGAAAGGCCCCGAACGTATAGGTCGTGGCCAGGAGACTGGTGCAAAGTCCCACCACGTACATCTTGTGCGTGGTGTCGGAGGAACCGAAGAGCACCGGCGGCATGGTGCTCCAGGCCACGCTCAGGCTCAGGGCGATCAGGGCGGCCAGCCGCCGGCCGGTGGCGATCTCCGCCTTTCCCGGACGCCGACGGCGATAGCTCCGTGCCCCGAAGGTGGCGATCGCGGACGGCAGGGCGACCCCGAGGAACAGGGCCGCCAGGTAGAGCGGGCTCGCCTGATCCGTGAACAGGAAGAACACCGTCGCGGCCATCATCGTGTGGAGCAGGGCGATGGAGGGCGCGAGGTCCAGCGCGTCGTCGAGATGTGCGGCTCGAACTTCCAGCTCGTAGCGGTCGGAGATCGGATCTCCGGCCGGATCCGGATCTGCGTTCGAAAGTGGCGCGGCAGCCGGCTCGCGCACCGGATCGTCGGCCCGGCGGCCCCAGGCCGGCTCGGGCATGCGCAGCAGCGCGGGCCTCAGCCCCGCAGGGACCGCCGCCACGGGCGAAGTGGGAAGGGACGACATCGACGCCACCGCCTCAAGCGGCACGGCGTGTCGGACCGCTCCCGGGGCGTTCCGAGGGCGCGGATCGGTGCGCCGCAATCGTCGTGGTCGTGTCGTCCGAGCGCCGCATCGTAAAGGTCACCGGCTAAGGGTCCGGCCGGCAGGCTAGAGACTGCCTTTTGAAAGAGTCTTAATCGCACGCCCGTCCGCCAGCCTAGAAGTTGGATTCTCGAAAGCCCCGCCCTTGAAAGTTAGGTCCTCAAAGGGCTGAGGACGCAGACCGGCCCGAGCGGGCACACGCCCATTCAGCCTGGGTTCCCGGCCCCCTACAGGCTGACATGCGGGCCGATATTCTCGCGCGCCAGGGGCTCGAGGAAGGCGGCGCCGATGCCGTCCTCGAAGCGGCGCGCGACCGTGGCAGGGGTGCGGCCAAGGGTGATCTGCATGCCGGGTTCGAGGCGGATATCCACTTGCAGGGCAGCGCCCGAGGCGGAGACGTTGATGAGCCGGCCCGGGACCTGAACACCCGAGGCCGTCGTCACGAGGATGTCGGGGCGGTCCGGCACGAAGCGCGGATGAACGCGGCGCGGCGCCAGATCACGGTCCTGGTCCTCGGCGAGGTCCAGCAGGCGCCGAACCATCACGGGGATCGCGACGTCGGCGCGCCTGACACGGGCGACGAACGCCGTCGTGTTGCGGTGGACGACGAGGACTTCCAGCGTGCCCGCATGGCGAAGGCTGCAGGTCAGCGTCTCTCCGAGGCCGGGGATCGAGGCGGCGCGGAAACGCAGCCCCGCGACGGACAGGTCCGTCGTCACCGCGTAGAAGTCCGGCCTGTACCGGCTCCAGCAGAGTGCCGGCAGGATCAGCCGCGTGTGATGTCCGTTGAGGGGATCGTCCATGTGCCGCCTGGAGTTGCAGGCAGACCTAAGATCCTTTTCCTCGGAGATTTCTTTAGGGAAGTGCGGAGAATTTGAGTGATCGCCGGCATCCCATGCATCGAACGCACAGATCGCGCTGCCGCGAGCGGGTGTCCCGCAGGCAAGCGCCGTGACGATCCCGCGTCACGCCGGAAGGCGGCGATGCGCATCGCGCATGGCGCGGAAACCCGTCTGTCGCCCGATCGGCGCCGACTCCTCGGACCGGCCACGCGGACGAGGCTCCGGGCCGAGCCTCAGGGCTGGCAATCGCTCGCCGTCGGCATCGTCTCGAGCCGGGTCAGATCACCGACCACGGCGAACTCGCCGTAATTGAGCCGCAGCGCACCGCTGACACCGTTCTCGTAGAGATCGAAGCTCAGCACGTAGATCGGTGTGCGCTCGCCCTGGCCCGGGATGTAGTAGCTCAGGGTCACGGGCCAGCGCGGCAGGGCAGCCATCGCGCCGTCCCGGAGCGGCTTGTCCCGATCGCCCCCCTTGTCTCCGGACGCCGGGCTGCTTCCCGGGGCCGGGCTGCTTCCGGGAACCGGAGCTTGGCGCCCGATGACCGCCAGGGTGTCGTAGACCTTGCGCCCGTCGTCCGAGCCGTCGAAGACCTTGACGGAGACCGTGCTCAGGCCATCGCGCGCCGCCTGGATCAGCCGCCGCATGTGGACGGTGGGGAACAGGATTTCGCCCGTGTCCTGGAACTGGTCGCGCTTGGGCTCCTTCAGCTTGACCTTCAGGAGGTCGGGCGCCGCCTCGGCCGTGCCGTCCACGGACTGGCCCGGCGTGCCGTTGAGGACCGTGCTGGTCTTGAAGCGGTAGCTGCGTCCGTCGCCGCTCTCGAAGGTGGTGTTGCGCAGGTCGGAAGTCCGGCTCCCCGTCTCTCCGCTCTCCAGCACCGTCACCTGCCGGGTCTGCATCGTGTAGCCCTTGCAGGCATCCCCCGTAAAATCGATGACGATGCGCCCGCGCGCACTCTCCACGGCCCGCGTGCCGCTGCTCTCGGCCAGGGAGAGATCGTACACCGCCCGGTGGTTGGCCAGCGAGATCGGGGCGGCGGCGCCCGCCGCGTTCGCGCAGAGCAGGATACCGGCGACGCCCGGACACACGGCGCTCCGGAACGCGATCGATGCCTTCGCCGCACGGGCAAGCACGCTTGAACGATGCATGGACTCTCCTGACAGAACGGGCCCGACGGGTGCGGACATCCGCCGGCGTCCCTTCAGATAGGGCATGGGGCCGGGTCAAGCGAGGTTCGCCGGCCGCGGGACGCGCCCTAGATTTCCCCGTGCCGGAACCAAGAACAATCGACGGCAAGACCAATCGACGGGAAGGATATGCCGATGGATGCCGATACCCTGCGCTCGCTCCAGGCCCCGATCAAGGACCGCTACCGCACCGCCCCGGACTCGGCGGTGGTGACCCTGCGGGCCCGGGGAAGCCTCGACGACACCGCCATCGCCTGCAAGGTCGAGACCGGCCGCGCCCTCGCGGTGGCGGGCCTGCACCCGGCCACCGGCGGCTCCGGCGCCGAACTCTGCTCGGGCGACATGCTGCTCGAGGCGCTGGTGGCCTGCGCGGGCGTGACCCTGAAGGCGGTCGCGACCGCGATCGGCGTCGACCTGCGCGCCGGCACGGTGAGCGCGGAGGGCGACCTCGATTTCCGCGGCACCCTCGGGGTCGACCGGCAGGCGCCCGTGGGCTTCCGGGCGATCCGACTCGCCTTCGCCCTCGACACCGACGCCCCCCAGGAACAGCTCGACCAGCTCCTGAAGCTGACCGAGCGCTACTGCGTCGTGTTCCAGACCCTGAACCACAAGCCGGAGCTGGCCGTCGCGCTCGTCCGACCTTCCGCCGCGCGGGACGCCACGTCCGCGCAGGACTGATCCGCGCCGCCGGTTTTCTCCATCGGGGTCCGTGATCCCGGTGCTCCGCCCGGCGCCTCGCCCGGGCGCCGCGATGGTGTGCTTTCGACGACATGATGATTTTCGAGTGGATCGTCGGCGTTCTGTTCGGCGCCGTACTCCTGGCGGGCCTCGCCCGGCGGTTGGGCGCCCCCTATCCGGCGTTCCTGGCGCTGGGCGGGATCGGCCTCGCCTTCGTTCCGGCGGTGCCCAACCTCGTCCTCGATCCGGACCTGGCCCTGGCCCTGTTCCTGGCGCCGGTCCTGCTGGATGCGGGCTACGACACCTCGGTGCGGGACCTGCGCACCCATTGGCGGCCGATCGCCGGGCTCGCCTTCGGCGCCGTGGTGGCGACCACGGCGGCCGTGGCCCTGATGGTGAAGTGGCTCGTGCCCGACATGCCCTGGGCCGCCTGCATCGTGCTCGGCGCGGTGGTGGCGCCCCCCGACGCGGTGGCTGCCCTCTCGGTGCTGCGCCACGTCTCCCTGCCCCATCGCCTCACCACGATTCTGCGCGGCGAGAGCCTCCTCAACGATGCGGGCTCGCTGCTGATCTACCGCCTCGGCGTCACCGCGGCGGTCTCCGGCACGTTCTCGGTCGCCGAGATCGGGCCGACCTTCGTCGTCGGCATCCTCGGCAGCCTCATCGCCGGGCCGGTCCTCGCCCTCCTCTACAGCGCCGCCACACGCCCGGTGGCCGATGCGCCGAGCGTCATCGTGCTGCAGTTCGTGGCCGCCTTCGGGATCTGGATCGGCGCCGAGCACGTCCACCTGTCGGGTGTGCTCACCGTGGTCACCTTCGCCATCACGGTGGCGCGCATCGCCCCCGGACATACGCCGCCGCGCACCCGCATCGTGTCCTACGCGGTCTGGGACACGGCGGTGTTCGTGCTCAACGTGCTCGCCTTCGTGCTGATCGGCCTGCAGATCGGTCCGATCCTCGAGCGCCTGACCCACGCGCAGCAGGTCTCCTACGCACTGGTCGGCGCCGCGGTGTTCCTCACCGTGGTGGTGGTGCGCTTCCTCTGGGTCCTGCCGACGGCGCACCTCGCCCGCCTCGGCGCCGACGGCACCGAGACGCGCGACCGCGGCCTCTCGGCCGGCATCGCGGTGTCCTGGGCGGGCATGCGCGGGATCGTCACCATCGCGACGGCGCTGGCCCTGCCCGACGGCGATCCGGGCTTCCCCTACCGCGACCTCATCGTGCTCACCGCCTTCTGCGTGATCATCGGCACGCTGACGATCCAGGGGCTGAGCCTGCGCCTCCTCCTCGGCCGCCTCGGCCTGGAGGACAACGACCCCGTCGGTCGCGAGATCGGGCACGGCCGGACCGAGGCCTACCGCGCCGCCCTCGAGACCCTGAAGGATGCCGAGGACGCTCCCTCCGAGGCCCTGCGCGAGGAGTTCCGCGTCGCCCTGGAGCAGGCCGAGGCCCGCGACACGGGCTTCGCCTCAGAGACGCTGCCCGCCGACGCCGCACGGCGGCGGGCCATCGAGGCCGCCCGCGACCGGGTGCTGGCCCTGCGCCGCTCCGGCGACATCGGCGACGACGCCTACTACGTGCTGGAGGAGGAATTCGACTGGGCCGAGATGAACGCGACCCCGCGCGGGGAGAATTGAGAGAACACCATCCTGGATCTAAGCGCCGAAGGCGGAGGCGTTGGCTCCAGCCAGCGCGGCGGGTCCGCTAAACGGCCCGATGGCGATCCTGCACCTTGCCGGCCTCCACCGTCGCGCGCGGTATCGGCACGCGTATGGCGGTCGAAGATCGTCGAGGCGATCGTCAGGGCGGTCAGGCAGGCCACGGACATCCCGGCGATGATTCCCGCCGCCTGAAGCGCGTACCCGTACGTCATGGCGCGCACTCCTCGGCTCGAAAGAACGTCAGCACGATCTGTCCGACAATACGTGAGGACGCCGCTCCGAAAAGCAAAATCCATCCGCCATCGGCCAGGACATCGTCGTGCTTGCCCGCGATGGGATTGATCAGCGCCGCCGCAAGCGTGACGATGGCCACGGAGGTGAACGGGGTCGCGACAAGCTTCACGCGCTCGTTCCAGCGCTTGGCCCGATGTTTGAGATCACCGGTCGGCATGCGGGGGCCGGCGCGCGCCGCCCCCGACGCTCAGCCCACCACGCCGAGCCGCCCTT
>NZ_JAIEOF010000160.1 GCF_019750675.1 Methylobacterium sp.
CGCGCGCGGGCTACACCGTGCCGGAGGCCGTGGAGGTGATTGCGGTGGCGGGCCTGTCCTGCGCCTCCTGCGTCGGCCGCGTCGAGCGGGCCCTCTCGGAGGTGCCCGGTGTCACGCGCGCGTCGGTCAACCTCGCCACGGGACGCGCCGAGATCCGTCACCCGGAGGGATCGGTGTCGCGAGCGGACCTCGAGGCCGCCGTGAGCCGGGCCGGCTACGAGCCGCTCGCCGCCGAAGGTGTCCCGGATCACGCGCATGCCGAACGGCAGGCCGAGGAGGCCGCGCGTCTGCGCCGCGATCTGATGCGGGCCGCCGCTCTCTCCGCGCCGGTCGTCGTCCTCGACATGGGCGGCCATCTCGTGCCGGCCTTCGCCCACGCGGTGCATGGCGCCCTGGTGGGCACCGGCGTCGGGCTTCTCGAAGCCGCCCTCGCCACGCTGGTGCTCGCCGGGCCCGGCGCCCGCTTCTTCCGCCAGGGTCTGCCGAACCTGCTGCGCGGACATCCGGACATGAATGCCCTTGTGGCGCTCGGTGCCGGTGCCGCCTACCTGTACTCCCTGGTCTCGGTGCTGGCGCCGGCGATGCTGCCCGCCGGCACGGCGCATCTCTACTTCGAGGCCGCCGTCCTCATCGTCACTTTGATCCTGCTCGGGCGAACCCTGGAGGCCGGAGCCAAGGGCCGCACGGGCGAGGCCATCGCCCGCCTCGTCGGCCTCGCCCCCGCCACCGCCCGCGTGATCCGCGACGGTGTCGAAGTCGAGGTGCCGCAGGGTCGCCTCGCGGTGGGTGACGTGGTCCGGGTCCGGCCCGGCGAGCGGATCGCCGCCGACGGGATCCTGGTGGCGGGCGCGAGCTACGTGGACGAGAGCATGGTCACGGGCGAGCCGATGCCGGTGGCCAAAGCCGTGGACGATGCCGTGGTGGGCGGGACCCTGAACACCCATGGCAGCTTCGACCTGCGGGTCACCGCCATCGGGTCCCAGACCGTGCTGGCGCGCATCGTCCGCATGGTCGAGGCCGCGCAGGGCACGAAGCTTCCGATCCAGGCCCTGGTCGACCGGGTGACGGGCTGGTTCGTACCCGCCGTGATCGGGGCCGCCCTCCTCACCTTCCTGAGCTGGCTCGCCCTCGGCCCGAGCCCGAGCCTCGGCCTCGCCCTGGTCAACGCCATCGCGGTGCTCATCATCGCCTGCCCCTGCGCCATGGGGCTGGCGACGCCGACCTCCATCATGGTCGGCACCGGGCGGGCGGCGCAACTGGGCGTGCTCTTTCGCGGGGGCACCGCCCTGCAGCGCCTGCGCGACGTCCGGGTCGTCGCCCTCGACAAGACGGGCACGCTCACGGAGGGGCGGCCGACCCTCACCGACCTGATTCCCGCGCCCGGCCACAATGCCGACGAGACCCTCCGCCTCGCCGCCAGCCTCGAAACGCGCTCCGAGCACCCGATCGCCCGCTGCATCGTGTCGGCGGCCGAGGCGCGGGGATTGACGCTCGGGACCGTCGCGGCTTTCGCAGCGGAACCGGGCTTCGGCATCACCGGCACGGTCGACGGACGGCGCGTCGTGGTCGGGACCCGGCGCCTTCTCGACCGGCTCGGTATCCTGGCGGACGCCTTGAGCGACGCGGCCGGACGGCTGGAGGGCGAGGGCCGCAGTCCCCTCTACGCCGCGATCGACGGGCGCCTTGCCGCCCTCGTGGCGGTGGCCGACCCGATCAAGCCCGGGGCGGCCGAGGCCGTGGCGGTCCTGCGGGCGCGCGGCCTCGTCGTGGCGATGATCACCGGGGACGGGCGCGGGACCGCCGAGGGTGTCGCACGTCGCCTCGGCATCGCGGAGATCGCGGCCGAGATCCTGCCCGGCGGCAAGGTCGAGGCCGTCCAGGCCCTGCGGGCGCGGCACGGTCCGGTCGCCTTCGTGGGCGACGGTATCAACGACGCGCCTGCCCTCGCGGAGGCCGATGTCGGCCTCGCCATCGGCACCGGTACCGACATCGCGGTGGAGAGCGCCGACGTGGTGCTGATGTCCGGGGCGCTGGCGGGCATCGTCACCGCCATCGCGCTCTCGCAGGCGGTCATGCGCAACATCCGCCAGAACCTGTTCTGGGCCTTCGCCTACAACGTCGCGCTGATCCCCGTCGCCGCCGGCCTGCTCCACGCCTTCGGGGGACCGCTGCTCTCGCCGGTCCTGGCGGCCGGTGCCATGGCCCTGTCGAGCGTCTTCGTGCTCGCCAATGCCCTGCGGTTGCGCCGAGCGGCCGGAGCGGCATCGTGAGCGCGGGCGCCGTCACCATCGGCGAGGCCGCGCGCGCCACCGGGGTCTCGGCCAAGATGATCCGCTACTACGAGGAGACCGGCCTCATCGCCCCGGCCGCCCGCACGGCGAGTGGCTACCGGCTCTACGCGGAAGCCGATCTGCACGCCCTGCGCTTCGTGCGTCGTGCCCGCGACCTCGGATTCTCCGTGGAGGACATCCGGGCGCTCCTCGCGCTCTGGCACGACCGCGCGCGGGCGAGTGCGCAGGTGCGCGCCCTGGCGCTGTCCCACGTCTCCGACCTGCGCCGGCGCATCGAGGCCCTCGAGGGCATGGCCCGCACCCTGGAAAACCTCGCCGCCCATTGCGTCGGCGACGCCCGGCCCGATTGCCCGATCCTGGATGACCTCGCCGCCGGTCCGCACGCCGATTCCTGACCCGGAACGCTGCGACTCCGAGCGGCCCGCGACACCGGCGCACCGGCTCCAACGCCGCGAAGCGGCGCTTCGTCGGCATTGGGCGCGTTGACCGCGCCTCTGGCCTCTTGTTTGCTGCGTGTGCGCCGTCGCAACCCCGGCGCGTCCCACCCTGAGAGCCGTCGCCTCTCGAAAGTCGCTTCCCATGCCCGTCCTCGACCGGATCGCCGCCTTCGCGGACGAGATCGCCGCTTGGCGCCGCGATCTCCACGCGCATCCCGAACTGCAATACGACGTCCACCGCACGGCCGGGTTCGTGGCCGACAAGCTCCGGGACTTCGGCTGCGACGAGGTCGCCACCGGTATCGGCCGCACCGGGGTGGTCGGGGTGATTCGAGGCCGCTGCCACGGCTCCAACCGCGCCATCGGCCTGCGCGCCGACATGGATGCCCTTCCGATCGAGGAGGTGCGCGATCTGCCCTACCGCTCGACCGTGCCGGGGAAGATGCACGCCTGCGGGCATGACGGGCATACCGCGATGCTGCTCGGCGCCGCCAAGTACCTCGCCGAGACCCGCGACTTCGACGGCACGGCGGTCCTGATTTTCCAGCCCGCGGAGGAGGGCGGTGGCGGTGGCGAAGCCATGGTCCGCGACGGGATGATGGAGCGATTCGGCGTCGAGACCGTCTACGGCATGCACAACATCCCGGGCCAGGCGCTCGGGACCTTCGCGATACGGCCTGGACCGATCATGGCCTCCACCGATCGCTTCACCATCACCATCGCGGGCAAGGGCGGGCACGCCGCCCAGCCGCACCATGCCGTCGACAGCGTCCTGGTGGCGAGCCACGTGATCACCGCCCTGCAATCGGTGGTGTCGCGCAACGTCGATCCCCTCGAGAGCGCGGTGGTCTCGGTCTGCGCCCTCGAGGCCGGGGAGGCCTTCAACGTGCTGCCGCAATGCGTGACCTTGCGAGGCACGATGCGGGCGCTCTCGAAGCCGATGCGGACTTTTATCCAGGACCGGCTCGTGGAGGTCGTCACCCATGTCCCGCGTGCCTTCGGCGCGACGGGCACCATCGACTTCAACAGCGGTTACCCCGTCACCGAGAACCACCCGGCCGAGACGGACTTCATCGCGGACGTCGCGGCGGGCCTCGTCGGCGAAGCGGCCGTCGACCGGGCGGTGGCCCCCATGATGGCGGCCGAGGATTTCTCCTACATGCTCGCCCACCGCCCCGGCGCCTACATCTTCCTCGGGAACGGCGACAGCGCCGGCCTGCACCACCCGGAATACGACTTCAACGACGCCGCCGCCCCATACGGCGCCTCGCTCTGGGCACGGGTGATCGAGGCCGGATTGCCGATCCGAGGGTAGGGGCGTTTCCTCGCCGCCAAGGCGTCGCATTCCCCCTTCCCGACGCGATGGGGAGGGGGCCGGCAAAAAATCCCCGATCAGGCGGAGCGGTTCGACGTGCCGCCGAGATGGAACACCCGGTGGGGCACGAGTTCGCCCCGCTCCACGTCACCGACCGCAACGAGGATGCCGCCGCAGGTGGCGAAGGCCTTGCCCTCCACGGGAGCGTCGCGCCCGCGCAGGATCACCGGCTGCCCGCGCATCAGGCGCAGGGCCATGTCGCGGGAGACCGGCACCGACGGTACGGCATCAAGGGCGGTCTCCACCGGATGCAGGGCGCCGCCATTGCCGTCCGGCCCTGCTTCCTCCAGGGCGGCCACCTGGCAGGCATCCGCCTCCGTGAAGGGACCGACGCGGGTTCGCCGCAGGGCCGAGACGTGGCCGAAGCAGCCGAGCTGACGGCCGAGGTCGCGGGCGAGCGCACGCACATAGGTACCCTTGCCGCAGGCGGCCTCGATCACCGTGCGCTCGGGGGTGTGCTCCACCACGGCGAGATGGTCGATCTGCACGGGGCGCGCCACCAGCACGACCTCCTCGCCGTCGCGAGCGAGATCGTAGGCGCGCTCGCCCGCGATCTTGATCGCGGAGTAGCGCGGCGGCACCTGCTCGATGGCGCCGACGAAGGTCGGCAGCGCGGCCTCGACGGCCGCCCGGTCCGGACGCGCGTCACTCGTCGCCACAGGGCGCCCCTCGGCGTCGTCGGTGTCCGTCTCGATGCCCCAGGTCACGGTGAAGACGTAGGCCTTGCGGCCGTCCATGACGAAGGGGACGGTCTTGGTCGCCTCGCCGAGCGCGATGGGCAAGATGCCGGAGGCCAGCGGATCGAGGGTGCCGGCATGGCCGGCCTTCTTGGCGTTGAAGGCGCGCTTCACCACCGCGACCGCGTGGGTCGAGGTCATGCCCACGCCCTTGTCGAGGATCACCCATCCGTTGACGTCGCGGCGCTTGGGCCGGTCGGGGCGCGGCCCCCCACGCGGCGGGCGGCGGCCCTCGGCGGCCGCGAGCCGGTCCGTCACGGTCGGCTGAATGGCGCCTTCGGTGCGCTCGACGATCGGTTCGTTGATCATGGAATCCTCGGTCAATGATCGCGGGGGCCGGGCGGCACGCGCTGCGCCGTCATCCGTCCCATCCGGACGTTTCGAATCGGGTTCGTCTGCCGCCTCAGGCCAGAGAACCAGGGTTTGGGTATCGTGGTTTCGCGTCAGGCCGCGTCGGGGTCCGAGGCATCGGCCGCCCGGTCCGGATTCTGCTCGTCGCCGGGCGTCCGCGATTCGAGGTCGCGCCGTACCTTATCAGTCCGCAGCAGGGCGTCGATCCGGTCCGCCTCGTCGAAGGTCTCGTCGCGCAGGAAGCGCAGGTCCGGGGCGAATTTGAGATTCACCCGGCGGGCGACTTCCTGCCGGAGCGCCTTCTTGTTGCGCTCCAGGGCGGCGATGACCGGTGCCTCGTTGAGGCCACCGAGCGGCATGATGTAGGCCGTGGCGAGCTTCAGGTCCGGCGACATCCGCACTTCCGGCACCGTGATGACGTGAGCGCTCAGCACCGCGTCCTGGATGTCCCCGCGCTGGAGCACCTCGGCGATCGCGTGGCGGATCAGCTCGGCGACGCGCTGCTGGCGCTGCGAGGGTCCGGTCGGGGTCTGTTTCTGGGCCATCAAATTCTGATCGTCTTGTCGTCGAAGCGGTTTCGACACCGGCCCGCCTGGTGACGCTCGAAAGAGCGCTTCTGAAACGGAACGTCGACGCGCCGCCACTCGGGCAAAGCCCGAGCGGGTCGAAACGAAGCGGACGCCGAAGGCGACCCTCTTAGCGCAAATACTCGTTCGGGATATAGGCCTGTTGCGCACGTTTCGCGGTTGCCGGCGTCCGCGCCGGGTGATCGTGGATATGCGCCGCGAACATGCGGTCGATCCACTGGGCGTTCTTGAACACCCGCTTCGAGCGCAGGAGGTTGAAGGGCGCGATCTTGCGCATGGGCTGACGCGCATTGAACTCGGCGGCCGCCAGCAGCTCGCCGTTCCACGTGTTGGCCCCGTCCATGCCCACATCGTCGAGATAGACCGGCAGGAGGGGCAGGTACTGCTCCGGGCGCCCGTCCAGCACCTTCAGGGTGTTCACCGCCGAGGAGTAGTAATCCACATCCACCGAGATGAAGCCCACCGGCGCCTCGGCGGTGACGCTCGCGAGATAGGCAGGGATCGTCTCGGCGACGTCGCCGATGAGGAGCCGGCAGCGGCCGGGCAGGGAGCGGCGCAGGGCCTCGAAATCCATCGGGTAATCACCCTCCTGGAAATACTCCGGCATGTCGCGGTAATCGATCGCCGGCGGCATGCCGCTGCCCGTGTCGAACCCCACCACTTCGATGGCGATTCCGGTCTCGGCCTCGGTGCGCGCGGCGCAGTCGCACAGGTTCAGCAGCCCGGCGCCGGTCGCGACACCGAATTCCAGGACCTGGATTCGCTTGAGGCCGAGCTTCTTCGCCTCGTCGGCGGCGAACAGCACGGGGAACGCGTATTGCTGGCGCACCATCAGGTCGAAGGCCACCTTGGCCCGATAGCTGCCGAACAGCGCGACGCCCGCCGAAATGAGGTTGAGGTGCAGCGGCTCGGTCAGCCGCTCCACGAAGATCTTCTTGTACTTCTTGTCCGACAGCGCCCGTCGCAGGGCGTAGGAATTCAGCATCGTTCCGCCTCGACCAAGCCGCCATGTCGGCCGTCGCCCAGCCCATATAACCGGCGCGGGGCCGGCGGACCGAGGCACCGACCCGGCTTCCCCCAACCAAACTCGGCGACGCGGTTAAGGCGGGGCCGAAACGCGGAACGGGGCCGCGACCTACGTCGCGACCCCGTTCCTTCATCCGTCGATGCCGAACGCCTAGAGCGTGCGGCGGATCTCCTCGACCCGGTAGCACTCGATGGTGTCGCCGGCCCGCATGTCCTGGAAGTTCTCGAAGGACATGCCGCACTCGTAGCCGGCGGTGACTTCCTTCGCGTCGTCCTTCAGGCGCTTCAGCTGGGCGAGCTTGCCCTCGTGGATGACCACGCTGTCGCGGATGAGGCGGACATGGGCACCGCGCTGAACGACACCGTCGAGGATGCGACAACCGGCGATCTTGCCGACCTTCGACACGTCGAAAATCTGCAGGATCTGCGCCTCGCCGAGACGCTCCTCGCGCAGCGTCGGCGGCAGCATGCCCGACAGGGTCGACTTAATGTCATCCACGAGGTCGTAGATGATGTTGTAGTAGCGGATCTCGACACCGTTCCGCTCGGCCGATTCGCGCGCTTCCTTGTGGGCTCGCACGTTGAAGCCGATGACGACGGCCTTGGAGGCCTCCGCCAGGGTGATGTCCGACTCGGTGATGCCACCGACGCCCGCGAGCAGGATGCGCGCCGAGACCTCGTCGTTGCCGAGCTTCTCGAGAGCACCATTGATGGCCTCGACCGAACCCTGCACGTCGCCCTTGACGACGAGCGCGAGTTCCTTGCGGCCGGCGCCTTCCTTGAGGTCGCGCATCATGTCGACCAGCGAGCGGTTCGCACCACCCGTGCGGGCGGCAAGCCGCTCGCGCTTCTGGCGGGCACGATACTCGGTGACCTCGCGGGCACGAGCCTCGTTCGGGACCACCGCGACGCGGTCGCCCGCATCCGGCGTGCCGTTGAAGCCGAGCACCTCGACGGGGACCGAAGGACCCGCGTAGGGGACGCTCTCGCCCTTGTCGTCGATGAGGGCGCGCACGCGACCCCACTCGGCGCCCGCCACCACGATGTCGCCGGTGAACAGGGTGCCGCGCTGCACGAGCACGGTCGCGACGGGACCGCGGCCGCGATCGAGCTTGGCCTCGATCACCGTACCCTCGCCGTCGCGCGCCTCGTTGGCGCGCAGGTTCAGGATCTCGGCCTGGAGCTGAAGGCCCTCGAGGAGATCCGGCAGACCGTCGCCGGTCTTGGCCGAGACCTCGAATTCGAGGGTCTCGCCGCCCATCGACTCCACCTGGATGTCGTGCTGGAGCAGCTCGGTACGGACCCGCTGCGGGTTCGCGTCGGGCTTGTCGATCTTGTTGATCGCCACGATGAGCGGCACGCCGGCCGCCTTGGCGTGGGAGATCGCCTCCACCGTCTGGGGCATGACGCCGTCATCCGCCGCCACCACCAGCACGACGACGTCCGTCACCTTGGCGCCACGGGCACGCATGGAGGTGAAGGCCGCGTGGCCGGGGGTGTCGATGAAGGTCACCATCTCGCCGGACGGCGTGGCAACCTGATAGGCGCCGATGTGCTGCGTGATGCCGCCGGCCTCGCCGGAGACCACGTTCGCCTTGCGGATCGCGTCAAGGAGCGAGGTCTTGCCGTGGTCGACGTGACCCATGATCGTGACGACCGGGGGACGGGGATCGAGATCCTCTTCCAGGTCCGGCTCGTCGTTGAACAGGCCCTCTTCAACGTCCGACTCCGCAACGCGGCGCACGGTGTGGCCAAGTTCCTCGGCGATAAGCTGCGCCGAATCCGAGTCGATCACGTCGGTGATCTTGTGGATCTGGCCCTGCTTCATCAGCAGACGGATCACGTCGACGGCCCGCTCCGACATGCGGTTGGCGAGTTCCTGGATCGTGATCGTCTCGGGGATCGTCACCTCGCGGGAGAGCTTTTCCTTCTGCTCTACCTGCCGGTTGCCGCTCATGCGCTGCTGCCGGCGACGGAACGAGGCAACGGAGCGCGTACGCTCGTCCTCGCCCGAGGTGGCGGTGGCGATCGTGAGGCGGCCACGATTGCGGTCGCCGCCCGGCTGCTTGGGGGTCTTGGGCGGCGTGATGATCTTGAGCGGCATGCCGGGGCGGCGGATCACGCGCTTCTGCTCGCTCTCCTCCTCGGCGGCCTGCGGCCGGCCAGCCGTACGGGCCGGTGCCGCGCCACCGGCCGGCCGGGCGGCGGTGGCCGCCGTCGGTGCGGTGGGCTCGGGCTCCG
>NZ_JAIEOF010000447.1 GCF_019750675.1 Methylobacterium sp.
GAGCAGACGGACAGCCGGGTCAGCCTCCTCACGGGCATCCACCGCAAGGAGGTGAGCCGCCTGCGCGGCGCGGGCGCGCCGGTCGGCGTCGTGCCCTCGGCCGTCTCGCGCACGAGCCGCATCATCGCGCGCTGGCTCGCCGACCCGCGCTTCACCGATGCGAACGGCCAGCCCCTGCCCCTGGCGCGGCTCGGCGAGGGGGACGCTCCGTCCTTCGAGACCCTGGTGGCGGCCGTGACCCGCGATCTGCGACCCCGCGCCGTCCTCGACGAATGGCTGGACCGGGGGCTCGTGATCTCGGATGCGGAGGGCCACATCGTCCTCACCGAGGCGGCCTATGTGCCGAAGGGGGGCGACGAGTCCCACCTCTATTATTTCGGCCGGAACCTGCACGACCACATCGCCGCGAGCGTCGCCAACATCACGGGCCCGACGCCGCGCTTCCTCGAACGCGCCGTCCACTATGACGGGCTCTCGCGAGACCTCGCCGAGCGCCTGGAGGCGCGGGCGCGCGAGATCGCCATGGAGGCGCTCCAGCAGGCCAACCGCGAGGCGCACGCCGCCTGCGAGACCGATCCCGGCGGCAGCCACCGCTGGAATTTCGGCCTCTACGTCTACGCCGAGGATGTGCCGCACACGGCGGCCAAGGCGTGAGGGGGCCGACCATGCGCGCGCCCAGCCGCCGCGACGCCCTGCGTCTGCTCGGACTCGCTCCCCTCGCCCTCGCGACGCAGGCCGATCCGCTACCGCCGATCCGCGACCAGGGCATCGGCGGTACCGGCGCCCGCCCGACCCCGCCGCCCGCTGACGGCACCGAGCAGACCGGCGACCGCGGCATCGGAGGCACCGGCGTGATCGGGACGATTCGCCGTTTCGGCTCCATCGTCGTCAACGACCTGCGCATCGCCTATCCGAAGGACGTCGTCGTGCGCATCGACGGGGCGCCGGCCTCGGTCTCCGACCTCAGGATCGGGCACGTGGTCCGCGTCGTGGCCCACGCGGACGGAAGCGCGCTCTCGACCCGCCGCATCGACGTCACCAGCGAGGTGGTCGGCCCCGTCGAGGCCTCCGGCAAGGGAACGTTGACCGTCCTCGGTCAGCGCGTCGCGCTGCCGGCGGCCCAGGCGGGACGCTGGAAGACGGGCGACCGCGTCGCCGTCAGCGGCCTGCGCCGGCCCGATGGTGTGGTGGTAGCGAGCCTAGTCGAACCCCGCAGCACCGGTCCGGCCCAGGTCGCGGGCCGGATCCGGCGCGGCGTCGAAGGCCGCGCGATGATTGGGGACCTGACGCTGCTCGGCGTTGATCCACAGCATGTCGGCCGCCGCGCCACGGTGATCGGGGAGGCGAGCGGCGGAACCCTCACCGTCGCCCGGGTGGACGAGGCCCGCGCCCTGTTCGTGCCGGGCCTGCGGCGCGTATCCATCGAGGCCTATGTCGGCCGCAACGGGCGCGGGCTGCATCTCGGCTCCGGCTTCGACGTCTCGGGCGCCGCCGTCTCCGACCTTCCCCGGCGGGGGAGCGTGCGCGCCATCGTGATGGCGGAACCGGGGCTCGACGGCAGGTTGACCGTGGAGCGTCTGCGCATTGACGCGCGCGGGACCGAACGACCGGCGATGCCCGAGCGACCGCCCCTCCCCGAGGGCGGATCTCGGGGAGGCGCCTCACGCTTCGACGGTGGGGCTTCCGGCGGCCCGCCGCGCCTGGACATCGACACGCGTTCGCCCGGTGGCGCCGGCCCTGGCGCGTTCGGCCCCGGTCATGGCGGCTTCGGCGGCGAACGCGGAAGCGGCTTTGGCGGAGGGCCCGGCGGTGGATTTGGGAGTGGGCCAAGCGGTGGCCTCGAACGACCCGGCGGCTTCGGCCGGGGGCCGGGCGGGTTCGGCGGCGGCCCCGGCGGACCGGGCGGTCGCTGACCGAGCCGGGCCCGCGTTCGTTCGGTTCGCTACGCCGGCACGCCCAGCCCCGGGCCGAGTCGCGCGCGACAGCGCTTCAGGCTGGCGAAGGCGGCGCCCGAATCGCGCGCGAGGTGGATGAGGGGCCCGATCTGTCCGGGCGAACGGATCACCGCCGCGAGGACGCCCCAGATATCGGGCTCGCCGTTCGGCTTCAGCGCTTTGGCGGCGAAGGCCGGGATGGCCCGGGTGGCGGGATCGCAGACGATGCGCAGGGCCGCGAAAGGCAGGCCGTGCCGCTCCGCGAAGGCGACGGCGACGTGGGATTCCATGTCGACGGCGGCGCAGCCCGTCGCCGCCCGCAATGCGGCCTTGTCGGCGACCTCGAGGACGGCTTCATCGACGCCCGCGAGCGGGGCGGAGCGCACGCGCAGCCCCGATCCGGCGAGCAGGCCGAGCAGCGTGTTCGCGATGAACGGATCGGCGGCGTGGCTACGGCCGGCATACACGATGGACGTGGCGACCAGCACGTCGCCGGGCCGCGCATCGTGATCGAGGCCGCCGGCGATGCCGATGCTGACGACGGCCCGGCACCCGGGCTCGGCCCGCGCGGCGAGGAGGGCGCGGAGACGGGCGGGGTCACCGCCCGCACCGATGGCCTCGACGCCCGGTCCGGCTGCGAGGCGCGCCTCCTTCGCGAGGCCCGTCACGGCCAAGACGGGACGAGATCTGGTATCCGAGGCCATGATGCGGGTCCGCTCGCCTCACATCCCGAAGGCGACCGTCCGGGTGTTGCTGCGCTTCAGGTTGCGGTAGCGGGCCATGGCCCAGAGCGGGAAGAACTTCGGGTAGCCGTGGTAGCGCAGGTAGAACACCCGCGGGAAGCCGGTGGCGGTGTAGCGCTCCTCGGACCAGAACCCGTCCGCCCCTTGCGTCCGCGTCAGATAGTTGATGCCCCGCGTCACGGCCGGGTCGTCGGCCTCGCCCGCCGCCATCAGGGCCAGCAACGCCCACGCCGTCTGCGAGGCGGTGGAGTAGCCGGGCTCGAAGGCCGGGTCGATCTTGTAGGACGAGGCATCCTCGCCCCATCCGCCATCCGGGTTCTGGATCCGGATCAGCCAAGCCACGGACTTGCGGATCTCCGGCGAGGCCGGATCGACGTTCGCCGCGTTGAGGGCGCAGAGCACCGACCAGGTGCCGTAGATGAAGTTCATGCCCCAGCGGCCGTACCAGGAGCCGTCCTCCTCCTGATCGTTCAGCAGATAGGTCACGCCCCGGTCGAGGGCCTTCGAGCTCGCGCGGGTCTCGCCGAGCTGGGACAGCATCGAGACGACGCGGGCAGTCACGTCGGCGGTCGGCGGATCGAGCAGCGCCCCATGATCCGAGAACGGGATGTGGTTGAGGTAGTGGTGGTTGTTGTCGGCGTCGAACGCCGCCCAGCCGCCATCGCTCGATTGCAGGCCCTCGACCCATTCGCGGGCGCGGGCGATCGCGTTGGCATAATCCGGCACGTCGGCCACGAGGCCGCGCTGATACGTCGCCCGGTCCATGGCCATGACCACTACGGCGGTGTCGTCGAGGTCGGGGAAGTGCGGGTTGGCGTACTGGAAGGCCCAGCCGCCGGGACGCACGTTCGGCCGGCCTGCCGCCCAATCGCCCTTGATGTCCAGGACCTGGAGGGGCTTCAGCCAGTCGAGACCGCGCCGGGCCTGGTGCTCGGCTTCCGGGCCGCCGGCCTCCAGGAGGGCGTGGCCGGCGAGCGCCGTGTCCCAGACCGGGGACAGGCAGGGCTGCACGTAGGCCTCGTTCTCCTTGACGACGACGAGCTTCTCGATCGCCTCGCAGGCGATCCGCACCTGCGGATGGTCCGCCGGGTACCCGAGCACGTCGTACATCAGCACGGTGTTGACCATGGCGGGGAAGATGGCGCCGAGGCCGTCGTCGCCGTTCAGGCGCTCGCTGACCCAGGCCACGGCCTTGTCGATGGCGCGCGCGCGGCGCTTCTTCGGGAAGTAATCTTGGGTGACCTGGAGCATGCGGTCGATGGCGCCGAAGATCGGCGTCCACGGCCAGGTCGCGTGCGGGCTGCCCGGCCAGGTCCGAACGGTCTGGGGCGGCGCCACGAAGAGCTCGGGAATGCCGATGCCGCGCGGATTCTTGGCGAGCGGCTTCTTCGCCTGGATCACCAGCATGGGCACGATCACGCAGCGCGCCCAATAGGAGACCTTGTCGAGGTGGAACGGGAACCACTTCGGCAGATGCATGATCTCCACGGGCATCACCGGCACGGCGCGCCAGGGCACCTCGCCGTAGAGCGCCAGCAGGAAGCGGGTGAAGACGTTGGAATTGGCGGCGCCCCCGCGGGAGAGGATGGCCTCGCGGGCGCGGCGCATGTGCGGCGCCTCGATCGAATCGCCGCTCATCTTGAGGGCGAAGTAGGCCTTCACGCTGGCGCTCATGTCGAACGGCCCGTCATGGACCAGCGCCCAGCCGCCGTGCTTGCCCTGCGTGCGGCGCAGGTAGTTGCCGATCTTGGTCTCCAGCTCCGCCGGGATCTCGGTGGCCCGGAACTGGTGGAACATGATGTATTCGGACGGGATCGTCGCGTCGGCCTCGAGTTCGAAGCACAGGTGCCCGTCCGCATGCGCCAGGGCCGAGAGGGCCTGGGTCGCGCGCACGACACCGCGCTCGACGTCCTCGAGTGAGATTTCCTGCGTCTTCGGGCGCTGCAGCGCCTCGACCTTCCTGAATGCTTCCCGCATCGTCCTCGCCTCACCGGCTGCTCAGGCAGCCGCCATAACTCACGCCGCGCCGCGTGCCGGTGCCTGTCCACACGCGCCCGCGGAACGTCCGAGCGCGTGGGCGGCGGTCGTTCCCGAACGGATCGCCCCCTCGATCGTCGAAGGCAGACCGGTCGCGGTCCAGTCGCCTGCCAGGACGAGATTCCGATGGGCCGTCACGGCGCCGGAGCGCCGCGCGGCCTCGGCGGGCGTCGCCGCGAAGGTCGCCCGCTTCTCCTTGACGATCTGCCAGCTTGGCAGTTCCGGTGCAAGTCCAGTCAAGGTCACGATCTCGTCCCAGATCCGACGTCCCAAATCCTCGCGCGGCACATCCAAGAGACGATCCGCGCCGCTGATGGTCACCGACAGACGATCCGGATAGGCGAACAGCCATTCGGTCAGTCCATTCACCACGCCGAGAAGTAACGGCGATCCCGGCGGCGGAACCACAGCGAAGTGGGCATTGACGATGGAGCGGTGACTCTGAGGCGCCGGCAGGCCGGGCAGGAGGTCGCTCGCCACCCAGGGCGGCAGGGCGAGGACCACCGAATCATCGGGGCCGAGACTGATCGATTCGTCGCTGAAGACGAGCCCGTCGATGCGGTCGACGCCGAGCGTCAGGCTGCGCAGGCGGTGGCCGAATCGCAGCTCCGCCCCGTGCCGCTCCAGGTAGGCGACGGCCGGATCGACGAAGGCCGCGGAGAGACCGCCCACGGCAACCAGCGGCCGGCAGGCCTTGCCGCCGGCGCCCAGCGTCTCGCGCAGGATCGTGGCCGCGAGCCCGGTGTCGCTTTCCTTGGGATCGGTGTTGAGGGCGGCCAGCAGCACCGGATGCCAGAGGCGCTCGTAGAGCGTGCCTGCGCAGTCCATGCTCTCGCCGATGGTGCCGCCCTGCCCGGGCGCCTTGCCGGCGGCGGCCTTCAGGATGCCCAATGGCGCGAGGTAGTCGCGCGCGCTCGTGCCGGGCACCCGGCGGGACGCCTGGAGCACCCACCAGGGTACACGGCCGGCGTTCGGACGCAGGGTCCAGCGCTCCCCGGTCTTCAGGTCCGCGAACGGGAAGGCGGCCTCCGCCGGCCCGCTCAGCGCGCTCTCGGAAGCGCCGATCGTGCGCATGAAGGCCAGCGCCGAGGTGTTGCCCGACAGGAGCAGGTGGTTGCCGTTGTCGATGGTCAGGCCGAGGGTCGAATCGTAATAGGAGCGGCAGCGCCCACCCGCCTGCTTGGCGGCCTCGTGCACGACGACGCGGGCGCCGCGCTCGACGAGGGAGACGGCAGCGGACAGACCGGCGAGCCCCGCGCCGACGACGTGAACCGTTCCGGCCATCAGAGGATTCCGTGCCGCAGGGCGACGCCCAGGAGGGCGAGCTTGCCCGGTTTCACCCGCACGCGCGGCTTGTTCCAACCTCGCGCCAGGACGGCGTCGAGATAGAGGCGGTAAGCCGCCGCCATCAGGCGCGGTGCCTTGGTGACCTTGCGCGGGCAACGGGCGATGATCGCCCAGGTTTCCCGGTAATGGGCCTCGGCTTCGGCCGCGACCTTTGCGCAGACCTCGCCGATGCGCGGATGGTCGACGGCCTGCTGGGGGGTCGGCGCGTGCAGGCCGATGCCGGCGAGCTTCTCGCGGGGCAGGTAGAGGCGGTTGCGCGCCGCGTCCTCGTCGATGTCGCGCAGGATGTTGGTGAGTTGCAGGGCGCGGCCTTCATGGTGCGCGAGGGCGATGCCCTCCGCCTCCGACACCCCGAAGATGCGCACGGACAGGCGACCGACCGCGCTGGCGACCCGGTCGCAATAGAGGTCCAGGGTGGCCTCGTCGGGGGCGATGATGTCCTCGAAGGCGTCCATCGCCATGCCGTCGATCACGGCCTGGAAATCCGCGCGCAGGAGGCCGTAGCGCTGGATCGGCACGACGAGGTCCTGCACCCGCGCGGCCGGACGCCCGGCATAGAGCTCGTCGATGTCGACGCGCCAGCGGTCGAGTTCCGCCGCCCGGACGGGGGCCGGCCCGCCATCGTCGGCGACGTCGTCGACCGCCCGGCAGAAGGCGTAGACGGCATACATCGCGGCCCGGCGTTCCGGGGGCAGCAGGCGCATCGCCGTGTAGAACGACGAGGATTTCGCCGGCAGGGCGGCGGCTTCCGTGGGTGTCGTCGCCACGGCGGGAGATGCGGTGGCGCTCACGGGCGGCCCCCCGGAGAAGTCTTGCGGGCCTCGGCGCGCAGGGTGCGGCCGCGGAACGGTCGCCGGCCCAGGGTCGCGGCGATGCCGCCGAGTGCCGTGAGGGCGAAGGCGGCCTTGCCGTGGTGGACCTTCTCGCTCAGGGGATCGCGTTCCATCAGCCCCTTGCAGAGGACGACGGCGAGGCGGTGGATCGCGGCGATCTCCAGGCTCAAGCGCAGATCCGCGATGAGGTCAGGCAGGACCGCCCCCTCGTCGAGCAGTCCCATGGTGCGTTCCGCCAACTCGGAAATAACACCGCGCAGAGCCGGCGAGGCCTTGTCGGCCCCGAGTTCGGAGATCGCCGCGCCGTGCCGGTCCATGGTATCCTGAGGAATGTAGACCCGGTCGATGCTGCGGAAATCCTTCCCGCAATCCTGCAGGTGGTTGATGATCTGCAGGGCGGCGCAGATTGCGTCCGAGGACCGCCAGACCACGCTCCGATCCTCGCCGTGCACATCGAGCACGTAGCGGCCGACGGGCATGGCCGAGAGCCGGCAATAGGCGATCAGCTCGTCCCAATCGGCATAGCGGCTCTTGCGGGCGTCGAGGCGGAAGGCGTCGAGCAGTTCGAGGGCGTGCGTCGGCGCCAGCCCGCGCGCGGCGAGTTCCCGGCGCAGGGGCTCGGCGGCCGAATCCGTCGGGCGGGTGCCCGTCAGGTCTTCGGCCAGGGCGTCGAGAAGTTCGATCTTGCGCTCCGGCGTCAGGCCGGTGTGGTCCGCGACGTCGTCCCCGGCGCGGACGAAGTCGTAGAACGCCAGGATCGCGCCGCGATGCTTCGGGTGGATGAGGTGGGACGCGACGGGAAAGTTCTCGTCGCGGTAACCCTTGCCGGTGCGCGCCTCGGTGGCCGTCTGGATCGTCGTGCTCATCACAGGCGTCCTTCCCGGCGGAACCAGGCGATCGCGTCGGACAGGCCTTCCGCGTAGGGGCGGGCGGTGTAGCCGAGTTCGGCTCGCGCCTTGGCGTCCGAGAAGAACATCCGGTAGCGGGACATCCGGATGCCGTCGATGGTGGCGAAGGGGGCCTTGCCGGTGAACCGCGCGATCTGTTCCGAAACGAAGGCGATCGGGTAGACCACGGCGCGGGGCAGGTTGACGGTCGGGGGCTTGCGGCCGACCATACCGGCGATGTCGGCCAGCATCTGCGACAGGAGCACGTTCTCGCCGCCCAGGATGTAGCGCTCGCCGGTCCGGCCGTGTCGCAGGGCCAGCAGATGCCCGGCGGCGACGTCGTCCACGTGGGCGAGGTTGAGGCCGGTATCGACGAAGGCGGGCATCCGGCCCAGGGCGGCCTCCAGGATGATGCGTCCCGTCGGCGTGGGCTTCACGTCACGCGGGCCGATGGGCGTCGAGGGATTGACGATGACCACCGGCAGGCCGTTGCGGGCCGCCATCTCCTCGACAACGCGCTCGGACACGACCTTGCTGCGCTTGTAGGCGCCGATGGCCGTGCCGGGGGTGAGGGGCCGCGTCTCGTCGGCGGGCGTGCCGTCGTCGTGCGGCTTGATGGTGGCGACGCTGGACGTATACACCACGCGCTCGATGCCGGCGCGGAGGGCTTCCTCCATCAGGATCACGGCGCCGTCGCGGTTGGTGGCGACGATCTCCTCCGGATCCGGTGCCCAGAGCCGGTAATCGGCGGCCGCATGGACGAGGTAGCGCTGGCCCTGGAGCGCGCGCGCCACGGCGGCGCGGTCGCGCATGTCGCCCTCGACGATCTCGACGTCGGTCCAGGTCAGGTTGGTGCGAGGCGAGGTGGCCCGGACCATGATCCGCACGGCAAAGCCGGCCTTACGGAAGACGTCCACCAGGGCCGCTCCCAGGAAACCGCTCGCGCCGGTGATGAGAACCGGGCCGGCATCGAACGGGCCGGAAGGGGTCGCCTGTGGCATTTCTCTCGAAGGGTCTGAGGATCTTCTGCGCGTGCGGGGCCCGGAGCGAACGCCGAGCCCGCGGATGGCGCGCTTTTGTCATCGAAACCGCACTCGGACAAGCGCAATGGGGCCACACCCGGGTTGCAAAACCCGGATGCGGCGCGCCCGGAATGCAGGTTCAGGCGAGGCGCAGGCGCCCCGACTGACCGGCCTTCCGCTCGGGGAGGGCGGCCTTGACGGTTTTCAGGATGCCGGCGGCGTCGAGGCCGGCCTCGGCGTACATGGC
>NZ_JAIEOF010000054.1 GCF_019750675.1 Methylobacterium sp.
GTGCTCACCCGCCTGTCGCTGGCCTGGTCCCGCGACGGCACCGAGAAGACCTACGTCCAGGACCGCATGCGCGAGACCGGCGCCGAATTGTGGACGTGGCTCGAGGGCGGTGCGCATTTCTACGTCTGCGGCGATGCCAAGCGCATGGCCAAGGACGTGGAGCGGGCGATCATCGACGTCGCCGGCCAGTTCGGGGGCAAGAACCCCGACGAGGCCGTGGCCTACCTCGCCCACCTGAAGAAGACCGGGCGCTATCAGGCCGACGTGTACTAGCACGCCGAAACCCTCCCCCCTCTGCGGGGGAGGGTGGCCCGCGCATGCGGATCGGGAGAGGGGAGCACCGCCCTTTCCGAATTGGTCGCGCGGCCCCTCTCCCGCCTGCTCCGCAGGCACCCTCTCCCGCAGAGGGGAGAGGGTGGGCGGTCCGCCTCGGCCCGTCTCTTGCCTCCATCCACGACCATAGAAAACCGCCGAGGATCCCGCCATGAACGCGCACGTCCAGGCACCGGCCGCCCCCGTGAAGACCACCTGCCCCTATTGCGGCGTCGGCTGCGGCGTGCTCGCGACGCCGGACGGGGAGGGCGGCGCGGAGATCGCCGGGGATACCGCGCATCCGGCCAATTTCGGGCGCCTCTGCTCCAAGGGCTCGGCGCTGGGCGAGACGCTCTCCCTCGACAACCGCCTGCTGCATCCGCAGGTGGACGGCGCCCGCACGAGCTGGGAATCGGCGCTGGGCACCGTGGCGGGGTCCCTGCGCCGCATCGCGGAGCAGCACGGCCCGGACGCGATCGCGTTCTACCTCTCGGGCCAGTTGCTGACCGAGGACTATTACGTCGCCAACAAGCTCGCGAAGGGCTTCCTCGGCACGCCGCATGTCGACACCAACTCGCGCCTGTGCATGTCGAGCGCGGTGGCCGCCCACCGGCGCGCCTTCGGCTCGGACACCGTGCCGGGCTGCTACGAGGACCTCGACGAGGCCGACCTCATCGTGCTGGTCGGCTCGAACACCGCCTGGTGCCACCCGATCCTGTTCCGCCGCATGGTCGACGCGCGGACGAAACGCGGCACCAAGCTGGTGGTGATCGACCCCCGCCGGACCCAGACGGGGGAGGAGGCCGACCTCTTCCTCGGCCTCAAGCCCGGCACCGACACGGCCCTGTTCTCCGGCCTGCTGGCGCACCTCGCCAGCACCGGTTCGCTGGATTACCGCTTCGTCCTCGACCACACGAGCGGCCTGGACGGCGCCCTGGAGCGGGCCCGCGCCATCGCGCCGAATGTCGCCGCCACCGCCGCCGCCACCGGCCTGTCGGAGGCCGACGTGGCCCGGTTCTTCGAGCTGTTCGCCCGCACGAAGCGCGTCGTCACCGCCTTCTCGCAGGGGGTGAACCAGTCGGCTCAAGGGACCGACAAGGGCAACGCGATCATCAACTGCCACCTCGCCACCGGCCGCATCGGCCTGCCCGGCGCGGGGCCCTTCTCCCTCACGGGCCAGCCCAACGCCATGGGCGGGCGCGAGGTCGGGGGCCTGGCCAACATGCTGGCCGCCCACATGCACTTCGCGCCGGAGGAGGTGGACCGGGTGCGCCGCTTCTGGGGGGCGCCCAACATCATCACCGGCGAGGGCATGAAAGCGGTCGCCCTGTTCGAGGCGATCGAGCGCGGCAAGATCAAGGCGCTCTGGGTGATGGGCACCAACCCCATCGTGTCAATGCCGCGCGCGAACCAGATCCGCGAGAGCCTGAAGGGCCTCGACCTCTACGTGGTCTCGGAGGCGGTGGCCGACAGCGACAGCGCCCGGGCGACGGGCAAGAAGACCGTGCTGCTCCCGGCCCTGGCCTGGGGCGAGAAGGACGGCACGGTGACGAATTCCGAGCGCCGGATCTCGCGCCAGCGCAGCTTCCTCAAGGCCCCCGGCGAGGCGCGGGCCGACTGGCAAATCGTCTGCGACGTCGCCAAGCGCCTCGGCCATGCGCAAGCCTTCAGCTATTCGGGCACCGCCGCGATCTTCCGCGAGCACGCCGCGCTCTCGGCCTTCGAGAACAACGGCAGCCGCGACTTCGACCTCGGCGCCGTGAGCGAGATCGCGGATGCCGCCTACGCGGCCACGCCGCCGCTGCAATGGCCCCTGCCGAAGCGGGGCAAGGGCAAGACCCGGCTCTTCGCCGACGGGCAGTTCTACACCTTCGACAAGCGCGCCCGCTTCGTCGCCGTGCAGGCTCCGGCGCTCGCGCAAGGCGTGAGCGAGGCCTACCCCCTCGTCCTCAACACGGGGCGGGTGCGCGACCACTGGCACACGATGACGCGCACGGGAAAGAGCCAGCGGCTCTCGGCCCACCGCGCCGTGCCCTTCGTGGAGATCCACCCGGACGACGCCGCCCCGCTCGGCCTGAAGGAGGGCGACCTCGCCCGGATCGCGACGCCGCACGGCACCGCGACCCTGGAGACCATGGTCACCGACGCCGTGCGGCCGGGCAACCTGTTCGCCGCCTTCCACTGGAGTGCCGCCACCGCCTCGGATGCCCGCGTCGGCGCCCTGGTGCGGGGCGTGCCCGATCCGGTCTCGGGCCAGCCCGAGTTGAAGGCGACGCCGGCCGCCATCGCGGCTGTCCCCTACCGCAACCGCGGCTTCCTGCTGACCCGGGGCGAGCATGGGCTGCCGGAGGGCTGGTGGTGGGCGCGGGCCACGATCCAGGGCGGCTCGGGCCTGCAATTCGCCACGCAGGAGAGTTCCCGCGCCGTGGCGCTGATGATGCGCGGCCTGTTCCAGGGCCACGACCTCGCCGAGTACGCCGACCACGCGCGCGGGCGCTACCGCTGCGCCGTCTACGAGTCCGGCCGCCTCGTCGCCTGCCTGGCGCTGGGCCCCGCCGAGGCGCGGCCGGGCTGGGAGGAGGCCAAGGCGCTGTTCGCCGAGGCTGAACCGGAGCCTGCCGCCCGGCGCTCCCTCCTGTCGGGACGCGCCGAGACCGCCTCAGCCGGCCCGACCGTCTGCGCCTGCCACGGCGTCGGCCTCGACGTCATCACGGGCGTCATCGCGGCCGGCGCCGGCACCGTCGAGGCGGTGGGCGCCGCCTGCAAGGCCGGCACGAATTGCGGCTCTTGCATCCCCGAGATCCGCAAGCTTCTGCCCGAAGCGCTTGCACGCAACGCCGCATAGGCTCATTTTCGGCCGAATCGATCCCCACTTCCGAGCCCCATGAGCACACCCCGTCAGCCCCGTGAAACCCGGCCCGCCGGCACCGAATCGACGCGCGGCTCAGGGCCGGCCGGCCTCGAGCCGCTGGCCGTCCTGCCCGTCTTCGTGCCGCTCCAGGGCAAGCGCGCGGTGCTGGCCGGCTCGAACGGGGGCGCCCCCTGGAAGGTGAAGCTGCTGGCCGCAGCGGGCGCCCACGTGGACGTCTATGCCCCGGAGCCCAGCGAGGAGCTGCGCGCCGTGCCGGGCGAGATCGTCGCGGGCTCCGTGACCCTGCACACGCGCCAGTGGCACGCCGACGACCTAAAGGGCGCCGCCTTCTGCATCGGCGCCATGGAGGACGAGGACGACTGCATCGCCTTCGTGGCCGCCGCCCGGAAGACCGGCGCCATCGTCAACGCGGTCGACCGGCCGCATCTCTGCGACGTGAAGTTCGGCGCCATCGTGAACCGCTCGCCCATGGTGGTGGGCATCTCGACGGAGGGCGCCGCCCCGGTCTTCGGCCAGACCGTGCGGGCCCGGATCGAGGGTATGCTGCCGCGCGGGTTCAAGGCCTGGATCGGCGCCGCCCGCGACTGGCGCGAGGAGGTCACCGGCCGCTTCCACGGCTTCTCGGACCGCCGCGCCTTCTGGGAGCGCTTCACGGATCGCGCCTTCGCCGAGCCGGATCGGGCTCCGACCGCCACGGATCTCGCGGAACTGCTGGGGGAGACCGAGGCCGCGCCGAAGGGCGGGGCGGTGACGCTGGTCGGCGCCGGCCCGGGGGATGCCGAGCTCCTCACCCTCAAGGCGCTTCGCGCTCTGCGCAACGCCGACGTCATCCTGTACGACGACCTCGTGGCGCCCGAGATCCTCGACTACGCCCGGCGCGAGGCCCGCACCATGCTGGTGGGCAAGACCGGGCACGGCCCGTCCTGCCGCCAGGACGACATCAACGCGCTGATGGTGCAGCTCGCGAAATCCGGAAAGCAGGTGGTGCGCCTGAAATCCGGCGACCCCCTGGTGTTCGGCCGGGCGGGCGAGGAGATCGACGCCTGCCGGGCGGCCAACATCCCGGTGAGCGTGGTGCCGGGCATCTCGGCGGCGCAAGGGGCGGCGGCCTCGCTCTGCGTCTCCCTGACGAACCGCGACGCGGCGCGGCGCCTGCAATACGTCACCGGCCACGACCGGCGCGGGGCCCTGCCCGAGGACCTGAACTGGGGCGCGCTCGCCGATCCGAGCGTCACCACCGTGGTCTACATGCCCAAGAAGACGCTGCGTGTCCTGCTGGAGCGGGCGGTCGCCGAGGGCCTCGCGCCGACGACCCCGGCGCTGCTCGTCTTCAACGCCACCCGCCCGAACCAGCAGGTGGTCGAGGCCGACGCCGCCGACCTCGCCGACCGCGTCGAGGCCTCCGGCCACGAGGGACCGGCGCTCCTCATGGTGGGCGAGGCCCTGCGCCGCCTGGGCGCCCGGGCGGCCGTCGCCGCCCTCGAGCCCGGCAAGCTCGCGATCTGAGGGCAGGGGGCTCGCGCTCACGGACGCGGGGTCTTGCCGGCAGCCTTTGCCGTCGGGGCGCGTCGCATCGCCGAGAGGACATAGAAGGCCAAGCCCGCGACGAAGGCACCGAAGAGGATCGCCAGATTTCCAGGATCACGCATCGTCACGATAAAGCGATCGCGGAAACCATGCATGGGGAAATCCCGATCCTGCCCCAGCAGGGCACTCATCACGCAGACGAACCCCCAGACGATGACGGGTGCCGCGAGGCTCCACGATAGGAGGCGCTGTTCGATCCGGCGCTCCAGCAGCACGCCGGCGACGATCGCCATGATGAGGAGCGGGCTGACGAAAACAAGTCCGACCGGCAGGAGGGCGATCATCATGGCGACGAGACGCAGGACAGCGCCAGCGGTCGATCCGATCGACATCGAAGAATCGGCAATCCCGTCGGCCAGGAGCAGCAGCATCGACGCGGTCACACCGATCAATCCGGAGATCGCGATCCGCACCGCGATAGGCCAGGATCCCAGAGCGCCGATCATGTCCTGCCCGCCCCCGGTCCGAGCCGGCGCACCCCGGCCCGCGGCTCCAGGTTGCTCGGCTGCTTCAGGTCCCAGACGAGGCCCAGGCGCTCGAGCCCCCGCAGCAGCCACCAGCCCGCATCGGCTTGGCCCGGCTCCGTGCCGAGCCGCGCCGAGTCCGGCCAGGCATGGTGCGTGGCGTGCCAGGCCTCGCCGAAGGTGAGCCAGGCCGCGGCCGGCAGGTCGTGCCCCTGGACCGACTCGCCCTCGACCACCCAGCCCTGAGGGCCGTCGCGGTGGGTGAGATGCACGACGAGCCAGTGTCCGGTCAGCGACACCGCGATGCGGACGGGAATGCCCCAGACCACCCACGCCCATCCGCCCGCCGCGTGGAACAGCACGGCCCACGGCAGTTGCTGGAGCATCCAGGTCGCCTCCAGCCAGCGGAGCACCCGATCCTCCCCGACCCGCGGCTCCAGGTGGAAGCGCGGCGGGTGCGCCAGGACGAGGCGCGCGTGCATCTGGAGGAGGGCGTCGCGCGGCATCGAAAGCCGGTTGGCATGCAGGTCGTGGCAGGCCGCCTGCCGCTGCGCCCAGTCGCGCATGTCGTGCAGGCGGATCATCCCCACCGGCCCGGCCATGCCGACCAGCGTTCCGAGATAGATCAGCAGGTATTCGACCGAGGGCCTGGCCGAGAAGCTGCGATGGACGAGGAGCCGGTGCATTCCGACGGAGTGCCCGGCGCACAGGGTGACGATTGTGGTAGCGGCGAACAGCGCCACGGCGCCCGGTGTGACGAGGATGGGCCCGAGGAGCAGGGCCGTGACCGCCATCCCGGTGATCCAGAGGGACTTGGCCGGCGCCCATTCCAGGTGCCCCTCCGTGGCGGAGGTGTCCGCCTCGGCGATCATCCGAAGGGTCGAGGTGCAGGGCGGCGCATCGGTCACGGTGAAACCCGCTTCGTTATTTAGGCAATAAACTAATCTCCAACGCTTCGACGCTTGTCAATGGTTAGTTCATCGCCTAACTCATCGGCATGCAGCGCGTCTTCGAAGCCCTGTCCTCCTCCGTGCGCCGTAAGATCCTGGCCTATCTCGCCCATACCGAGCTCAGCGCGGGGGAGATCGCCGGGCGGTTCTCCATGTCGAAGCCCTCGATCTCGCAGCATCTCTCGGTGCTCGAATCGGCCGGGCTGATCGTGGGCGAGAAGCGCGGGCAGTTCGTGTTCTACCGGCAGGTGGAGGACAGCCTCCTCAACACCCTCAACGGTTTCGTGCAGGAGGCCTGCCCGGTCGGGCGGCCGCTCCGGCGCGAGAGAGCGGCCCTGGCGGACGAACGGCGCCGGGGAGAGCCGGGCGCGGACGAGCCCGAACCGCGACGGAGCTGAGCCCGGCCGGCGACGCATCCGATGGCGACGGTTTAACGGATTGCCCGGGGGCGACGCCTGTGATCTTGAGGCCGCCATATCCCTCGACCGCAAGGCCGTTTCCCATGCGTCGCACATTCCTGCCCATCTTCGCCTTCGTGGTCGGACTCGTGGGGCTCTGCATCGCCGCGTTCGTGGTGCTGGCGCCGAAGCAGGAGGTGGGGACGAGCAGCGTCGGCGGCCCCTTCACCCTGACCAACCAGGACGGGCAGCGCGTCACCGAGCGCGACTATGCGGGCCGGACGCACCTCGTGTTCTTCGGCTTCACGCACTGCCCCGACGTGTGCCCGACGACGCTGCAGCAGATCGGCGACGTGCTCCAGGCCCTCGGGCCGAAGGGCCGGGACACCCGCGCGCTCTTCATCGCCGTCGACCCCGAGCGCGACACGCCGGCCGCCCTCAAGACCTACCTGGCGAGCTTCGACCCGCGCATCGTCGGCCTGACCGGCTCGGCCGACGAGGTGAACGCGGCGGTGAAGGCCTACCGGGCCTACGTTCGCAAGGTGCCGACCAAGGACGGCGACTACACCATGGAGCACACCGCCCTCGTCTACGTGATGAACGGCCAGAACCGCTTCCTCAACGCCCTGAACCTCGCCCGCCCGCCCGAAGCGGCGGCGGCCGAACTCGCCAAGATGCTGTGAGCGCCCAACCCTGAAGTCCACGGGAGGCACCGCCTCCCGAAAGAGCCCCCGGAGCGATCATGACCGTCCTGTCGGCCTTTCCGATCACGCCCGCGAACGCCGATGGCGCGGTCGACGTCGACGCCCTTCGCGCTCTCCTGCACCCCCTGGTCGCGGCCGGCGTCGGGTCGATCGGGCTGCTGGGCAGCACCGGCACCTATGCGTACCTGGCGCGGGACCAGCGCCGCCGGGCCGTGGAGGCCGCCGTGGACGCGGTGGCGGGCCGCGTGCCGCTCCTCGTCGGAATCGGCGCCCTGCGCACCGACGAGGCGGTGCGGCTGGCCCAGGACGCGAAGGGCGCCGGGGCCGAGGCCGGGCTCCTCGCGGCGATGTCCTACACGCCGCTGACCGAGGACGAGGTGTTCGTGCATTGCGAGACGGTGGCGCGGGAATCGGGCCTGCCGCTCTGCCTCTACGACAATCCCGGCACCACCCATTTCCGCTTCACCCCGGCCCTCGTCGGCCGCCTCGCCCGGGTGCCGGGCATCGTCGCCATCAAGAGCCCGGCCCCGGAGCCGGCGGAGGTGGCGGGCCAGTTCGCGGGGTTGCGCGCCGCCGTGCCGGACGGGTTCTCCCTCGGGTCCAGCGTCGACTGGAACGCGGTCGAGGCGCTGCTGGCGGGCGGCGCGGCCTGGTACAGCGTCGCGGCCGGGCTGTTTCCGGAGCCCGCCATGGCGATCGTCCGGGCGGTCGAAGCGGGGGATGCCGCCGAAGCGCGCCGCCTGAACGCCCGGCTGGACCCGCTCTGGGAGCTGTTCCGCACCTATTCGAGCCTGCGGGTGATCTATGCCTGCGCCGAACTCCTCGGGCGCTGCCGGACGGCACCGCCGCGCCCGATCCTACCGCTCGCCGGGGACGCGCGCCGGCGGGTCGCCGAGACGCTGGCGATGCTCGATCTGACCTGAGGGCTCGCAGCCCACCCGCATAGCGCCGCTGCGTGAGGTGCGCGCCAGGCCGTGCTCGGTCTTGTTCCAGCGGTTCGGGGCGCGGACGAGTTCGATCAGCCCCGCCCAGGCGGCCAGACTGACCAGCAGGAAGTAGACGGGCATCAGCGGCACGAAGACGAGGCAGTCGAACCAGCCGCGGCGGACGCAGCCCAGCGCCGCCGGCAGCAGCATCGCCAGGAGGCCGGAGACGAAAAGTGTGATCGCCGAGCCCGTGGGCAGGCTCGCCCAGAAGCCGCCGGGGGCGGGCAGGCCGCTGAGGACGAAGTGGGTGAAGTCCCAGGCCGCCCGCCCCATCAGGACCGGGTAGGCGAGGGCGGAGATCACCGTGCCGGGCACCAGCGCCACGGCACAGAGCGTGCCCAGGGGGCCGAGTTGCCGGGCGGTCGTGCGGGGCGTGCGGGCATGGGTCAGGGTCGTCTGCAGGAACCCTTTCATCCAGCGGGTGCGCTGGTGCAGCCAGGGCCGGAGCGTGCGCGGCGCCTCCTCCAGGGTGTCGCTGGCCAAGTCGCCCACATGGTAGCCCGCCCGCGCGAGGCGGATGCCGAGGTCGGCATCCTCGGTGACGTTCCAGGCGTCCCAGCCATGGACCTCCCGCAGCGACGCGGTGCGGAAATGCGTGGAGGTGCCGCCCAGGGGAATCGGCAATCGCCAGGAGGCCAGGGCCGGGATCAGCACGTCGAACAGGGCGGCGTACTCGATGGCGAAGCACCGGGTGAGGCGGCCATCCGCCATGTTGTCGATGACGAGGCGGCCCTGGAGGCAGGCGGTGGTGCGGGAGGCGCGGGCAAAGCGCGTCGCGGCGGCGCGGAGCTGGCCCGGATCGGGCACGTCCTCCGCATCGTAGACCACG
>NZ_JAIEOF010000228.1 GCF_019750675.1 Methylobacterium sp.
AGGAAACTCACACCACGTTCTGCGGCTTGCCGGCGACGTAGGCCTCGACGTTGTCCACGAGCTGGTCGGCCAGGATCTGCATGGCCTCCTTGCTCGCCCAGGCCACGTGCGGCGTGACGATGAGGTTGGGCAGGTCGAGTTGGCAGAGGATGTTGCCGTTCTTCGGGGGCTCGGTCATCACCACGTCGAAGCCGGCGCCGCCGATGGTGCCGGCCTTGAGGGCCTCGGCCAGGGCTTCCTCGTCGACGAGGCCGCCGCGGGCGGTGTTGATGAGGAGCGCGTGCTTCTTCATCTTCGCGAGCTGTTCGCGCCCGATCATGTTGCGGGTCTCGGGCGTCAGCGGCGCATGCAGCGTGATGACGTCGGATTCACGCAGGATCGTCTCGAAATCGACGAGGCCCTCCTGGGGGAAGACGTCGTAGGCGAGGACCGTCATGCCGAGCGCTTCGGCGCGCTTGGCGATGGACTTGCCGAGCGCGCCGTAGCCGACGATGCCGAGTGTCGAGCCCGCGATGTCGTGGATCGGGTAGTCGAAGTAGCAGAATTGGGTCGACTTCGCCCAATCGCCCCGGCGCACGGAATTGGCGTAGGGCACGATGGCGCGCCGCAGGGCGAACATCAGGCCGATGACGTGCTCCGGCACGGTGTTGAAGGCGTAGCCGCGAATGTTGACGACGGTGATGCCCTGCGCCTTGGCGGCTTCCTTGTCGACCACGTCGGTGCCTGTGGCGGCCACCGCGATCAGCTTGAGGTCGGGCAGCTGCTTCAGGGTCTCGGCCCGCATCGGGACCTTGTTGATCAGCGCGATCTCGGCGCCCTTCAGGCGCTCGACGATCTCCTCCGGCGTCCAGGTCGACTCGTACTCGACGTACTCGTGCGGAAAGTTGAACTCACGGACCTTGGCGTCCAGGGACTCGCGGTCGAGGAACACGATCTTCTTCGTCATGGAATCCTCTGGCCGATCCGGCCAAGTCACGGATGGAGCAAGGCTCGGTCAGGTTGGTCGGGTGTGCCGGAGCGGGCGAGCCCGCACCGGCACGTCAGATCGAAAGGTCGATGGCCTCAGGCCTTGGCGAGCGGGTTCTCGCGCAGGTAGCTCGACGCGGCGGCGACGCCGGAGCCGGGCTGCACCTTCACACCATGGTCGAGCATCGCCATCTCGGCGCCCGCGATGGCACCCAGCAGCGACAGCTCGTTCATGTCACCGACGTGACCGATGCGGAAGACCTTGCCGGCGACCTGGCTCAGGCCCGCGCCGAGCGCCAGGTTGTAGCGCACGTAGGCGTGCTTGATGATCGCGGCGGCGTCGACGCCCTCCGGCACCAGGATGGCCGTGACCGTGTCGGAGTTCCACTTGGGCTCCTTGGCGCAGGTCTTGAGGCCCCAGGCGGCCACGGCCTGGCGGGTCGCCTCGCCGAGCACGTGATGGCGGTGGTAGACGTTCTCGAGGCCTTCCTCGTTGAGGCAGGCCAGCGCCTCGCGCAGGCCGTAGAGCAGCGGCAGCGACGGGGTGTAGGGGAAGTAACCGGCCGGGTTCTGCTTCTGGTGATCGGCCCAGTCGAAATAGACGTGCGCGAGGCGGTCGTTCTGGCCCGACGAGGTGTCGGCGGCCTTGAGGGCCTTCTGGCTCACGCAGATCACGCCGAGGCCGGCGGGGAGCATCAGGCCCTTCTGCGAACCCGCGATGGCGCAATCGACCTTCCACTCGTCCATCTTGAATGGCAGCGAGCCGATCGACGAGACGCCGTCCACGAAGAGCAGGGCCGGGTGGCCGGCCGCGTCGATGGCCTTGCGCACGGCGCCGACATCGCTGGTGACGCCGGTGGCGGTCTCGTTATGGACCACCATCACGGCCTTGATCTCGTGGTTCTTGTCGGCGCGCAGGGCCTCGCCGATCCGCTCCGGGTTGGCACCCGTGCCCCACTCCTCGTCCTGCACAACCACCTCGAGGCCGAGGCGCTGGGCCATGTCGATCCAGAGGTGGCTGAACTGGCCGAAGCGGGCGGCCAGCACCTTGTCGCCCCGCGACAGGGTGTTCGTCAGGGCGGATTCCCAGATGCCGGTGCCGGAGGCCGGGAACAGGAAGATGGTGCCCTCGGTCGAGCCGTAGACCGCCTTCGTGTCCTCGAACAGCGGCTTGGTCAGGGCGGGGAAGTCCACCGAGCGGTGATCCTCGGACTGGACCATCATCGCGCGCATCACGCGATCCGGGATGTTCGTCGGGCCCGGAACGAACAGGTGGTTCCGGCCGGGACGTCGCGTTGCCGCCATGGTGTTTTCTCCGTTTCTCACGTTGCGCCCGCACGGGCTGGCCGTGCGGCGCCAAGGATGCGCCGATGGTTGATGCGGCCCCCGCGGGCGGCCCCGGATCGGTCCGGATGCCCCGCGTGGCCGCTGGTCAGGTGAATCGTGGGACGATCTCGTTCGCGCCGTCCGGTGTTCGGGCGGGGGCCGGACGGAAACCCGCCGACGCCGAAGGAAGACCCTCGACGTGCCTGCCCGCGCGCGGCACCGAATACCTCAAGCCACTTCTCCATGGGCCGGGGCGCGCGCTCGACACGCGCTCACCGCTGGGCCGTTTCAGCGTCGTCGTCCCCGGGGACGGCACCCTTAGTTCGCCTCGATGGGCTCCGGTCATGCGTCCACGGACGCGGCCCGGTGGGGCACCTTGAGCGGGACTATGCCCCCCTTCAGGCCGAAAGGAAAACCCGAAATACTTGATCCCAAATCAAAATTTTTTTCGTGGATGAAGAGCTTACGTCGCGGCGCGGGATGCCGGGCGTGGTCCGGTCCGGCGTCATCAAACTGATACGGGAATCCGGTTTGGCTGCCTGGTATCGGAGGCTGTCCCGGAGGCAAGCGTGGGCGAAGAGACCGAGACGACCCGCGTCCGGACACTGTTCCTGTCCGACATGCATCTTGGCACCAAGGGCTGCCAAGCCGACCTGTTGCTCGAATTCCTGCGCGATTACGATGCGGACGAGATCTATCTCGTCGGCGACATCATCGACGGCTGGCAGCTCAAGTCCGGCTGGTACTGGCCCCAGAGCCACAACGACGTCGTGCAGAAGCTGATGCGCAAGGTGCGCAAGGGTTCGACCCTGGTCTACGTGCCGGGCAACCACGACGAGTTCCTGCGCGACTACATCGGCATGACCTTCGGGGGCATCGAGATCGCCGACCAGCGCCTGCACGAGGCCGCCGACGGCAAGCGCTACCTCGTCATCCACGGCGACCAGTTCGACATGGTGGTGCGCCACGCCAAGTGGCTCGCCTACCTGGGCGACGGGGCCTACACCTTCGCGCTCTTCATCAACACCTACGTCAACACCGCGCGCCGCCGCCTCGGCCTGGCCTATTGGTCGCTCTCGGCCTGGGCCAAGCTCAAGGTGAAGAACGCCGTCAACTTCATCGGGAAGTTCGAGGAACTGCTCAGCGCCGAGGCCAGGCGCGTCGGGGCCGACGGGGTCATCTGCGGCCACATCCACCACGCGGCCCACCGGCAGATCGACGGGCTGACCTACCTCAATACCGGCGACTGGGTGGAATCCTGCACCGCCATCGTCGAGCATTACGACGGCACCATGGAGGTGCTGCACTACCCGAGCGTGATGCGCGCCCGCCTGCACGCCCCCATGGTCGAGCGGCCAAGGCCGGACGGCGCCCGGGCCGTCGCGTGAGGTTGCTCATCGCCACGGATGCGTGGGCCCCCCAGGTCAACGGCGTCGTCCGCTCCCTGGAGAACATGGCGGCGGCCGGTGCCGCCTACGGCTTCGAACCCGTCCTCCTGACCCACCGGGATTTCGCCTCCCTGCCCCTGCCGGGCTATCCCGAGATTCGCCTCGCCTACGCCACCAAGCGCCACGTGGCCCGCCTGTGGGACACCCTGCGGCCGACGCATGTCCATATCGCCACGGAGGGCACGGTGGGCTACGCGACGCGGCGCTACTGCCTCGCCCATCGCCGGCCCTTCACCACAAGCTACCACACGCGGTTCCCCGAATACCTCTCGGCCCGGGCGCCGGTGCCCGAGGCCTGGAGCTACGCCTGGCTGCGCCGGTTCCACGGCGCCTCGAACGGCACCATGGTGTCCACGCCCTCCCTGGAGCGCGACCTCGCCGGGCGCGGCTTCACCAAGCTCATGCGCTGGACGCGGGGCGTCGACACCGACCTGTTCCGGCCCCGGGCGGCGGGGGAGCCCGAGCCGGCGGCGTTCGCGGGACTGCCGCGCCCGATCTTCCTCAGCGTCGGCCGTCTCGCCGTGGAGAAGAACCTCGACGCCTTCCTGCGCCTCGATTTGCCCGGCACCAAGGTGGTAATTGGCGACGGCCCCGACCGGGTCCGGCTCGCGGCCATCGACCCCCGGGCGCGCTTCCTCGGAACCCGGACGGGGGCCGAGCTCGCCGCCCTCTATGCCGGGGCCGACGCCTTCGTGTTCCCGAGCCTGACCGACACCTTCGGCATCGTGCTGCTGGAGGCCCTCGCCTGCGGGGTGCCGGTGGCCGCCTACCCCGTCACCGGCCCCCTCGACGTGATCGGTGGCACCGGCGCCGGGGTGCTGGGGCACGATCTCGGAGCGGCGGCCCGCGCCGCCCTGGCGATCCCCCGCGCGCACTGCCGGGCCGAGGCCCTGCGTTACACCTGGGCCGAGAGCGCGCGCCAGTTCTACGACAACATCGCGCTGGCCCACGGCACCGCTCCCGTGCGGGCACGGGTTCCCGGCGCGGCCCCCCGCAGTGTCGTGGGGATCGGCTGAGGCGTGGACCGTCCGGCAGGTCCGGGCTAGGGAGGCACGCGCACCGCCCTGCCCCGGAACTCGCCCGATGCCCCCGTTCGACCCGCGCCTGGCGGCGACCTATCCGGCGGTGATCGGCTGCGACGAGGTCGGGCGTGGGGCGCTCTGCGGGCCCGTCGTGGTCGCGGCGGTCTGGTTCGATCCGGCCGCGCTCCCACCCGACCTGCTCGCCCTCCTCGACGACAGCAAGCGCCTGAAGGCGGCCGAGCGCGCAGCGTTGACACCCCTGATCCGGACGCACGCCCGCATTGCCGTGGCGGCGGGCTCGCGCGCCCTCGTCGACCGGCTCAACGTGCGGGGCGCGACCCTCGACGCCATGCGGCGCGCCGTGCTGGCCCTCGGCCTCGCCGAACCCGTCCGGGTCGACGGGCGCGACGCGATCCCGGGTCTCGCCCTGCCCTGTCGCGCGGTGATCGGCGGCGACCGCCTGGTGCCGCAGATCGCCGCCGCCTCCATCGTGGCCAAGACCCTGCGCGACGGGCTGATGCACCGGCTCGCCGGGCGCTACCCGGATTACGGCTGGGCCAGCAATGTCGGCTACGGCACGCGCGTGCACCTCGCCGGTCTGGCGGCGCGCGGGCGCTCGCCCCATCACCGCCTCAGCTTCACCCGCGCCTACGCCCTCAGAACAGACTCAGCTGATTCGTCGGAACCCTGAACAGGTCGGTGCGCAGGCGCCGGCGCGTCTCGGGGTATCCGAGGCGCCGCCGGGCAAGGCGCATGCGCTGGGCGATCAGGTCCGCGTAGGCGCCGGTGCCGGTCATGCGGGTGCCGAAGGCCGCGTCGTAGGCCTTCCCGCCCCGGGCCGCCCGGACCAGCGACATGACGTGCGCGCGACGACCCGGGTAGTGCTCGGCGAACCAGTCGTCCACCAGGGCGTCGAGTTCGAGGGGCAGGCGCAGGAGGACGTGGCTCGCCTCCACCGCGCCCTGCGCGCGGGCGCGGGCCAGGATCGCCTCGATCTCGTGGTCGTTGAGCGAGGGGATGACCGGCGCCGCGATCACCATCACGGGGATGCCGGCCGCGCTGAGGCGGCCGATGGCGTCGAGGCGCCGCTCGGGATGCGGCGCCCGCGGCTCCAGCCGGCGCGCCAGCACCGGGTCGAGGGTCGTCACCGAGACCGCCACCTTCACGAGGCCGTCCCGCGCGAGATCGGTGAGGAGGTCGAGATCGCGCAGGACGAGGTTCGACTTCGTCACGATCCCGACCGGGTGGCGAAAGCGCGCCAGGACCTCGAGCACCGCGCGGGTGACGCGATGCTCCCGCTCGATCGGCTGGTAAGGGTCGGTCGCCGTGCCGAGCGCGATGGTGGCGGGGCTGTAGCCCGGCGCCGACAATTCCCGCGCGAGGAGCGGGCCGGCATCCACCTTCCGGAACAGCTTCGTCTCGAAGTCGAGGCCCGGCGAGAGGCCCACATAGGCGTGGTTCGGCCGGGCGAAGCAGTAGACGCAGCCGTGCTCGCAGCCCCGGTAGGGATTGATCGAGCGGTCGAAGGAGATGTCGGGCGATGTGTTGCGGGTGATGAGCGTGCGGGCCTGCTCAGGCCGCACTTCGGTGCGCAGCGGCGGCGGCGCGTCGTCGCTCGGCCAGCCATCGTCGAAGAATTCCCGCCGGGCCGCCTCGTAGCGCCCGCTCGGATTGGCCGTGGCGCCCCGCCCCCGCCGTCCCCCGGCGGGCGGCGTCGCCTCGGCGAGGCGCCGCGCCGGTTCCAGATCGGACGAGGAGGGACGGGTCGCGTCTGGGGGCATCGGCCACGTTCGTTCCGGGAGGACGCTGGAACATAGCATGAACGAAGCGTCGTGGAACTGCGGATATTTCAGGCAGATCGGCCGGCGCTCGGCATTTCCACCCCAATGCCGGGGATGCGGCGCCATGCGATGGCTTTGCGCGACGAAAAAATGCGGTATGCGCGCGCATGCTCTCGGCTCTCATCTCCGTGGCCCGGCCCAACGACCCCGATGCCGTCGACCAGCTCGCCGATACCCTCGGCGCGCTCGTGGCGGGCGTCGCGGCGGGGCTCGTGGGCGATGCGGTGATCATCGTGCCCGCGCACAACCCGACGATCGAGACCGTGGCGGAGGCGACCGGCGCCAAGGTGGTGCTGCGCGGGCGTGGCGCCTCGCCCTGGTCGGCGGGCGCCAAGGCCGCGCGGCGGGATTGGGTGCTCTGCCTGGAAGCCGGCGACGTCCCGGCCGAGGGCTGGATCCGCCTCCTCGACCGCTTCATCGGCACCGCGCGGCCGGAGGTCTCCCTGGCGCGCCTGCGCCGACCCCATACCGGATTGCCCGCCCGCATCGCCGCCCGGGGCGAGCGCGTCCTCGGCGCGACCGCCCCGCGCCCCGGCGACCTCGTCCGGCGCGAGCGCCTGCTCGCCGGGCCGAAATTCGCCGGCCGCCTCAAGGCCCGCCCGCTCGCGGCGCGCCTCGACAGGGCGTGACGGGCGGAAGCCGTCGGGACGGGCGGTTTCGCGGACACGAAAAACCCGCCCCGGCTGAACCAGGGCGGACGAACGCGTGAAACGCGACGGGATCAAACGATTTTCGGTCGATTGCCTCTCGTCCTCTCCCGAGGGAGAGGGCGCCCGCGCAGGAACCCGGACGCTTCAGCCGCAAACCCGATCAGTCGCAGCTTTCCTTGGTGACCGTCTTGCGGTCGCCGACGTCGTTTTCCTTGGTCACGGTCTTCGAGGAACAGCCGTCGCTGGTCTCGCGGCGCTCGACCGTGCGGCTCTCGGTGGAGGGGCGGTCGACCACGACGGTATCCGGCGCGTCGCGGCGGATGACGGTTGTCTCGGCCTGTACGGCCGAAGCACCGAACAGCGTGGCCAGGGTCAGGGCGGCGATAATGGGGTTGCGCATGGACATCTCCCTCCAGAAATTCTGGAGTCCCAACGGCGGCCCGCCGGAATCCGTTCCGCAACATCCTGGCGCGACATGCCGAATGCTCCCGCTTGGTCGCGCATTCGCCAGCGATAACCTGACGTCCCGGCGGAGACGTCAGGCGAGAGCCGTCGCGATGACGCTCGCCAGCGGGGTCGTCGGCCGCCCGATCAGAGCGCGCAGGGCGTGTCCGTCGTCGAACAGGGCGCCCTGCGCCGCCCCCGCATCGGAGTCCGCGAGGAGGCTCGCCACCCCGTCGGGGAGGCCGGCGGCAAGGAGGGCCGCCCGGTACTCCGGCGCCGGCAGGTCCTGGTAGCGGATCGGCCGGCCGGAGGCCTGCGCGGCCGCTGCGGCGAACGCATCTAAAGTGTAGGCCTCGTCCCCCGCCAGTTCGTAGACGCGCGCCCCCGTCGCCTCGGCGGTGAGCACGACGGCGGCGGCCTCCGCGTAATCGGCGCGCGCGGCGCTGGCGATCCGCCCCGCGCCGGCACTGCCGAGCATCACCCCATGCGCGAGGGCCGCCGGCAGGGAAGCCGTGTAGTTCTCGGTGTACCACCCGTTGCGCAAGATCACCGCCGGCACGCCGGATTCCGCCAGGATCGCCTCGGTGGCGCGATGCTCCCCGGCAAGCCCCAGGGGCGAGGTGTCCGCGCGCAGTAGGCTCGTATAAGCGATGAGCCCGATTCCGGCCCGGCTGGCCGCCGCAATGACGTTGCGGTGCTGGGGCACGCGCTGGCCAACCTCGCTGGACGAGATCAGCAGCAGGCGGTCGACGCCCGCGAAGGCCTCCGCCAGGGTTTCGGGCCGCGCGTAATCGCAGATCCGAACCGTGACGCCCTGGGCATGCAGGTCCTGCGCGGCCTGAGACTGAGGATTCCTGACACCAGCGACGATGCGGGCTGCCGGCACCCGGCGCAGGAGTGCCGCGACGACGAGGTGCCCGAGTTGGCCGCTCGCGCCCGTGACGAACAATTGGGATGTAACGGTCTGGGACATGTCGCTGCGCCTCATGGTTCTTGATCCACACGAGGTCTATAAAAGAGACCGACAGGCCCCGTAAGGCGGCAGGTTTTCGATCCCTGGTTACCGGTAAGGAACCCGCCATGCGCGATGACGGCGACAGCCGGAACGGTCCCGACCTCGCCGAACGCTTCGCGGCTTGGCAGGATCTCGGTCTCGATCCGCATTCTTGCCCGGTCCGCGACGTGCTCAGTCACGTCGGCGACAAGTGGACCACGCTGATCGTCGCGGCGCTCGCCGGCGGTCCCCACCGGTTCGGGGCGATCCACCGGGTGATCCCCGACATCTCCAAGCGGATGCTGACCCAGACGCTGCGCGACCTGGAGCGCGACGGCCTCGCGACGCGGCGCGTCTTCCCCACCAGCCCGCCGAGCGTCGAGTACGGCCTGACGCCGCTGGGGCGATCGCTCCTCGATCCGCTCACTGCCCTGGTGGCTTGGGCGGAGCGGAACCACGCCGCCATCGCCGCGGCCCGGACGCGGTTCCGAGCGGAGACATGAGACTGCTTCGGCTGATCGCTTCGTTCGGCCTGGCCGGAACGGGCCCCCTCTCCCGTCTGGGAGAGGG
>NZ_JAIEOF010000074.1 GCF_019750675.1 Methylobacterium sp.
GGGACCGGTGCGGTCGGCCTCGCGGCGGCCCGGCGGACGCCGGGGACCCGGCTGATCCTGGTGGAGCGAGACCCGGATCTCGTCGACCGAGCCCGGCGAAACGCCGCCCTGAACGACCTCTCCGAGCGGACCACGATCGTCCAGGCCGACGTCCTGGCCCCGGGGGCGGCGCGGCGCGCGGCGGGGCTCGTCCCCGACCTCGCGGACATCGTGCTGACGAACCCACCGTTTTTCGAGCGTGGGACTTACCGAGCCTCGCCGGTGAGCGGAAAGGCGGACGCGCACGGATTCGCCGGAGGGGACCTCGCATCCTGGCTGCGCACCTGCGTCGACATCCTGAGGCCGAAGGGGCGCCTCGGCCTGATCCACCGGGCGGATGCGTTGCCAGCCTGCCTCGACGTCCTGCGTGGCCGCTTCGGGGCGATTGCGGTGCGGCCGGTCCATGCCAGGGCCGATGAGCCCGCGATCCGCATCCTCCTCACCGCCCGCAAAGGCAGCCGCGCGCCCTTCGTCCTGCGCCCGGCCCTGATCCTGCACGAGCCTTCCGGGCGGTTCACGCCCGCCGTCGAGGCGCTTCACGCCGGACGAGGCTGGATCGATCCATCGCCCTGATGGGGGAGGGCGCGCCGGAGCCGCCCTCCTGTCTGCTGGTGCTCAGTAGAAGATGCGCGCGCGGTGCGGGCGGTGCCAGCCGTAATGCCGGTGTCCCCAGCCGTGATGGCGCCGCCAGTGGTGGCGGTGATGCCAGTGATGCCGGCGATGCCAGTGCCGGCGGTGGTGATAGTGCCGGTGGCGGTGCCAGTGGCGGCGATGCCAGTGCCGGCGGTGATGGTGCCACCGGGCCTGCTCGACGAGGTTCGTCGACCCGGCGGATTCGATGGCCGCCACCGGCAGCGGGGCCGCCTGGGTCGCCGCTCCCAGTCCGATCGCGCCGCCCACGACGCCGAGGGCGATGATCATCCAACGCAAGACGCGCATGGTTTCTAAGCCTCCCTTTCGTTCCTACGGCCCGCATGGGCCCCGCACGTCGCACCGATGCGACCGCGTGTGCTGGAACGGCGATGCTGGCAAAATGGTTCGCCCGGTCCCAGATCACGCTCACGATCCCCCAGACGCCACGGCACGCCGCGCCTCGCGTCTGCCGCTCTCCGCGAACGAGACCCCATGCCGCTTTCCCTGCCCGCCCGCCTGCGCAACCTGCTGCCGCGACGCTGGCGAACCAAGCGCCCGCGCGTGGCGGTGTTGCGCCTGAGCGGCGCCATCGGGGCGGTCTCGCCCCTGCGGACGGGCCTCTCCATCGGCGGATTGGCGGGCAGCCTCGAGCGGGCTTTTGGCATGCCGGGCATCGCCGCGGTGGCGCTGATCATCAACTCGCCGGGCGGCTCGCCGGCCCAATCGCACCTCATCCACCGCCGCATCCGGGCGCTCGCCGCGGAGAAGAACCTGCCCGTGCTGGCCTTCGTGGAGGATGTGGCGGCATCGGGCGGTTACATGATCGCGTGTGCGGCCGACGAGATCATCGCCGACCCGATGTCGCTGGTCGGCTCCATTGGCGTCGTCTCGGCCGGCTTCGGCTTCGACCGGCTGATCGAGCGCATCGGCGTCGAGCGCCGGGTCCACACCCAGGGCGAGGCCAAGGGCATGCTCGACCCCTTCCGTCCGGAGGACCCGGCGGACGTGGCCCGGTTGAAGGTGATCCAGGCCGACGTGCAGGACCTGTTCACGACCCTCGTCAGCGCGCGGCGCCCGAAGCTGGCGCCGAACGGCGAGAACCTGTTCACCGGAGCGGTCTGGACCGGGCAGCAGGGCGTGCCCCTCGGTCTCGTCGATGCGCTCGGGGACGCCCGCTCCACCCTGCGGGCGCGCTACGGCGAGACGGTCGAGCTGGTGCCTGTAGCGGAGAAGAAGGGCTCGTTCGTGACGCGCCTGCTGCGCAGGGCCACGCCCGGCGGCCTCGATGCCGGAAATCTCGATGCCGGCGGTTTGGCGGGCGAGGTGATGGCGGCGATCGAGGCGCGCGCCGCCTTCGCCCGCTACGGTCTGTAAGCGCTCAGCGCGAACAGGCGTCCGTGCCGTAACCGGCGTAGACGACCCGGACCTTGCGGGTGCAGGTCTCGGCCGGAACGGGCGCCGGCACGGCCACGACTTCGATCGGGGTTACGGCGGCAGGCATCGCCACGGCGTCCGAGTGATCGGGCGTCGCGAGGGCGTTGGAGGCACTGATGACGAGCGGCGTCGCCACGAGGGATGCAGCAACGAGGGCAGCGAAGACTGTGACGGTGGAGCGCATGGCCCGTTTTTCCAAATTGTCGATCGTCCCGCAGGACGACGAAAACCCCTTGATTGCCGGATAAACTTGGCAGCAAGCGAGACCGTTCCACCGCTGAAGCAAAACGTGGCAGAATTGTGTGTGGCACCGCACGCGTGCGGCGTAGGCCAGGGCCATCGCCGAACGGCTTCGGCCCGGCCGGGCTCGCGATCCGGTCGTCCACATCCGCGATCCCGCGGGCATCTCGACGGCCGAACTCACCCACGCGTGGTCGCGGCAGGATGCGATTGCAGCGTCGGCCAGCGGCCCGCATCGGGGTTGGTGTTTGGGAAATGGTGCCATCGCCGACGGCGCATCGTCGCGCGCCGCGACGGCGAGGCGCTGGTGACGGTCGGCCTCACGCGGGCCAAGGGCGCCAGCGACGTCAGAGGACGGTTGCCCTGTAGAAGGGCGTCGACCCGATCCGGGCGGAGAACTCGGGCATCGGCCGACGCTCATCCACGGCTCGGTGGCGTTCACCCTTCGGCAGGGGCGACGCGGCGATCCTGTTGTGCCGGCGATGTTCGCGGTCGGCGCACTCCGGCTCACCCGTATGATCGACCGTCCGGAGAAGGCGGCGGGCAAGCCCGCCGCCGACACACCCGCAAAACCCTACCCGGATCGGTATCGGACCATCCCTGAGCCGTCGGGAGGGTCGTCAGGCGCGGCGCTCAGAAGTCGCGCTGGACGCGGGCCCGGACTTGGACGGTGTCTTCGCTGGTCTTCGTCCGGATGGTGTTGGCGAGGTTATTCACGAAGGCCGCGTTCTGCGCCGGGAACTTGCTCAGGTCGAGCACGCGGCCCGACGTGACGCCGTACTGCGTGTAGATGCCCTCGAACCCGATATCGAGGTCGCGAACCGGCGACCAGATCAGGCTTCCGCCCACGACGAAGCGATAGTTGTCCCGCAGGACCTGGCTGACGTCGAAGAAGCGCGTTCCGGGCGTGCCCGGACCGGCACCGGTGATGCCGTAATAGGCGCCCTGGCGGGCGCGGGCGCCGCTGGCGAAGTTGAGCTCGCCGTAGGAGCCGAAGACGGCCGAGCGCAGCTCCGGCGTCCAGTAATGCAGGAACGAGGCGACCGCGGTGAAGGTCGTCGAGAGTTCGAGGCGGTTTGTGAACGGGTTCAGCACCGCGTCGTTGAAGTACTGGTTGAATGCCGAGCCCTGGATCGATGATGTATTGCCGATATAGGAGCCGGTATAGGCCGAGAAGCCGGTATACATCCCGGCGCCCTCGCCGTAGGAGGCCTGAAGGTAGAGGGTGTCGCCGGGCGCGATGAACGGCATGTTGAGCTTCACGCCGCCCTGGACCGCCCAGCCGTAGGCGGTGGCGAGGCCGGGACCCGCGACGCTGTTGGCCGCCGTCACCGCGCTGCCGAGGTTGGTGCCCGCGAAGGCTCCCGCGATGGGGTTGGCGTAGTTCAGCTCGTGCACCGCCGCCGAGAGTTGGGCCGAACCCCAGGTCGTGTCGTAGCGCAGCACGCCGACGAAGTCGGGCATGCGGTTGCGCTGCACGATGTCGACGAAGCCGACGCCCGTGGGCGTGCCGTTGGCGGAAAAGCCGATGAAGAGCGGGCTCGCGGCCAGCGTCGTGCCGGGCGCGTTCGCCGCCGTGAAGAGCGGCGTACGGCGGAAGCTCGGATCCTCCATCGAGAGGGTGGCCGAGAAGCCCGAGCCGCCGAGTTTCGTGGTGTAGGCGGCCAGATTCGTCGAGTTCACGTCCGAACTCATCGAGGAGGCGATGATCTCGAAGTCGTGGGCGTAGAAATCGTAGAAGGAGGTGGCGCGCCCTGCCGTGAAGCCCGCGAACTGGATGAACGCCTTGTCGGTGTTGACGAATTGTTGCACGCGGCCGGCCTGGTCCTGCCCGGTGGCACCGAAGGCGTTGCCGATGCGCTCCGTGGTGCCCGACCGGATCGTCGGAATGCCGGTACGGCTGGCGGCCTCGAGCCGCAGGAAGGCCCGCAGGGTGCCGTAGCTGGTCTGCGTACGCGCATCCACGTTGATGCGGGCAAGGCCCCGATAGCCGGTAAGATCGCCTGGGGTCGCGGTGCCGTTCCCTGTCCGGCTGTAGGAGGTCTGGTATCCAACCTCGAAGCGCGCACGGCCGGAGAGCCGGATGCAGGTATCGGTGCCGGGAATGTAGAAGAAGCCGTTGCCATAGGCGTTGCAGACCCGAACGAATTCGATCGGTGTCGCAACCTTGGCGGGAAGGTCCGCGGCCCCTGCGGTGGATGTTCCGGCGAGTACCAGCGCCGATGTCATCAGGACTTTGTTCAGATCGTGCACGCGTACCTCCCCCGAGACCTTGTGTTTGCTTCCGGCGTACCGCGTCCGCTCGCGCCTGTCCGAAGACAGGTACAGTGCGGGCATCGGTTTCGGATATTTGTGAGATGATGATTTATGATCGACGATCAATCTATGCTGATCTGTTCGGAGTATAAGCCGTATTAGCAAATGTATTCTAGATATCTAAGCCGATATTCATGGATAATTGCAAAAATAATACACCGTTGCGTCGACGCTGAGTTTGTTGGAGCAAGGCACGGCGCATCGCATCCGCGCGGCACGGGCCGGCGGCTCGGTCCTCACCCCGTTCCGGTTCGCGGATGTGCAACCGCGAACGAGGGCGCCGTCGTAGGTCTGCGCGGCGCCCGGTCGTTCAGAACACCCAGAGTCGGTCGGGCGGGCATTCCACCCAATGCGTTCCGGGCCCGACGCGCTGGTGCGAGAGCAGGCGCAGGCTCTGGTCGCCGCAGCGGAACAGGTGCTCGAACTGGTTGCCGAGATAGATGGAGGTCTCGTACTCCACCGGGACCCGGTTCTCGCCCGCACCGTCGACGAGGCGTACGGCCTCGATCCGGATCACCCCCTTGGCATCCCCCCTGGCAGCCCCGCCTTCGGTCCGGTCGGTGCCCCAGAGCGGGTGCTGGCCCAGGGTCACGCGGGCACGTCCGCCCTGTCGCTCGACCACGCCGACGTTCAGGGTGTTGTTGGTGCCCATGAACTCGGAGGCGAACAGGGTGGCGGGGCGTTCGTAGAGCTCCTCCGGCGTGCCGGACTGAATCAGGCGGCCTCCGTCGAGGAGCACGATCTGGTCCGCGATGGCCAGCGCCTCGCTCTGGTCGTGGGTGACGAAGACGGCGGTGATGCCGAGGCGCTTGATGAGGGCCCGGATCCAGATCCGAGCCTCTTCCCGAAGCTTGGCGTCGAGTTTCGAGAGCGGCTCGTCGAGGAGGATCACTGGCGGCTCGTAGACGAGGGCGCGGGCGATGGCGACGCGCTGCTGCTGGCCCCCGGAGAGCTGGGAGGGATAGCGCTCGCCCAGCGCCCCGAGGCCGACGCCCTCCAGCGCCGCCTGCACCTTGGTGCCGATGCCGGCCTTCGACTCGCCCCGCAGGCGCAGGCCGTAGGCGACGTTCTCCGACACCGTGCGGTGGGGCCAGAGCGCGTAGGACTGGAACACGAAGCCGAGGTCCCGCCGCTCGGGCGGCAGGTTGACCTTGGTGCGCGCGTCGAAGACCGGGCGGCCGTCGATGCGGATCGCCCCGTGGGACGGCTCCTCCAGGCCCGCGATGGAGCGCAGGAGCGTGGTCTTGCCGCTGCCCGAGCGCCCGAGAAGGCAGACGACGGAGCCCTCCTCGAAGCGGGCGTCGATGCCCTTCAGGACCTCGACGGAGCCGTAGCGGAGATGAAGGTCTTCGATGACGAGCTTAGGCATGACGCTTGTTCCCGAGTGCGAACATCAGGCCGAGGCCGACGAGGATGAGGGCGAGATTGACGGTGGAGAGGGCGGTGACGAGGTCGACGGCACCGGTGCCCCAGAGGGAAACCAGGAGCGAGCCGATCACCTCGGTGCCGGGGCTGAGCAGGTAGACGCCGGTGGAGTATTCGCGCACGAAGGTCACGAAGATGAGGACCCAGGAGCCGATCAGGCCCGCCTTGATCAGCGGCAGCGTGATGTCGCGGCTGACCTGGGCGGGGCGTGCGCCCGAGACCCGGCCCGCTTCCTCCAGTTCGGGGCCGATCTGCAGCAGGGAGGCGCTGACGAGGCGCATGCCGTAGGCGAGCCAGACCAGCGTGTAGGCGAGCCACAGGCTGAACAGGGTCTGGCGGAAGGGCTGCAGGAACGGCGTGAACAGGAAGAGCCAGAACATCGCGAGGCCGGCGATCAGCCCAGGCATGGCGCGCGGCACCAGCACGAGGTAGTCGAGAACCGCCGTCCAGCGCGAGCGCCAGCGGTGCAGCGCGAGGTTGACCAGGGCGTAGAAGCTCACCGAGAGCGCGCCGCCGACGGTCGCGATGAGCAGGGTGTTGACGATGCCCCGGACGAGGTTGGGGTATTCCATCAGCTCGCGGAAATGCGCGGTCGTCAGGTTCTCCCAGATGCCGACGCCTTCGCCCCAGGAGGCGAGGAAGGAGCGGAGCACGAGGGCCGTCACGGGGATCACGACGGTGACGCCGAGCCAGGCCACGATCAGGCCGAGGGCCGGCCAGCGCCAGGCGCCGATGGCGAGCGGGCGCTGCGCGCTCGCCTTGCCCTTCACCGCCACGTACCGGCTGGCGGCCGCCAGCAGCTTGCGCTGGGTGTAGACCAGGGGCAGCGTCACGAAGATGATCGAGACCACCACCACCGCCATCAGGTCGTAGGACGGCGTGCCGAGCTTGTTCGTGAGCTTGTAGAGGTAGGTCGCCAGCACCAGGATGCGCTCGGGGTCGCCCAGCACGAGGGGCAGGCCGAACAGCTCGAAGCCGAGGAAGAACACCAGCACCGTGGCGTAGAGGATGCTCGGCATGATCATCGGCAGGCTCACCGTCAGCGCCACCCGCAAGGGGCCGGCCCCGGCGGAGCGGGCCGCCTCCTCCACGTCGGAGCCGAGCGAGCGCAGGGCCGAGGACGCGTAGAGGAACACGTGCGGCACGTGGGTGAGGCCCGCGATGAGAATCAGCGAGGTCTTCGAGTAGAGGTACCAGGGGATGCTTCCCGTGAGCCCCTTCACCCAGAGGCTGACGATCCCGACGGGGCCGAGCGCCACAACGAAGCCGAAGGCGAGCACCACGGAGGAGACGAACATCGGCACCAGCACGAGGGGCTCGATGAAGCGCTTGCCCGGCAGGTCGGTGCGCACCAGCAGGAAGGCCATCATGCAGCCGAGCGGCACCGCGATCGCGGTCATGCCGACGGCGATGATCGCCGAATTGACGAAGGCATCGCGAAAATCCTCCTCTTCGAAGAGGACGAACTCGTAGGCCTGGGTCGTCAGCGTGCTGTTGGGCTGGAAGAACGGCCCGCTGAGGAAGCTCTGGTAGACCACCAGCCCCACGGGGCCGAGGATCAGGAGCGCGGTGATCAGGACGACCGCGATGCGGAAGGCGCGGGGCATGGTTCTAGTTCGCCGCCAGAGCGCGCTGCCACTGCTTCAGGAAGCGCAGGCGGGTGATCTGGTCGAGGTAGGTCAGGAGCTCGGGCCCGACGCGAATCGGCTTGAGGGTCACTTCCGTGGCACCGGGCAAGCTCTTGATGCCATGGGTCTCCTGGAGGTCGTCGCGAACCGAGGTCATGGCGTGGCGGGCGAGTTCGACCTGGCCGGCCTTCGACAGGATGAAGTCGAGGAACAGCTTGGCGCTCGCCGGGTTCTTGGCCTTGGCCGAGACGAAGGCGATGCGCGACATCACCTGGGTGTAGTCCTTGGGCAGGACGAAGCTGAGGTTCGGGTCCTTGCGGTTGCGCTGCAGGACGTAGGAACCGATCATGTTGTAGGCCAGCGTGTGCTCGCCCGAGACCACGCGCTCGATCATGGCGCCGGTGGAGGTGTAGAACTTGGCGCTGGCCTTCCCCATCGCCTTGACCGTGTCCCAGGTCGTCGAGGGGCTGATCTGCACGTCCTGCGTGACGTAGAGGAAGCCGACGCCGGAGCGCTCCGGATCGTAGGATGTGACCTTGCCCTTCAGGGCGTCGGGCTGCGCCGCCAGGAGCCTGGCGAAGTCCGCATGGCTGCGCGGCACGTCGGCCTCGGGCACCAGACGCTTGTTGTAGGCGAAGACGATTGGCTCGGCGGTGGTGCCGTAGGCCTGATCCTTCCACTTGGCCCAATCGGGCAGCGCGCTCTTCTCCGGCGAAGCGTAGGTCATCGCGTAGCCGTCGTTGACGAGCTTGATCTGCAGATCCATGGCCGAAGACCAGATCAGGTCGGCGGTGGCGCCCGCGGCGGCTTCCGCGACGTAACGGCTGTAGAGTTCGGTGGAGTTCTGGTCGGCGTATTCGACCTTGAGCTTGGGATAGAGCGCCCGGAACTGGGTCAGGAGTTCGGAGACTTCGGCGGCGTCGGCCGTCGAGTAGATCGACAGGGCGCCTTCCTTGTTGGCGGCCTCGATCAGTTCCGCATAGGCGGCCGGATACCCGGGCGGCACGGAGGTCTGTGCCTGGGCCTCGCCGGTGAGGGCGAAGATCGACAGCGCGAGCGACAATACGAGCCGCTTGTTCATGATGAGCTCCCTGGCGATGGTGCGTCTCGTTGCGCACCTGTCGAGGCTTAAGGTAACCACCCGAGCTTGCATCATCCTGACACGGCACCCCGCCACGTCAGGAAAGATATTTCATCGCCACGCCTTCGGCCGCCGGGGAGAAGGGGTCACCATGCGGATCCTCATCGTGGAGGATGACGCCGCTCTGGCCCGCGGGATCGTCTCCGCCTTGCGCCTGAGCGGCTTCGCCGTCGACCGCGCCGCGCGCGGCGCCGAGGTCCTGCCCTGGCTGCGCCAGGAAACCTACGCCCTCGTCGTGCTCGATCTCGGCCTGCCCGATCGCTCAGGTTTCGACGTGCTGCGGGAGATCCGCCGGGCCGGCATGACGGTCCCGGTCATGATCCTGACGGCGCGGGCGGCGGTGGCCGACCGGGTCACCGGCCTCGATCTCGGCGCGGACGACTATCTCGCCAAGCCGTTCGACCCGGCCGA
>NZ_JAIEOF010000412.1 GCF_019750675.1 Methylobacterium sp.
ATGGGTATACCCAAATGGGGCGTAGCCGTGAGACGCGAAACACCGTCCCATTTGGATTGCTTTACGGCTTCTGAGACGGTACCCCCGAATGGTCTAGAACCATCCGGGACGTTTCATGGCTCGCATCGGCTACGCGCGCGTCTCTACCGTCGATCAGGACCTCGCTATCCAGCTCGCAGCCCTCAAGGTCGCGGGCTGCGATCCCATCCGTGCGGAGAAGGCCTCCGGCTCCTCGACCACCGGCCGAACCGAGCTGTCGATCGTCCTGGACTTCATTGGAGCCGGTGATGCCCTCGTGGTCACCCGCATCGACCGCCTCGCCCGGTCCATCGGCGACCTCCAGGACATCGTCCGGACGCTCAAGGCACGCGGTGCTATCCTGCAGGCGACCGAGCAGCCGATCGACACCGGCACCGCCGCCGGCAAGGCCTTCCTCGACATGCTCGGCGTGTTCGCCGAATTCGAAACCAACCTGCGCCGCGAGCGCCAGATGGAGGGGATCGCCAAAGCCAAGGCCGCTGGCATCTATAAGGGGCGGCGGCCCTCGATCGACACGGCCAAGGTTCGCGCCCTCAAGGCCGAAGGCGTGGGGCCCGCCGAGATCGCCCGCCGCCTTGGCATCGCCCGGGCTAGCGTCTACCGCGCCCTTGATGCGAAAGACGAACCATCGGCCTGAAGGGCTGGGTTCGACCCCCTACAGCCTCTCGAAACGGCCGCTTCGAGGCTGGTGAGACGCAGACGGACGACCAGGCTGGGTGGGGAGCGGACCCTGCGCAGTTGGTCATGATTGTTCCTTATGGCCAATTTGTCCGAGCAACGACGCAGACGCCGCCAGCAGAGCGATGAGCGTGCGAAAGGGTAGCGGGAATGGTTTGGGGACTGGTAGATCCTTCGAGCTTCGGCGAATTCTTCCCGAACGGCGATTACGTCGGTTGGGAAGAAGCGATCAAGCGATACTTCGATGTGGAGATGTCCGCAGAGCAGCGGGCGGCCCGCGATAACTGGGACGTCAGCTACCGAGGTGACGTGGCCCGCAAGTTCACAGAGGATTTTGGTCAACTCGAAGCACACGAACGCCCGACCGAGTTCAAATTGACGGAACCGCGCAAGTCGCTCGGCTCTCTCATCGAGCTAACGGGCCGCCTTCTCGCAGTCGATACAACGTTGAGGGACGTTATTGAGGCTTTGGAGCCGGGCGTCCACCAATTCTGGCCACTCCGGATCGTTACACCTAAAGGAAAAGAATATCCCGGTTCCTATAACGGCCTGATCATCCGACGCTTCCTCGACGGGTTTGTGTCGGAACAGAGCGAGGGCTTTCGGTTTACGTCTTCGACCTCACAGTTCGCTGCCGCCGACCGGGATACCAAAGCCGGGTATGCAGGCTTGGCTTTTGCACAGGATGTTATCGCCGGTGCGCATCTTTGGCGTGAGGACAAGCTGAGTTCGCCAAAGATCCTGATGTCGGATGCGCTGCAAGCCAAGATCGCCGCTCAAAATCTGCGTATCTTCAAGCATCACAAGATGAGAGTCGTTTAATTATAAGTTCCCCGTGCAGTTAGCTGTATGGTCTGGGTCCGCTATAGGTCGGGACTCGCCCGTCTGTTCTGCGACCGGGTTGGGTGGTTCTAGGACTATCCGCTTCTGGACGGGGAAACCTCAAAGCGGACCTAAACGCGCCGCCAACATCTTCCTCGGCGCACTCACCGGTCACGTCGTTTGCGACGTCCCGTTCCTGGTCGAGACTCCGGCGCCCACGCCCTAGGAAATCGAGCGTTGCGTCGCCCGAGTCGTTGTCATGTTCCTGGACCCGCCCGCCGGGATGAAGGGCACCGAACCCGGCGGTCGGTCCCCCGGGTCGGCGGTCGACCGACCGACGCCTCAGTCGCGTGTCGCCGAGTGATGGAACGCCACATGGCGTTCCATCCGACGGATCGCTTTCGGCCGACGAACCTGATCCTCCAGGGACGGCATCGCGACCGTTTCGGTTTGCGCCGAGTCGTCGGACGGCATCATGGCCGCACCTGCCGAGACGAAGCCGGCCATCGTCTTGACGTCCTCGGGCTGGCGAGGGTCCCGAGCGATCAGTGCCGCTTCCTGCTGAAGGCGAAGGTTGCAGGCCTTGGACGCCAAAGCGCCGTTCGGCGTGCAGGCGTCGTGACGGGCACATGCGGCGTCGAGTGCATCGACGGGCGCCAACGGAGCGTTGTTGCCCGGTCCGCAATAATTCCCGTGAAGCATCGGGCTTGGCGGCGACGCCGATTGGGCCAGCGCGGGACCTGCAAGGCAGGTCAGGAGAAAAACCGAGGTCGAGAACTTGATGATCATCTTGAGGGTACCCTGATGCGTCTCACCCCCTCAGGTGGTTCGCAACGAGGCCCGCCGGACGGCGGACGTGTCGACATCGTCGGGAGACGGAGCCGGCACACCCGAGTTGGGAATATGCCGGCCGTCGCATCGAACTTTGGGACGAAGAAGCGGCTAGCTGGCGCGCTTGTTGGTCCGCGCCTCGGAGACTTCGGTGTAGCGCTTGTCGTAGGCGATCATCTCGTCGGTCATGCGCTTGAGCTCCGCGGCGTCCTCTTCGCGACCGAGGTGCTTGGCGGTGGACGCGAGGGTTCCGTAGGCGGCGATGTAGTAGTGGATCGAGATCTGGGCCGCGGCGACGCCGCTGGCGTCCTTCACCTCGGGGTCCTTGGCGGCGTCCATCGTCTGGATGGTACCGGCCCTGATTCCTTCCATGATCTTGTTGGGCATGCCGCCCGGCTCGCCGCCGGCGTCCTTCAGGAGGCGGGAAATCGTCTCGGAGTGCCGTTCGGAGACGGCGGCGCCTTCCTCGGCGATTTTCCGAAGCTCAGGATCGCTAAAGTCCTTGGTAACCGCCTGCGCGGCTTCCTTGCCCTGCTCATCGGCGGTTTTGATTGCCTGCAGGCCCGTGACGTACCAGTCGGCGTATGCGTTCTGTGCCATGTCGAATATTCCGGATCATTAAATGAACGGTAGCGTTTATTTAATAAAGCGTTTGGGGTGTCTGCTTGTTCCGGGGCCAGGGAGATAATTGTGAGTGAGCGGATCGAAGAGCCGACCGGCACCGTGTCGGTCCGCCGACGGGGGCGGCCTCGCGCCGACCAAACGGGCGAGGTCGAGGCGAGGGTGCTCGACATCGCGACCCGTCTCTTCCTACATCAGGGTTTCGACCGAACGACGTACGAGGGGATCGCGGAGCTGGCCCACGCCGGCAAGGCGACCCTGTACGCCCGCTACCCGACCAAGGAAGCGTTGTTCAAGGAGGTGGTCCGGCGCAGGGTAGCGCTCTCGCTCGTGCGGATCTCGGACGGTGGCGACGGCGGCACCGTCAGGGATAGGATCCTGCGGGCGTGCGTCATGCTCGCGGACGAGACCTTCGTTCCGGACGTCATCGCGCTGATGCGTATCACCATCGTCGAGACGGAGCGCTTCCCCGACATGGCCCGGGTCTCCTACGAAATCGGGTTCGGGGGATGCGTCGGATGCGTCGCCGAGGCCATCGCCGGAGGCGTCCATGCGCCGGACCGGGTTTCCGCGGCCATCCCCATCGCCACCCGGATCGTTGAAATGGCGTTGCTACCGCTTCAGATCCACGCGCTCTACGGCGTCGATCTGGCCACGCTGCGCGAGCGTGCCCGCCGTGACGTTGCAAGCGTCGTCGACATGGTGGCGGACGGCCTGATCCCGTTCGGGGAAACGGGTCCGGACGGGATGTCCGATTGGGCCGGGCCGGGCGTACGCTGACCTCGGGATCGACGCGACGTCTCCCAGGATGCCCTTCTCGAAGGTGGTGCCATCACACGGCCAAGCCGAAGCGTTCCGTGCGGCCGATCACCTGTCATGGTGAGCGGCGACCGACCTGCGCGAGGGGGCGGAGCGCTGGTCGGTCGCCGTCATCACGAGGCCAGTGGCCCCGTGATCCCTGTCGCCCGAAGGGCTACCTGCGGATTGGTGCCAACCCTTTCCGGGATACCATCCCTGCTATCCCGGCCGCCGCCGGCAGGCGCCGGCCCTCGCCGTCTCAGGTCGAGGCCTTGCGCCGCCGAGGCTGACGGTCGGTCTCCCGTAACCAGGCAGCCCGGCAGGATACGGGCGTCATAATCGCCGGAAGCCGAGCGCAAGCTTCCTAATCCATGCTCACGACGCCCTTGCCGCCGATCCGGGTACCCGCCTCAAGCGCGGATATCATTTCGATTGCCCCGGTCAGCGGCACGATGCGACCCACGGGGAGACGAAGCTTTCCTTCCTTGGCCGCGCGGGCGATGGCATCAAGGATATCGGGTCGGGGCGTTCCGATGATGGGCTTCAACCTCGGGTCGAACATCGCGCGGATGAACTTGCCCGGGGTCGGGTTGAGGTCCAGGAAAACGCCACCCTTTCGCAGCATGCCGAAACCCGTCGCGAGGGGCATCGTGGCGGCCGTGTCGTAGACGACGTCGAACCGCTCCGCCAACTTCGACAGATCGGTTCGGCGATAGTCGAAGACGTTCGCGACGCCGAGTATCCTTGCCCGCTCCATCCCGTCGGCTCCGCAACTGCCCGAGACGGCGGCGCCCAGCATCCGCGCGATCTGCACGGCCGCCTCGCCCACGGCTCCGGCGCAGCCGTTGACGAAGACATGCTGACCCGCCATCAGCTTAGCCTTATCGACGAGGCCGTTCCAGGCCGTGATCCCGGGGGTCCCGAGGCAGGCCGCATCCTCGAAGGAGACGGCGTCGGGTTTCCTCGCCAGGAAACCCTCTTTCGTGACGACGGCCTCGCCGAGGGCGCCGCTCTGCTTGAAGCGGGCCATGCCGAAGACCGGGTCGCCGACCGCGAGGCGCGTCACCCCGGGGCCGACGGCCATGACCGTCCCTGAGAGATCCATGCCCATGGCGCGGGGAAATTTCCGCCCGGTCACGATCTTCATCCGACCGCCACGCACCTTCCAGTCGATGGGGTTGATGGCCGCGAACCGGACCTTCACCGCGACTTCACCCTTGCCGGGCGAGCCCAGTTCGAAGTCCTCCAGCCGCATCAAATCAGGGCCGCCGTACTTGTGGTATTGGATGCGCTTCACGGGTTGGGCTTCCTTCGTCGAGGGAACGGGTCCGTCGTTGGTGAAAAGACATCGGCGTCCGGGGATTCAGGTCGCCTTCGCGACGACCGAGCGAACCAGGGCGAACGTTCCGGAGCGGTCCGCCTGCGGTTCCCCACGCGAGCTGCCTCGCGCCATCTTCGAGTCCGCGCTAATCCAAGGGTGTCCTGTCGGCAGCATTGTTGATGATGTTGAATAAAAAGCCGGGGGCAAGGCGCGCCATGACGTAGAGTGCCTTGGTCTGCCCAGGACGCACCACGTCCCGGCCGGTCCGAAGGCCCTCCACGAGATCAGCGGCAACCTTGGCCGGTTTGATCTTGGGGCCGTCGTAGCGTGCGGTCATCTCGGTCGCGACCGTAGGTGGCAGCAGTTCGAGGACCTTCAGACGGCTCAGGCGAGTCTGCCAGCGCAGCGAACGCGTGAACGCGTGCAGTCCGGCCTTGGCCGCACTGTAGGCGGGCGTATTCCCGAACGGGGCGTAGACGAGGCCCGTCGTCACGTTGACGATGGCGGCTTCGGGACGCTCCAGCAACCGCGGCAGCAGCGCGGTGGCAAGGTGGATGGGGGCCTGCAGGTCGAGGGCGAGCTCACGGTCGATGCGGTTCTGGGCGTCAGGGGCGGTCAGCGCGAAATACTGCATCGTCCCGGCGTTGTTGACGAGGATGTCGAGCGGCGTTCCTCCGGTCGAGACGTGCTCGATCAGCCGCTCGCGATCCCCTGCGACCGTAAGGTCCGCTACGAAGGTCGTGACCCGGGGCGTGAGCCTTGCGACCGATTCCATTCTCGCTTGATCCCGTCCTACGACGAGGACGCTCGCCCCCGCCGCGCTCAACGCACGGGTTATCTCAAGTCCGATGCCGACGGCCCCGCCGGTCACGAGCGCGTGCTTGCCTTCGATCTCCATGGTCTCACCTTTCTCGAAGTCAGAATGCCGTTCCGCCACCGACGGCGGAACCGTTCGCCCGCGCGCTCGATGAGGGACGGCCCTTGGCCGAAGCAGGAGATCGCGAAGGCCAGTTCGGCGAACGGGGCGTCCCATCGGCTGTATTGAATCCTCCGTCGTTTCGTCGTCGGTCCGCGCGTCGTGGATCTGCACGGGGAGCGCCTGCATCAGGTCCGGGGTGTTCCGGTCATCGTCCCACGGATGCCTCGTGCACGATGTCCGACACCGGGATGCCCACCTTCTCCAGCGAGAGGGGGGGCGTCCGGCCACCCGGGAAGGTGGTTTCCCAACCGCCACCGAGCGCCTTCGACAGGGCGACGAAATCGGTTGAGATCGCGGCCGTCGCCTGGGACAGGTTGGTCTCGGCCTGCAGAACGGTCTGCGATGCCTGGAGGACGGTCGTGAAGATCTCCACGCCCTGATTGTAGCGTGCCCGGGAAAGGGCCAGCACCTGCCGCGCATCGGCGACCTGCCTGGCCAAGCGGCCCCGGCGTGCCTCGTCACCGCGCAGGGAAGCCAGCGCATTGACGACGTCGTGCCAGCCCTGGAGCACGGCCTTCTGGTAGGCGATGGCCGCTTCCTGCTGGCGGGCGCGCTGAAGAACCAGGTTCGACTTGAGCCGGCCGCCCTCGAACAACGGGATCGAGATCGACGGCCCGATGTTCATGTATTGCAGGGATGAGCCCCGGAAAAGCTTGCCCGGGTCGACCGCGTTCACGGTCGGGCTGCCGGTTAGCGTCACGCTCGGGAAGAACTGCGCCTCGGCGACACCGATCTCGGCCACGGCGGCATGCAGGTTGGCTTCCGCGCGGCGGATGTCGGGGCGTCGCAGAACCAGGCTGGACGGTACGCCGATGGGGACGCGTGGCGGCACCGGCGGGATCGACCGGCCGGTAACCAATTCCTGCGACAGGGCGAGCGGGGGCTCGCCGAGCAGCAGCGAGATCGCGTTGATCTGCTGGATCTCCTGCTGCTGCAGTTGCGGCAACTGCGCCTTGATTGCCTCGACCTGCTGGGCTGCGTTGGCCGTGTCGAGGCCGGTGACGAGGCCCTTCTGCTGACGTACCCGGACGACGTCGAGGATCTGCTCGTTGACTTGAATGTTGGCGAGGTCGATTCGGATCAATTCCTGGGTCCCGCGCAACTGCACGTAGTCGCGCGCCAGTTCGGCCTGGCTGGAGACCAGCGCATCGCGGCGCTGCTCGGCCGATGCGTCCGCCTGTGCTTGAGCGGACTCCACCGAGCGTCGGACCTTGCCCCACAGGTCAAGCTCCCACGACGCGTCGAAACCGAGGGTGTAGCTCTCGAAGCCGTTGGTCAGCGGCGCCGTCGGGTTGCCACCGCCGGTGCCGCCGCCAAGACTTCCGAGCGAGTTCGAAAGAAGGCCGATTGTTCCGTTCTTACTGAACTGCTGCCGATAGGCGCTGCCCTGGCCGTTGAGCGTCGGCAGCCCGGCGGCGGCGGCCGCACCAAGCTGGGCCCGGCTCTCGAACAGGCGCGCGGTCGCGGTCTGCACGTCGAGGTTCTGCGCGGCCACGCGGTCCTCAAGCTGGGACAGGACCGGGTCCCGGAATGCCTGCCACCACGCCACGTCCGGCTCGGCCTCGGTCGTGCGCGCCAGAAGCCGTCCCGCCCGACGGACGGTAAGTCCGGTGTCGAGGTAGTCGCTCGACTCCGCGAGCGGGGTCGTCGGGGTTGCGAAGTCCGGGCCTACCGTGCAGCCGGCGAGGCCGAGCACGGACGCGAGGAGCGCCGCATGGGTGCGTCGTTCAGGGTAACGGCGAAGCGTCATCTCAATGTCCCCCGCCGCCGCCTTGCGCGGTCTTGGCCGAAATCAGGAAGCACAGCGGGACGACGAGGAACGCCAGGAGTGCGGTGTATTGGTACACGTTGCTGTAGGCCAACACCTGGGCCTGCTTGATGTAGGTCTGGTAGGTGTGCGCCACGGCCTGTTGATGCACCATCGAGGCCGCCCGCCCGAGAGAGCGCAGCGTGTGCTCGCTCTCCTGGATCAGCAGGTTGTAGCCCTGGCGCAGCGGCGTCATGAATGCCGAGAGTTGGGCCTGGTCGGACTGCGTCCGCTCCGTCACCGCGGCGGTGGAAAGCGAGATCCCGATTGAGCCGAACACGTTGCGGAACATCGAGAACAGGGCCGATCCGTCGCTTCGGTAGCGGTCGGGCAGGGTCAGGTAGGCGACGGTGGAGATCGGCACGAACAGGAAGGCGAGCGCCGCGGTCTGCAGCGTGCGCATCCAGACCAAGGTCCGGAAGTCGATGTCGGGCGCGATCCGGCTCGAATAGAACATCGCGCAGCCCATGAAGGCGAACCCGAACATGATGATGTAGCGGGTCTGGACGAACTTCATCGCGATGCCGACGATGGGGATCAGCACGATGACCGCGACGCCACCCGGTGACAGGATGAAACCGGAATCGAGGGCGGTGTAACCCAGCACCTGCTGGGCGAATTGCGGGACCAGCACGGACCCCGCGTAGAGCAGTGCCCCGACGGCGCCGATGAGCAGGCAGCCGACGGCGAAGTTTCGGTCCTTGAATACGCCCAGGTCGACGACCGGCTCGTTGGCGGTCAAAAGCCAGCAAATCGCGCCGAAGATGCTCAGGAAAGCGATGACGGCCATGACGCGGATGAAGGGCGAGCTGAACCAGGCGTTGACCTCGCCGCGGTCGATCATGACCTGCATGCAGCCGATGCCGACGACGATCAGGGCCAGGCCGACGTAGTCGAGGCCGCGAGCGCGCTTCTTCTTCTCGCCGGGCGGATCCTGAACCAGGTAGGCGTTGACGAACAGGGTGAAGATCCCGATCGGCACGTTGATGAAGAAGATCCAGCGCCAGGTCGAGTGCTCGACGAGGTAGCCGCCCAGCGTCGGCCCGAGCACGGGTGCGACGACGGTCGCCACTGCCGTGACCCCGAAGGCGGCGCCGCGCTTGGCGGGCGGGAAGGTGTCGAGGATGATCGCCTGTTGGCTCGGCTGCAGGCCGCCTCCGAAGAAGCCCTGCATCAGCCGGAACATGATGATCTGGCCGAGGCTCTGCGATAGTGTAAAGGGCGGACCAATTCCAGGCCGCTGCGGCGGAGTAAAACCAGGCCAGTGCTCGCCGGCAGCTTGAACGATGAAGGGGCCCGATCGGGCCCCTTCATCGTTCTTGCCGATCCTATGGCTCAAGTCGGCAGGATCTCGCCGGTCTCAGGATCGTGAGCGTCGGTCGTGGCCTGGTTTTGCTCCGCCCTACCA
>NZ_JAIEOF010000071.1 GCF_019750675.1 Methylobacterium sp.
CGGAGCGGCGGCCCGCATAGGCGAAGACGCCACGCTGCTCCTCGAGGCGCAGCACCGCCTCCTCGGGCCGTTTCAGGCGCAGCAGCTCGAAGGTCAGGGCGACGCTGGAATCCACCATCACGCAGACGAGGCCCCCTGGTCGGACCCACTCGACGAACCGCCGCATCATCGCGTCGGGATCGGGCGCGTATTGCAGCGATCCCATCGCCAGCACGGCCCCGGCCCGGCCCGGCTCGATATCCGCCGCTTCCATGGTCTGCGGCAGCAGGGTGAGGCCGGCCCAGCCCGCGAGCTTGGCCTTCAGCACATCCTGCATCGCCGCTGAGGGTTCGATCCCCGTGACGGTATGGCCGAGGGACAGGAGACGCTCCACGGTGCGGCCCGTCCCGCAGCCGACATCAACGATGTCATCGGGCTCGGGCGGCAATAGCGCTGCGACGCGTTCCCAGCCCAGCTGCTCGTAGATCCGCCGCAGGGGTTCCGAGTCGAAGCGCCGGTCGTAATCCGCCGCGAAAGCATCGTAGAGCGCCACCGTTTCGGGAGCGTTCGGCGTGGTGCTCACAGGCAGGCTTCCTTGATCAGGGTCGCGACGCGACGGACATCTCCCAGCGCCAGCCCCTCGTGCAGGGGCAGGGAGACGATCCGCGCGCTGACATCGGCGGTGACCGGAAGATCGCCACGAAGGCAGGTTTCCCAGAAATAGGGTTGGTCACCCAGGTGCGGCGCATAATACGTCCCGAGTTCGATGCCCGCCTGCGCGGCACGGCGGAGCAACGCGGCGCGTCCCCCAGGCACCGAGCGCGGTAACAGGGCCGGCAGGAAGACATGCGCCTGGGATACGGCGCAACACTCCTGGAACGCCAGTTCGGGGAGCAGCGCCCGATAGGCCTGCGCGAGCGTCTCGCGACGAAGCAGGATCTCCGGCATCGCCTCGATCCGGGCAAGGCCCATGGCGGCCGTCACCTCGTTCATCTTGGCATTGAGACCAGGCATGATCGCCGAGCGTGCGCCGTCGAACCCAAAATTGGCCATGGCGCGCAGACCCTCGATGCGGTCCGGGTCGGCCGAGTAGACGAACCCGCCCTCAAGGGTGGCGAAGGGCTTGGTCGCGTGCATCGAGAACACGCTCGGTGCGCGCCAACCCGCGCCAACGCTCAGCCCGTCCATGTCTCGCGTGCCCACCGCCGCGGCCGCATCGACGACGATGGCGGCCCCGATCGAGGCCGCCAGACGCTCGTAGTGCGTGCGATCGATGGGGCATCCGAAGGTGGTGCAGGGGACGATTACCGCGATGGCTTCGCCGTAGCGCTCGACCAGGGCACGCTCCGCCTCCGGGCAGGCGATCCAGGATTCCGGGTCGATATCGCAGAGGAGCGGCGTCAGCCCGCACCACAGGGCCGCGTGCGCCGTGGCCGCGAAGGTGAAGGCCGGCATGAGCGCGTAGGCCGGCGCGTGCCGCAGCGCCGGCTGCCGCGACGCATCGATGGCTTGGCGGATCGCCAGTATCAGGCCGAGGGTGGCGTTGCACACCGTGACGCAGGCGCCGTTTCCCCCGAACAGGTCTCGGACCAGTGCCTGCTCGAGCCGCGTGTTCACGGGCCCGTAATTGCTGAAGCGCCCGGAGGCCTCGATCGCCTCGAGGTCCCGCGTCATCGTGCTCAGGCGTGGCGGATTCGGTTGAATGAGCCGGATCGGCGATGCCGGATGTACCGGTAAGCCCCCGGGAGGATCCGGAACCGGATCAGTGAACACAGGACCAGAAATTGAGTCGGCTCCCGAATACCGTATCCGACGCGACTGGACCTGTGTGACGAAACAGATTGCGACGCGCAGCAAGGCGTGTTGGTCGGCCTATCCGTACAGAGGTCGCGCTTTACATGCCAGGGCCCGGAGACCGGTATCCCTTGCTTGTGATCGAAGTGGTATTTCGTAGAAAAGATGCGTCTACACGTTAAAAATACGTACGTATCAAGTCTCGGATGAACGAATGAAGAAGCGCTTTCGGAAGCGCGACTTTCCGAGATGGCCGATCCAGTATTGTGCCGGAGATAAAAATTTACAGGCGCGCGTTCATCACGGGCAATCTGAGCGCCTCGGTCGTTTTGCCTGCGCTCGCATGACGCGCGCGCACCATGCGCGTCGAAGGACGAAGCCGTTTTCAGTCGGTCATTGCGGACAGGCGTCGCGAGGGCCAAGCGTCGCCGTCACGAGAGGATCAAAGCCACGCACCCGGTGAAGTCGCCACCGCGGGCGCGTCAGCGGCGCCGGCGCGCGGAGCCGGTGACTTGGGTCGTTGCCTGCGAGGCCTGTGCCATCGCGGCGGCGCGGTCGTCCTCGTTCGCGGCCGCCCAGGCCTTGTCGAACAGGGCGATGATCCAGTCGTCCTTGCGACCCTGTGCGGCCTCCCGGGCGAGGGACAGCCACATCAGGCCGCGGGCCCGCTGGGCCGGTACGCCCTGTCCGTTGACCAGCATCTGGCCGAGCAGAGCCTGGGCGGGGGCATGGCCCTTCTCGGCGGCGAGGTTGAACCAGCGCGCGGCCTGACGCGCGTCGGTGTCGACGCCGGTGCCGTCGAGGTAGAGCCGGCCGAGGTTGTACTGCGCGTTCGGATCCCCGAAATACGAGGCCGCGTAGTTGAACATGTCGTAGGCGCGCTCGGGATTCGGGCGCACGTAGGTGCCTTTGATCCCGTCGAGGAAGTAGGTGCCCAAAGCCGTGAAGGCGCTCGCCACCACGCCCGAGTTCCGGGCGTCCGGCCCGTCGTCGGTGGTGTCGTCGGCGATGCGCGAGAAGAACTCGAAGGCCTTGAGGTCGTCGTGCGGAACGCCGTCGCCCTCGGCATACATGCGGCCGAGCTTCCACAGCGCCAAGGCGTGACCCTGGTCGGCCGCGTATTCGAGGGCGCGGGCGGCGCCTTCCTTGTCGCCCGCATTGTAGTCGCGCACGCCCGTCCGCAAGGCCTCGCGGGCATTGCGGTAGCTGCCGCCGGGCACCGGTGTCCGGGCGGTGGCATCGAGGGCCGCCGCCGGCAGGCTACCCATCAGCATCACGAGCCCCGCCGCTGCGGCGAGCCGCCGGCCCAGGCGCGCCAGCGGCCGATCCCGGGCGGCCCGCGCCGGCCGCATGGCGCGGCCGTGGGCTGTCCTAGATGTCCGCATAGGTGTGCGTCTCCTCGGCGCCGCCCGGATGGGTCACCGCACCGTTCACCGCCGGACCGACGGTCTGCTGATACTTCCAGAGGTAGCCGGAGGTCGCCGAATTGGTGCGCGGGCTCCAGGCGGCGCGGCGCGCGGCGAATTCCTCGTCCGAGACCGCCACGTCGAGGGTGCCCTTGATTGCGTCGAGGGTGATGACGTCGCCGTCCCGGATCAGGCCGATCGGGCCGCCGACGGCGGCCTCGGGCCCGACATGGCCGACGCAGAAGCCGCGGGTGGCGCCCGAGAAGCGCCCGTCGGTGATCAGCGCGACCTTGTCGCCCATGCCCTGGCCGTAGAGCGCCGCCGTGGTGGAGAGCATCTCGCGCATCCCCGGGCCGCCCTTCGGGCCCTCGTAGCGGATGACCAGAACCTCGCCTTCCTTGTAGGTGCGCGTCTGCACGGCCTCGAAGCAGGCCTCCTCACCGTCGAACACCCGGGCCGGGCCGGTGAAGACCTGGCGCTCCTCCGACATGCCCGCCACCTTCACGATGGCGCCCTCGGGAGCCAGGTTGCCACGCAGGCCGACGACGCCGCCGGTGGGCGTCAAGGGCGTGGCCGCGGAGCGAACGACGTCCTGGTCCGGGTTCCAGTGCACCCGCTCCATGTTTTCCGCCATGGTGCGGCCGGTGACCGTCATGCAGTCGCCGTGCATGAAGCCGTGGTCGAGCAGCGTCTTCATCAGGAGCGGGATGCCACCGACCTCGAACATGTCCTTGGCGACGTAGCGCCCGCCCGGCTTCAGGTCGGCGATGTAGGGGGTGCGCTTGAAGATCTCGGCGACATCGAACAGGTCGAACTTGATGCCGCATTCATGGGCGATCGCCGGCAGGTGCAGGGCCGCGTTGGTGGAGCCGCCGGAGGCCGCGACGGCGGCCGCCGCGTTCTCCAGGCTCTTGCGGGTGACGATGTCGCGCGGGCGGATGTTCTTGGCGATGAGCTCCATCACCTTCTCGCCCGCCGTCATGCAGAACTTGTCGCGGATCTCATAGGGGGCCGGGGCACCTGCCGAGTAGGGCAGCGCGAGGCCCATGGCCTCGGAGACGGTGGCCATGGTGTTGGCGGTGAACTGCGCGCCGCAAGCCCCGGCCGACGGGCAGGCGACCTGCTCCAGCTCGTCGAGGTCGTCGAGGCTCATATCGCCCACCGCGACCTTGCCCACCGCCTCGAACAGGTCCTGCACGGTGACCGGACGGCCGCGGAACGAGCCGGGCAGGATCGAGCCGCCGTAGATGAAGATCGACGGCACGTTGAGGCGCACCATGGCCATCATCATGCCGGGCAGGGACTTGTCGCAGCCGGCCAACCCCACGAGGGCGTCGTAGGCGTGGCCGCGCATGGTCAGCTCGACCGAGTCGGCGATGACCTCGCGGGAAGGCAGCGAGGCGCGCATGCCGGCGTGGCCCATGGCGATGCCGTCCGTCACCGTGATGGTGCAGAACTCGCGCGGGGTGCCGTTGGCGGCCGAGACGCCCTTCTTCACCGCCTGCGCCTGGCGCATCAGCGAGATGTTACAGGGGGCGGCCTCGTTCCAGCAGGAGGCGACACCCACCAGCGGCTGGTGGATCTGCTCGCGCGTCAGGCCCATGGCATAGAGATACGAGCGGTGGGGCGCGCGCTCGGGCCCCTCCGTGACATGGCGGCTCGGAAGCTTCGACTTATCGGTTTTACGCGCGTCCATCGTCTGTCTCGCCGCCCCGGCCTGATACGCTTTGGTTGACTTCAGGGCGACCGAGGGCACGGGACGGCGCGTGCCCCGTGGGGCTTGCGCGCGACTCCCGGGAGCCGAACCTCGGAAAGCGTCTGAACTCTGCGGTAAATCGTTGGGGGGACTATCGTTTACCGCGCTTCCTGAGGTGGTCCCGGTTTATGGCGGGATCGCGGCGGAGGCTTGGGGCTCCCAAGGCAAAGTCTGGATGCTTTCGGGGTGTTGCGACCCCGCCACAGCCACGCTTCGCGCCCCGAGCCGGCTCATCGGCGCGTGCCGCGTGCGCGGATGAACCACGGAGCGGCCCTACGTCATCGAACGCAGCGATTTGCCGAACCAAATCTGTACATAAGGTGTTTCAACGCATCGAACACGGAGAACACGGGACATGAAGCTGCTTGGTGGAATGGTGGTGGTCGGCCTCGCCCTGTTGGGGCCGGCCCTCGCCCAGCCCTACGGCGACCGCGATTACGGCTCCCGCGACCGGGGTTCCCGCTACGAGGGGCGCGACGACGGCTATCGCGAGCGCGGTTCCCGCTACGACGACCGCGACGACCGCCGCCGGGCCTCGGACGACGAGGGTCGCGGGCGCCGCGATCGCGGACGGGAATACGGATTCGACGAGCGCGAGTACCTGCGCTGCAATCCCGACGTCCGGCGCGCGGTCGAGAATGGCCAGATGCCCTCGGCCGCCGTCCACTACCGGAAGTTCGGGCGCAACGAAGGTCGACGCCTCAGCTGCTGAGGGGCACGGCCGGGAGCGCCCGCGCGGCGTGTGCCCCGCTTGGCAGATTTGCGCCGGGGACACGGCCCCGGTGGAACTCCCCGCGACGGTGAAGGTTCGGCTCGTGACAACCGGAGCCCGTGCCCCATGAAGATCGTCACCGTCGCGGACCTCATCGTCGACACCCTCGACCAGGCCGGCATCCAGCGGATCTACGGCATCGTCGGCGACAGCCTGAACGCCCTCACCGAGTCGCTTCGAGCGCGCGGCACCATCGATTGGGTGCATGTCCGGCACGAGGAGGTGGCGGCCTTCGCGGCGGGGGCCGACAGTCAGCTGTCCGGCAAACTCGCGGTCTGCGCCGGCTCCTGCGGTCCGGGCCACGTGCACCTCATCAATGGACTCTACGATTGTCACCGCACCCGCACCCCGGTGCTGGCCATCGCGGCCCATATCCCCACCGCCGAGATCGGCTCGGGCTACTTCCAGGAAACGCATCCGGGCGAGCTGTTCCGCGAGTGCAGCCATTACTGCGAAATGGTGGGCGACGCCTCGCAACTGCCGCAGGTGCTCGAGAATGCGATGCGGGCGGCGATCGGCCTCTCCGGCGTCGCCGTCGTGATCATCCCCGGCGACGTCGCCCTGATGGATGCGCCGACCCGCGGCGTGGCGCCCAATGCCGGGCTGATCCCGCCCCGGCCCGTGGTGCGCCCCGCCGAGACCGACCTGAACGCGCTGGCCGACCTCCTCAACGGGTCCGAGCGGATCACCCTGCTGTGCGGTCGCGGCTGCACCGGGGCCCATGCCGAGCTGCTTCAGCTCGCCGAGGCTCTGAAGAGCCCGATCGTCCACGCGCTCGGCGGCAAGGACGTGGTCGAGTACGACAACCCCTACGACGTCGGCATGACGGGGCTGATCGGGTTCTCCTCGGGCTACGCCGCGATGATGTCCTGCGACACGCTGCTGATGCTCGGCACCGATTTCCCCTATCGGCAGTTCTACCCGCAGGACGCGCAAGTCGCCCAGGTCGACATCCGCCCCGGCCAGCTCGGGCGCCGGTGCAAGCTCGATCTCGGCCTCGTCGGCCACGTGGACGACACCCTCCGGGCGCTGCTGCCGAAGCTCACCGTCAAGCGCGAGCGCAAGCACCTCGACGCCGCCCTGAAGCACTACGCCAAGGCGCGGGAGGACCTCGACGATCTCGCGACAGGCGCGCCGGCGAAGGGCTGGTTCGGCCTCAAATCGGCCAAGCAGCCGATTCACCCGCAATACCTGACGAAGCTCGTCAGCGAGGCGGCCGACGACGATGCGGTGTTCACGGCCGATGTCGGCACCCCGACGATCTGGGCGGCCCGCTACCTCAAGATGAACGGCCGACGCCGGCTCATCGGCTCCTGGGTCCATGGCTCGATGGCCAACGCGATGGCGCAGGGCATCGGCGCCCAATCGGCCTATCCCGATCGGCAGGTCGTCTCGTTGTCCGGCGACGGCGGTTTCGCCATGCTGATGGGCGACCTCCTCACCCTGCGCCAGCACAAGCTGCCCCTGAAGATCGTGATCTACAACAACGGGACCCTCGGCTTCGTCGAGCTGGAGATGAAGGCCGCCGGCTACATCGAGACCGGCGTGTCCCTCGACAATCCGGACTTCGCCGCCATGGCGCGCGGCGCCGGGATCCACGCCGTCCGGGTCGAGGACCCGGCCGAGCTGGAGGCGGCCGTGCGCGAGGTGATGGCCCATCCGGGGCCGGCCCTCCTCGACTGCGTGGTCGCCCGGCAGGAACTCTCGATGCCTCCGAAGATCGACGGCAAGCAGGTGAAGGGTTTCAGCCTTTACGTGCTGCGTGCCGTGATGAGCGGGCGCGGGGATTCCGTGCTCGACTTGGCCAAGACCAATCTTCTGCGGTGACGGCGCGACCCGGGCCGTCCCGTCGGCCTACCGGGTCAGATCGACCCGGTAACGATAGGCATCGCCCCGGAACAGGCCCTCGACATACTCGACCATGACGGCGTCCCGGTTGTAGCTGTGTCGCTTGATCAGCAGGCAGGGCAGCGGCTTCTCGAACGCGAAGATCTCGCATTCGGCCGCCGTCGGCATGGTCGCCTCCACCGTCTGCTCGCAGCGCACGAGGCGGCCCGCCTCGTGCTGGGCCAGGAAGGCGTAGACCGAACCCGAGAGGTCGGCGTCCTCGAGGGCGGGCACGGCCCGGATGTTGTACCACGCGACCTCCCGCGACATCGGCACGCCGTCGCCGGAGCGCACCCGCGTCAGCTTCAGGAACGGGGCTGTGGATGGGAGGCCGAAGATCGAGGCGATCGAGCGGTCCTCCGCGACCGTCCGCTCCAGAATTCGCGAGGATGGCACCTTTCCGAGTTCCCGCATCTCCTCGGTGAAGCCCTTGAGGCGGTCCATGCCGGGCCGCACCGGCTCCGGACGGCGACGCACGAGGAAGCCGGAGCGGCCGCGCGGCAGCAGAAGCTCGTCCTCGCTGAGTTCCGCATAGGCGCGCTGGACCGTGACGCGGCTGACGCCCAGACTGTCGGCCAGCTGTCGTTCCGCCGGCAGGATGACGCCCGGCGGCAGGGAACCCGACAGGATCAGGTCGCGCAGCTGTCCCTCGATCTGGCGATAGAGGGGCATCGCGGTATCGTCCCGGAGCCGCAGGAGGGACAGCACCGAGGGGCGATCACCGACGGCGAGATCCGGCTCGACATCGCCCTGTCCCGTCCGAATTTTCCGGCGCACGTTTCACCGACCTTCTGTACGAGTCATCCATAGCGGATCAGGCCGGGGTGCTCCATGCGAGTCTTCGTCGTAGGCAGTTTCGTGATCGCCTGTTCGGTGAAGGTCGCACGGTTGCCGCAGGCAGGAGAATCCCTCGGAGGCTCCGCCTTCCTCGCGGAGCCGGGCGGGAAGGGCTTCAACCTCGCGCTGGCCACCCATCGCCTCGGCCTCGACGTGGACGGAATTTTCGCGGTCGGTGAGGATGTCTTCTCTCCCGTGGTCCGGTCGACCTTCGCGCAGGTCGGATTCTCCACCGGTATGCTCGTGCCCCGAGCGGGCTCGACGGGCGCCGGGGTCGCCTTCATCGATCCGACCGGCGAAAACTGCCTCGCGGTCTGTCTCGGCGCCAACCTCGCCCTCACGGCGGAGGACGTCCTGGGGTTCGCCCCGCGCCTGCAGGCCTCGGATCTCGTCGCCGCGACATTCGAATCCCCGGATGCGCCCATCCGGGAGGCCTTCGTCCTGTCGCGGGCCCGGGGCATCCGCACCCTTCTCAACCCCTCTCCCGTCCGCGCCCTCGACCCCGCGATCCTGGCCGACACGACGATCCTCGTCCTCAACGCCGTCGAGGCGGCTGAACTCGGCCTCGGTCATCCCGACGGCATCGCCGAGGCACGCAGCGCGACGCCCGCCATCGCGGCCCTGCTGGACGGTGGCCTCGAATTGCTCGTCGTGACGCTGGGCGTCCGGGGTGCGGTCGCGTTCCGCCCAGGTTCGCCGCCCATCCGGCAACCGGCCTTCGCGGTCGCGGCGGTCGATACCGTGGGCGCGGGCGACGCCTTCTCGGCCGGCCTCATCGCGGGCCTGCTCGACGGGAAGCCGCTGGAGAGCGTGCTCAGGCAGGCGGCCGCCTGCGGTGCGCTCGCCACCTGCCGGTTCGGAGCCTTCGATGCGTTCCCGAAAGCGCGTGCCCTCGAGGCCTT
>NZ_JAIEOF010000177.1 GCF_019750675.1 Methylobacterium sp.
CCGCGGCGGGGTCGGGTGCCGGGTTCGGGCAGTTCGCGCGCTTCGCGATCCCCAATCGGGCGAACCTGAACGCGCTGTCCAAGCGCACCGACCTGTTCTTCGCCACCGCCGTGATGGGCATCCTCACGGTGCTCATTTTCCCGCTGCCGGCCTTCCTCCTCGACCTGCTGCTCGCGGTCTCGATCATCATCTCGGTGCTGATCATGATGACCGGGCTGTTCATCGACAACCCGCTCGAGTTCACGGTCTTCCCGACCCTGCTGCTCGTCGCGACCCTGCTGCGCCTCGCCCTCAACCTCGCCTCGACCCGCCTCATCCTCGGTCACGGGCACGAGGGAACGGCGGCCGCCGGCCACGTCATCGAGGCCTTCGGCAACTTCGTGATGGGTGGCAACTTCGTCATCGGGATCATCGTGTTCGCGATCCTGATCATCGTGAACTTCGTGGTCATCACCAAGGGCTCGGGTCGCATCGCAGAGGTGGCCGCCCGCTTCACCCTCGACGCGATGCCGGGCAAGCAGATGGCCATCGACGCCGATCTCTCGGCGGGGCTCATCGACGAGAAGGTCGCCAAAGCCCGCCGCGCCGCCCTGGAAGAAGAGTCCTCCTTCTTCGGCGCCATGGACGGTGCCTCGAAGTTCGTGCGCGGGGACGCCATCGCGGCGCTGCTCATCACCTTCATCAACGTCATCGGCGGCATCATCATCGGTGTCGCCCAGCAGGGCATGCCCTTCATGGGGGCTGCCAAGACCTACACGCTGCTCACGATCGGTGACGGCCTGGCCTCCCAGGTGCCTGCCCTCATCGTCTCCACGGCCGCCGGCATCCTGGTGTCGAAGGCGGGCGTGAAGGGCTCGGCCGACAAGGCGCTCGGCAAGCAGCTCGCCAACTACCCGAAGGCGCTCGGCATGTCCTCGGGCGTCATGGTGCTGATCGCGCTCCTGCCCGGCATGCCCATGCTGCCGTTCCTGGGCCTCGCCGGCGCGTCCGGCTACGCCGCCTGGCACTTCGCCAAGGTCGCTCGCGAGGCTCCGCCGCTGGATGCCGACGGCGCGCCGATGGACCCCACCGCGGTCGCCGCCGCCCAGGCCGCCAAGGAGGAGACCGTCACCGATCTCCTCAAGCTCGACGACCTCAAGCTGGAGATGGGCTACGCCCTGCTGGCCATGGTCAACGGGCCGGAGGGGCAGGACCGGCTCACCGACCAGATCAAGGCCCTGCGCCGCCAGCTCGCGGCGGATCTCGGGTTCGTCATGCCCTCGGTGCGCATCCTCGACAACGTGCAGCTCGACGCTAATGCCTACGTGGTCCGTGTGAAGGAGATCGAGGCCGGCACGGGACAGATCTTCCCCGGCCAGTTCATGGCCATGGATCCGATGGGCGGACAGGTGCAGCTGCCCGGCCAGCACATGCTGGAGCCGACCTTCGGCCTGCCCGCCACCTGGATCGACGCTTCGCTGCGCGATCAGGCGCAGCTCAAGGGCTACACGGTGGTGGATGCCGCCACCGTGGTCTCGACGCACCTGACCGAGATCATCAAGGCGCACGTCTCAGAGCTCCTCAACCACGTCGAGGTGCAGAAGCTCCTGCGCGAACTCTCCAAGGAGCACGGCGAACTCCTGAAGGAGGTCATGCCGAGTCAGATCGGCACCACGGGCATCCAGCGCGTGCTGCAGTTCCTGCTGGCCGAGCGGGTTTCGATCCGTGATCTCGGGGCGATCGTCGAGGGCATCGCGGAGGTGGCCGGCCACGTGAAGAATCCGCGCGACATCGTCGAGCATGTCCGCGCCCGCCTCGGGCGCCAGATCTGCGCCCAGTATCAGGGGCCGGACGGCATGCTGCCGATCATCACGCTGTCGCCGGCCTGGGAGCAGGCCTTCCTCGAATCGATCGCGGGCGAGCGCGACGAGCGCTACCTCGCCATGCAGCCCTCCAAGCTCTCGGAATTCGTCAACACGGTGCGGGACCGCTTCGAGGCCGCCGCCCGCATGGGCGAGATGCCGGTGCTCGTCACCTCCGTCCAGGCCCGGCCCTTCGTGCGCTCCATCATCGAACGCTTCCGCCGCGAGACCCCGGTGATGAGCCAAGCCGAGATCCATCCCCGCGCCCGGCTCCGGACCATCGGCTCGGTCTAAGCGTCTCTCCGCGAAACGCCCGCCGCATGCCACGTCTGGTACGGGAGCGGGCGTGATCCGGGTGCTCCTCGCGACGCACCGTACGGCGCCCGGCGGATCGACCCGGGCCACCGGATCGAGCCGGGAACGCCCATCCCCGCATGACAAAGAAAAAGGGCCACCCTTCCGGGCGGCCCTCCTGCGTATCGGCTCTGACCGGTTGGATCAGCGCGAATAGAACTCGATGACCAGGTTCGGTTCCATCTGAACCGGGTAGGGAACCTCGCCGAGGTTCGGTACGCGGGTGACGCGGGCCGTCATCTTCTGATGATCCACCTCGATGTAGTCCGGCACGTCGCGCTCCGGGAGCTGCGCGGCCACGACGACGATCTCGAGCTGCTTGGACGAGTCCTTGACCTCGATCAGATCGCCCGGCTTCACGAGGTAGCTGGCGATGTTGACGCGCTGGCCGTTGACCTTGACGTGACCGTGGTTGACGAACTGACGCGCCGCGAACGGGGTCGGTACGAACTTCGCACGGTACACGACGGCGTCGAGGCGGCGCTCGAGCAGGCCGATCAGGTTCTCGCCGGAATCGCCGCGCAGGCGGATCGCCTCGGCATAGTAGCGGCGGAACTGCTTCTCGGTGATGTTGGCGTAGTAGCCCTTGAGCTTCTGCTTGGCGCGCAGCTGCGTGCCGAAGTCGGACATCTTGCCCTTGCGGCGCTGGCCGTGCTGGCCGGGGCCGTACTCGCGGCGATTGACGGGGCTCTTCGGGCGGCCCCAGATGTTCTGGCCCATGCGGCGATCAAGCTTGTGCTTCGCCTGAATGCGTTTTGACATCGCGGTTCCTCTCGCAATGGAGATCTATCGAGGAACGCGCCCTCCTCTCTTCGACGCCGGCTCGGGCCGGGGACGGAGCGACAGGACGGACAGGGCCGCCCACGGGTGCGCTTGAAAATGCGTCGGGGCCCCTCGTCGGAGCCCCGTCACCGGCGCTTCGTTAGAGCAGGCCCGCCCCCGCGTCAATGCCGAGCCGGCTCGGCTCAGGCCGGGGGCGCCGGATGGATCGGTCCCGAACGTGTCAGGCGCGGCGCGCGGTCGGTCATCGTCGCGTGCTGCGGGCTCGGGTGGCCGAGGAGCGCGACGCCCGGCAGGCGGCGGATGCACAGGCGCGTGACGCCGAGGAACGGCATGGCTGGTTCGTGCGCCCCGGCGATGTCCTGGCCCGCGCCGATGCGACGAACCTGTGTAGAGCGAAGCTGCGGCCGGCGGTGCGCCCGCTATTGCAGGCCCAGCGGCATGGCCTCCACCGCGATTCCGCCGACGCCCCGCGCGGCCAGGGAGCGCCGCAGCGGAGCGGTCAGGCCGGCCCCTCCGGTGAAGGCGCCGAACACCGGGGCGGCATCCGGTGCATTGCGATCGACCGGGCCGAGGAGCTGGATCACCCGCCGGGCGATGGCCGGGGCCGGGTCGATCCATGTCACCGGCCAGGGGGCAAGCGCCTGGAAGCGGGGGAGGAGAAGCGGATAATGTGTGCAGGCGAGGCAGACCACGTCGGTACGCTGGCCATCCTCCAGGGTGACGAAGCAGGGCGCGATCTCGCTGGCGAGCGCGGCATCGTCGACCGGGCTGCCGGCCAGTTCGGCCTCGGCGAATCCGGCGAGGTTCGGAGCCCCCACCAGGGTGACGGCGCAGGCGCCCGCGTAGGTTTCCACGAGTTCGTGGGTATAGGCCCGCGCCACGGTGCCGGGGGTCGCCAGCAGGCTCACCACCCGCGAGCGCGTGGCTTCCGCCGCCGGTTTGATCGGCGGCACGACGCCGACGAACGGGGTGACGAAGCGCTGGCGGAGGGCCGGCAGGACCAGCGTCGATGCCGTGTTGCAGGCCACCACCACGAGGTCCGGCGCGTGCAGGCCGATCAGGCGCTCCATGACGGTAAGCACCCGCTCCACCAGCACCGGCTCCGAGAGGCGGCCATACGGGAAGGCCGCGTCGTCGGCTGCGTAGACGTAAGCGGCGTCAGGACGGGCTCGCCGCACCTGCTCCAGCACCGTGAGGCCGCCGAGCCCGGAATCGAACACCAGGATCGTGGGCGTCGGCGCCAGCTTGCGTGCCACGGCGCCCGTGGTCGCTCCTGCCATGAGATCGATCCGCATCCGAGTCCGGTCCGGTTGCCCCGCGTCGAAGGCGGAGTGTCGGCCCCGGAGGGTTAAGGCGATCTCACCATGGCGGCAAAAAGGCGACCCGGTTCGGCCGCGTAGAATGCGGTTCGGCCACCGCGCAAGCGTGACCGCGACGAAGAGCCCGGCAGGGCCTCGGTTGTCGAATGCCCGCGCAGCCATATCTCACCTTCTCGAAAGAAGTAGGGAGTGGCCGCCATGGCAGCGACGGCAGCGTTTCGCGAGACCCGTGACGAGGCGGCCGATCCGGCGGCCTTCCCGCCCCCGCACCTCGGCGTGCGCCCCGTCGATCGGGCGGCCTGGACCGCCGCTTTCCGCCACGTCCGCGACGAGACCGAGCGCCGCGCCGCGCCCCTGTCGCCCGAGGACCAGCAGGTCCAGTCGATGGCGGATTCGAGCCCGACGAAGTGGCACCGCGCGCACACAACGTGGTTCTTCGAGCAGTTCCTCCTGCGCGAGCACCTGCCGGGCTACGCGATCTACGACGAGCGGCTGCACTACCTGTTCAACTCGTACTACGTCGCCGCCGGCCCGCGTCAGCCGCGGATCATGCGGGGTCTCATCACCCGTCCCACCGCCGACGAGGTCGCGGGCTACCGGGCACATGTGGACCGCGCGGTCGAGGCCCTCCTGAGCCAGGCTTCGGCGAGCGCCCTCGATGCGATCCTGCCGGTGCTGGAAATCGGGCTCTACCACGAGCAGCAGCACCAGGAGCTTCTGGTCACCGACATCCTGCACGCCTTCGCGCAGAACCCCCTCGGCCCCGCCTACGATACGGACTGGCGCTTTCCACGGCCGCAGGACGCCACGGGTCGGGTGGACCTCGCCCGCGGCATCACGCAGATCGGCCATGCCGGCGAAGGCTTCTCGTTCGACAACGAATCGCCCCGCCACGACGTGCTGATCCAGGGCGGCACCATCGACCGCGCCCTGGTCACCAATGCCGACTGGCTCGCCTTCATGGCCGATGGTGGCTACGCGCGCCCGGAACTCTGGCTCTCGGACGGCTGGATCGCCGCGCAGGCCGAGGGCTGGGACGCGCCGGGCTACTGGCGGCGCGCGGGCGAAGGCTGGGCGAGCATGACGCTCGCGGGCATCCGAGCGGTCGATCCGGCGCTGCCCGTCACCCACATCAGCTACTACGAGGCCGACGCCTATGCGCGCTGGGCCGGGCGTGACCTGCCGACCGAGTTCGAATGGGAGGTGGCCGCCCGCGAGGATCGCCTCGCCGACGCCTTCGGCCTCGTCTGGCAATGGACCCGCAGCGCCTACACCGCCTATCCGGGCTACCGGCCGGTGGACGGGGCACTCGGCGAGTACAACGGCAAGTTCATGTCGAACCAGTTCGTGCTGCGCGGCTCCTCCGTGGCGACGCCGCAGGGCCATGCACGGGTGGGCTACCGCAACTTCTTCTATCCGCACCAGCGCTGGCAGTTCACGGGCCTGCGCCTGTCGGACGCCCGCTGAGTTTTCGAGACCCGTCGCGTATCCGGAGAGACGCTTTGACCATCAATCCCGTCTTCACGGACGCGACCCCGATCGCCGCCATCGACGCCGAGCGCCAATTCCTCGACGACGTGATGGTGGGCCTATCGGCCCCCCAGAAGTTCCTCTCCGCCAAGTATTTCTACGACGCGGCCGGGTCGGACCTGTTCGAGGCAATCACCCGCCAGCCGGAATACTACCCGACCCGCACCGAACTCGGCATCCTCGACGATCAGGGCGCGGCCATCGCCGTGACCCTGCCGGCGCGGGCCAACCTGGTGGAACTCGGCAGCGGCTCCACCGTGAAGGTGCGGCGCCTGATGGTGCACCGGCCGGATCTGGCGGCCTACGTACCGGTGGACGTCTCGGAGAGCTTCCTGCGGAGCGAGGCGGAAGCGCTGGCACGCGACTTCCCGAACCTGACGATCACCCCCGTGGCGGCCGATTTCACCCGCGCCTTCACCCTGCCGGAGGGGCTGTCCGAGGGACCGGTCGCCGGCTTCTTCCCCGGCTCGACCATCGGCAATTTCGAGCCGCCCCAGGCCACCAGCCTGCTGGCGCATTTCGGCCGGGTGCTCGGGCCCGGCGCGACCCTGATCATCGGCGTCGACCTCGTGAAGGACAAGGCCGTGCTTGATGCGGCCTATGACGACGCGGCCGGAGTGACGGCGGCCTTCAACCGCAACCTCCTGACCCGCATCCGGAACGAACTCGGCGCGGAGATCGACCTCGACGGGTTCAAACACCGGGCCTTCTTCGACCGCCAAGCCTCTCGTATCGAGATGCATCTCGTCAGCCTGCGGGCGCAGTCGATCCGCCTTGCCAACCGGCGGATCGATTTCGAGGCCGGCGAGACGATCCATACGGAGAACAGCTACAAGTACACGGTCGAGCGCTTTCAGGCCCTTTCCGGCGAGGCCGGTTGGATTCCGACCGAGGTCTGGACCGATCCCGAGCGCCTGTTCTCGATCCACGCGCTCCGGCGGCCCTGATCCTTCAGGCGCGCTTTTCCATCATCGCTTTGACCTGCATGAGCTGGTCCCAGAGCTGGCCCGGCGAGGTTCCGAGGAAGTCGAGGCCGGCGGTCACGCCCCAGTAGATTCCGAACACGATCAGCGGCACGAGGATCCAGCCCAGGATCTCCTCGCCCTGCCGCCGACGCTTGCGGCGCAGGCGGCGCTCCTCGCGACGGGACAGCTTCGGGGCGCTCTGAGCCTGCGTGCCGGTGACGGGCGTGAGGGGGCCCTCGTGCAAGTCGTTCATCGGGGACGCCCTCCTCGGTCGATCACTGCGATGGGAGGCGTTCCCGGCCGGTCTGTCGCTCTGCCCGCCCTCCGTGTCCGCGCTTGCTAACCATACCGGGATCGCGTGTCGACCGCCGGGTATGCATTTGTCGGGCGGCCGTGACGGTGTGTCCCCATACGCAAACGGCCTCCCCGGATGATCCGGGGAGGCCGTTCGGTTGGGATCAGGCCTTGACCAGAGGCACCTTGGGCACGGTGCGCACGCCGCCCGAGCCTCCGTTCGGACCGCCCTTGTCGTCGCGCTTGTCGTTCGGCTTGCGTGCGGAGGACTTCACTTTGGCGCGCTTGTGCTTCTTGGCGGCGTTGGCCACGTCCTTCTCGGGCTTCGGCGTAACGGGTCCGGCCGGGAACTCGAAGCCGAGCGTATCCTTCGCCCCGTCCTTGGCCCCCGCATCGGGCTTGCGCACCACGACCCGGACGGCCCCGCCCTCCTTGAGGCGCCCGAACAGGACCTCGTCGGCCAGGGGCGTTTTGATCGTGGACTGGATCAGGCGCGCCATCGGGCGAGCGCCCATGGCGTCGTCGTAGCCGTTCTCCGTCAGCCAGTCGCGGGCCTCGTCCGAGAGCTCGATGGTGACGTTGCGATCGGCGAGCTGCGCCTCGAGCTGGAGGACGAACTTGTCCACCACCTTCGCCACCACGTCCTTCGGCAGGTGGCCGAACGAGATGATGGCATCGAGCCGGTTGCGGAATTCCGGCGCGAACAGCTTGTTGATCGCCTCCACGTCGTCGCCCGAGCGCTTGGTCTGGGTGAAACCGTAGGCCGAACGCGCGAGGTCGGAAGCGCCCGCATTCGTGGTCATGATGATGATCACGTTGCGGAAATCGACCTGCTTACCGTTGTGGTCGGTCAGCTTGCCGTGGTCCATGACCTGCAACAGGATGTTGAACAGGTCCGGATGCGCCTTCTCGATCTCGTCGAGGAGCAGCACGCAGTGCGGGTGCTGGTCGATGCCGTCGGTGAGCAGGCCGCCCTGATCGAAGCCCACGTAGCCGGGCGGCGCGCCGATGAGCCGGCTGACCGTGTGGCGCTCCATGTACTCGGACATGTCGAAACGCAGCATCTCGACGCCGAGCGAGGCGGCGAGTTGCTTGGCGGCCTCGGTCTTGCCGACGCCGGTCGGGCCCGCAAACAGGTAGGAACCGATCGGCTTGTCCGGATCACGCAGCCCGGCCCGGGCCAGCTTGATCGCCGAGGTCAGCGCCTCGATGGCGTTGGGCTGGCCGTAGACCACGCGCTTGAGGTTCTCGGTCAGGTTCTTGAGCACCACCGCGTCGTCCTTCGAGACGGTCTTCGGCGGGATGCGCGCCATCGTGGCGATGGTGGCCTCGATCTCCTTGACGCCGATGGTGCGCTTGCGGCGCGCTTCCGGCACCAGCATCTGCGAGGCGCCGGTCTCGTCGATGACGTCGATGGCCTTGTCCGGCAGCTTGCGGTCGTTGATGTAGCGCGCCGACAGCTCGACCGCGGCCTTGACGGCCTCGGTGGTGTACTTGAGCTTGTGGAACTCCTCGAAATACGGCTTCAGCCCCTTCACGATCTCGATCGCGTCGGGGATCGACGGCTCGTTGACGTCGATCTTCTGGAAGCGGCGCACCAGGGCGCGGTCCTTCTCGAAGTACTGGCGGTACTCCTTGTAGGTAGTCGAGCCGATGCAGCGGAGCGACCCGTTGGCCAGAGCGGGCTTGAGGAGGTTCGAGGCGTCCATCGCGCCCCCGGAGGTGGCGCCGGCGCCGATCACCGTATGGATCTCGTCGATGAAGAGCACCGCGTTGGGGTGCGCCTCGATCTCCTTCATCACCTGCTTCAGGCGCTCCTCGAAATCGCCCCGGTAGCGGGTGCCGGCAAGCAGCGTGCCCATGTCCAAGGAGAATACGGTCGCGTCGACGAGGACCTCGGGGACCTCCTTGTTGATGATCTTGCGGGCCAGCCCCTCCGCGATGGCGGTCTTGCCGACGCCGGGCTCGCCCACGAGGAGCGGGTTGTTCTTCTGGCGGCGGCAGAGGATCTGGATCGTGCGCTGCACCTCGGCCTCGCGGCCGATCAGGGGGTCGATCCGGCCGTCGCGGGCCTTCTTGTTCAGGTTGACGCAGTAGGCCTCGAGGGCATCGCCCTTCTTCTTGGCGCGACCGTCGCTCTCCTCGCCGCTCGGACGCTCGGCGGCGGGCTCGTCCTCGGCGCCGCGCACGGGCTTCGCCTCGGAGGCGCCGGGGCGCTTGGCGATGCCGTGGCTGATGTAGTTGACCGCGTCGTAGCGGGTCATGTCCTGCTCCTGCAGGA
>NZ_JAIEOF010000300.1 GCF_019750675.1 Methylobacterium sp.
GTCTACCTCCACGGCGAAGCGGGAGCGCGCCTCGCGAAGTCGGTCGGTCCCGTGGGCTTCCTGGCTCGGGAAATCTCCGGCGAGGTGCCGCAAATCCTGCGGGAATCCTCCGCCCGTCCGACCCCGTAGCCGGGTCCCCTCTGGGGAGGGGACCGGACCGACTCCTTCGCGCTCAGGCGCCGAGCTTCTTCTTGCGCTGGGCGAGCGTACGCAGGCGCAGGGCGTTGAGCTTGATGAACCCGGCCGCGTCGCGATGGTCGTAGGCGACCGCGCCCTCTTCGAAGGTGACGAGGTCCTGGTCGTAGAGCGAGTTCGGGCTGGTGCGGCCGATGACGTGGACGCCACCCTTGTAGAGCTTCAGCCTGACCTCTCCGGTGACCATCTCCTGGCTCTTGTCGATCAACGCCTGGAGCATCTCGCGCTCCGGCGAGAACCAGAACCCGTTGTAGATCAGCTCCGCGTATTGCGGCATCAGCTGGTCCTTCAGGTGCGCGGCACCCCTATCGAGGGTGATCGACTCGATGGCGCGGTGAGCCGGCAGCAGGATGGTACCGCCCGGCGTCTCGTACATGCCGCGGCTCTTCATGCCGACGAAGCGGTTCTCCACGAGGTCGAGGCGGCCGATGCCGTTGTCGTGGCCGAGCTGGTTGAGCTTCGCCAGCAGGCTCGCGGGCGACAACGGCTCGCCGTCGATGGAGACCGCGTCGCCCTTCTCGAAGCCGATGGTGATGACGGTGGGCGTCTCCGGCGCCTCCTCGGGCGAAATCGTGCGCGAGTAGACGTAGTCCGGCACCTCGTCGGCGGGGTCTTCCAGCACCTTGCCCTCCGAGGAGGCGTGCAGGAGGTTGGCATCCACCGAGAAGGGGCTTTCGCCGCGCTTGTCCTTCGAGATCGGAATCTGGTGGGCTTCCGCGAAGGCGATGAGCTGCTCGCGGCTCTTCAGGTCCCACTCGCGCCAGGGGGCGATGACGGTGACGTCGGGCTTCAGGGCGTAGTAGCCGAGCTCGAACCGGACCTGATCGTTGCCCTTGCCGGTGGCGCCGTGGCAGACGGCGTCCGCCCCGAGCCGCTCTGCGATCTCGATCTGCTTCTTGGCGATCAGCGGCCGGGCGATGGATGTGCCCAGCAGATAGACGCCCTCGTAGACGGCGTTGGCGCGGAACATCGGGAAGACGTAGTCGCGCACGAATTCCTCGCGCAGGTCCTCGATGAAGATGTTCTCGGGCTTGATGCCGAGTAGTTCGGCTTTTCTGCGCGCTGGCTCCAGCTCCTCGCCCTGGCCGAGATCGGCCGTGAAGGTGATGACCTCGCAGCCATAGGTGGTCTGCAGCCACTTCAGGATGATGGAGGTGTCGAGGCCGCCGGAATAGGCGAGCACGACCTTGTTGACGGGCTTCGGGTTCGCGTCGGTCATGGGCTCGCTTCCGGTTCGGGCTTCGTGCGCGTCGGCGTCGTCGAATTGCGGCGGCTTATCAGCGGAGCGCGGGGCCGTGCAACCGCCATGCCGCCGGATGCGTTCGCTCAGCGTGGCCGTGGTCGTGAAGCGCCTTGTCGCCAGCCCCGTGGCGGGTGACACTCACCACCATCCTCGATCCCGGAGATTCGACGCATGCCGCGCAGGCCGACCCTCGAATTCTGGTATGAGTTCGCATCGACCTATTCCTACCTCTCGGCGATGCGGATCGAGGCGCTGGCGGCGACGGCGGGCGTCGAGGTGCGCTGGCGCCCCTTCCTCGTCGGGCCGATCTTCGCCGCGCAGGGCTGGAATTCGTCGCCGTTCAACCTCTACGCCGCCAAGGGCCGCCACATGTGGCGCGATGTCGAGCGCGAGGCCGCGCGGCTGGGGCTGCCGACGATCAAGCGCCCCGACCCCTTTCCACAGAACAGTTTGAGCGCGACGCGGGCGGCCACCTACGGCATGGATCACGACTGGCTCGTGCCGTTCTCGAAGGCCGTCTACGAGGCCGAGTTCGCCCGGGGCCAGTCGATCGCCGAGCCGCCCGCCGTGGTGGCGCTCCTCAACGGCCTCGGTCTCGACGGCACGATCATCCTCAAGCAGGCGGCGGCCGAGTCGAACAAGGGCCGCTTGCGCGTCAACGGCGAGGAGGCGCGCTCGCGCGGCATCTTCGGCGCGCCGACCTTCCTGACCGACGACGGCGAGCTGTTCTGGGGCAACGACCGCCTGGAGCAGGCCCTGGCCTGGGCGGTGGGAGACCGGCCCGGCGCGATGCGCTGAGCGGGGGCGCTGGCGGTGCGGCGGCGGCGGGTCTAAAGCCGGGCCCTTTCCCCTCGCATCCAGGGCCGCCCCATGAGCTTCGCCACACCGGGCTTCGACCGCCGGCGCTTCCTCCTCGCTTCCGCAGGCCTCGCGGGTCTCTCCGGGACAGCCCTGGCGCAGGGCTACGGACAGGCCTTCAAGGTCGACAACGACGAGGGTCGGCCCGTTGCCAACATGCGCCTTCCCGGCGAGATCGTCGGCGAGATTCCGGCCCTCCGGGGCGTGACCTATGTCGGCCCGGCGGAGGCCGAGACCACGCTGTACGAGTTCTTCGACTACAACTGCCCGTATTGCCGGAAGGCGGCGGCCGACATGGTCTCGCTCAGCGAGAGCGACCCGTCCCTGCGAATCGGTCTCGTCAACAACCCAATCCTCGCGGTGCAGTCGGCCCAGGCTGCCAAGGTCGCCCTGGCGATCCAGCGCCGGCTCGGCTCGGCCGCCGCCTGGACCCTGTACCGGACCATGCTCGCCAAGCCCGGCAAGATCGACGGACCCGGGGCCCTCCAGGCCGCGGCGAAGCTCGGCGTACCGGCGGCCGAGATCGAGGGCATCGCCGACAGCGAGGAGGTCCGCCTCGCCCTCAAGGCGCAGATGCGCATGGCTGCCGATCTCGGCCTCAGTGCGACCCCCTCCTACGTGCTCGGCAATACCGGGCTCCTCGGCCATCCCGGCCCGAAGGCGCTGGCCCGGATGATCGCCGCCACCCGGCGCTGCGACCGGATAACCTGCTGAGGCCGCGGCCTCACCTTCGCCACCGTTTGCCCGCATCGGAACAGGGTTCGGCATCTCGCGTTGCACAACGCATCGGCGCAAGTTCCCTCGTCTTGCGCCCCCCGGACACGCATGCTAGGCCCTCGCCGCGCCGGAAGGGCGGGCTTTTCACGGCCCGCGCAGACCGGCACGTTCCCAATCCTGACGGTTTCGAAAGCCCGCGCCGAACACGGTGCGACACGGCCGGAGCCCTCAGGCAGGATTGAAGAGAGAGCGGCGCGTGGCGCAGAACGGTTCCGAGGCGGGTTCCCCGGTTGCAGGCGTAGCGGCGCGTTACGCCTCGGCCTTGTTCGAACTGGCGCGCGACGAGCGCGACATCGATGGTGTTGCGGCGAGCCTCGACCAGTTCGACGCGATGCTCAAGGAAAGCGCGGACCTGCGCCGCTTCGTGCGCAGCCCGGTCTTCTCCGGGGCCGAGCAGGAGGCGGCCATCGTCGCCCTGCTCGAGAAGTCCGGCATCGGCGGTCTCGGCGCCAACTTCATCCGCCTCGCCGCCGCCAATCGCCGCCTGTTCGCCCTGCCCGACATGATCCGCGGCTTCCGCACCCTGGTGCGTGAATCGAAGGGCATCGTCCGGGCCGAGGTCACGGTGGCCGAGCGTCCCTCCGACGCGGTGATCGAGGAGATCAAGGCCTCCCTGCGCGATGTCGCGAAGTCGGAGATCGACCTCGACCTCCGGATCGATCCCAGCCTGATCGGCGGCCTCGTGGTCAAGATCGGCAGCCGCATGGTGGACGCCTCCCTGCGCACCAAGCTCAACGGCATTCGCCTCGCGATGCGGGAAGCCCGGTAAGGGCCCTCGAGGCCCGACCGCTTCCCGTCCCCAACCCCATTCATTCATTCAACGACAAGAGGCCCGACGATGGACATCCGCGCCGCCGAGATCTCCGCGATCCTGAAGGATCAGATCAAGAATTTCGGCCAGGAAGCCGAAGTCACCGAGGTCGGCCAGGTTCTGTCCGTCGGTGACGGCATCGCCCGCGCCTACGGCCTCGACAGCGTCCAGGCCGGCGAGATGGTCGAGTTCGAGTCGGGCGTGCGCGGCATGGCCCTCAACCTCGAGCAGGACAATGTCGGCATCGTGATCTTCGGTTCCGATCGCGACATCAAGGAAGGCCAGACCGTCAAGCGCACCGGCGCCATCGTGGACGTGCCCGTCGGCAAGGCGTTGCTGGGCCGCGTCGTCGACGCGCTCGGCAACCCCATCGACGGCAAGGGTCCCATCGCCACCACCGAGCGTCGCCGCGTCGACGTGAAGGCTCCGGGCATCATCCCGCGCAAGTCGGTGCACGAGCCGATGGCCACCGGCCTCAAGGCGATCGACGCCCTGATCCCCGTCGGCCGTGGCCAGCGCGAGCTGATCATCGGCGATCGCCAGACCGGCAAGACCGCCATCGCCCTCGACACCATCCTGAACCAGAAGCCAGCCCATGCGGGCACCGACGAGAACGCCAAGCTCTACTGCGTCTACGTCGCCATCGGTCAGAAGCGCTCCACCGTCGCCCAGTTCGTGAAGTCTCTGGAAGACAACGGCGCCCTCGAATACTCGATCGTCATCGCCGCCACCGCCTCGGACGCCGCGCCGATGCAGTTCATCGCGCCCTTCGCCGGCTGCGCCATGGGCGAGTACTTCCGCGACAACGGCATGCACGCCGTGATCGTGTACGACGATCTCTCCAAGCAGGCCGTCGCCTACCGCCAGATGTCGCTGCTGCTGCGCCGCCCGCCGGGCCGCGAGGCCTATCCCGGCGACGTGTTCTACCTGCACTCGCGCCTCCTCGAGCGCGCCGCCAAGATGGGCGACGCCGCCGGCAACGGGTCGCTGACCGCGCTGCCGGTCATCGAGACCCAGGCCAACGACGTCTCGGCCTACATCCCCACCAACGTGATCTCGATCACCGACGGCCAGATCTTCCTCGAGACCGACCTGTTCTACCAGGGCATCCGCCCGGCGGTGAACGTCGGCCTCTCGGTCTCCCGCGTGGGCTCCTCGGCCCAGACGAAGGCGATGAAGAAGGTCGCCGGCAAGATCAAGGGCGAGCTCGCGCAGTACCGCGAGATGGCGGCCTTCGCGCAGTTCGGCTCGGATCTCGACGCGTCGACCCAGAAGCTCCTGAACCGTGGCTCGCGCCTGACTGAGCTCCTGAAGCAGCCGCAGTTCTCGCCGCTGAAGATGGAAGAGCAGGTTGCGGTGATCTATGCCGGCGTGAACGGCTACCTCGACACGCTGCCGCTGAACAAGGTTCGCCCCTTCGAGGACGCCCTGCTCTCGGCCCTGCGCACCAAGCACGCCGACCTGTTGACCAAGATCCGCGACTCGAAGGACTTGTCCGACGACAGCGCCAAGACGCTGAAGGGCGTCGTCGAGAGCGTCGCCAAGTCCCTGGCGTAAAGCTTCGACAGCACGACCGGCCGCCCAAGGGGGCCGGACCTCAGTGAGAGCAGGCGCCCGGGTCGTCCGGGCGCCTCGCCTTGAGCGGCAGCGGATGGATCTGGAAGTCACCCCATGGCGAGTTTGAAGGATCTGCGGAACCGCATCACTTCGGTGAAGGGCACGCAGAAGATCACCAAGGCGATGCAGATGGTCGCCGCCGCCAAACTGCGGCGCGCCCAGATGGCCGCCGAGAGCGCGCGTCCCTACGCCGAGAAGATGTCCCAGGTGCTCGGCAACCTCGCGGCGAACCTCGTCGGCGGCGTGCAGGGGCCCCGGCTCCTGTCTGGTACCGGCTCGGAGAAGACTCACCTGCTCATCGTCTGCACGGCCGATCGCGGCCTGTGCGGCGGTTTCAACTCGTCGATCGCGCGTCTCGCCCGCGAGCACGCCCGCAAGCTGGTCGCCGAGGGCAAGACGGTGAAGATCATCACCGTCGGCAAGAAGGGCTACGACCTTCTGCGCCGCCAGTTCCGCGACGAGATCATCGAGAACCGGGATCTGCGCGGCAACAAGGCGGTCGATTACGAGTTCGCCGCGGAGATCGCCGACAGCATCATCGCGCGCTTCGATGCCGGTGAGTTCGACGTCGCGACGCTGTTCTATTCGCGCTTCCGCTCCGTGATCTCGCAGATCCCGACCGCGCAGAAGCTCATCCCGGCCGAGCTGCCGGAGACCGGCGCCACGGCTCCCGACGCCGCCCTGCAGTTCGAGCCGAGCGAGGAGGCCATCCTCGACACGCTGCTGCCGCGCAACCTCACCGTCCAGGTCTTCCGCGCGCTCCTGGAGAACGCCGCTTCCGAGCAGGGTGCCCGGACGGGCGCCATGGACTCTGCCACGCGCAACGCCGGCGAGATGATCAAGAAGCAGACGCAGATCTACAACCGGACGCGTCAGGCCATGATCACCAAGGAACTCATCGAGATCATCTCGGGTGCCGAAGCGCTCTAAGCGCTCTCCGACGCCCTGAACGCAACGTATTCAAAGGACCCGTAACATGGCGAACACCGCTCTCCCCGGCGCCGGCTCGAACAAGGTCGGCAAGATCACCCAGGTCATCGGCCCCGTGGTCGACGTACACTTCGACGGCCACCTGCCCGAGATTCTCAACGCCCTGGAGACGAAGAACAACGGCAGCCGCCTCGTTCTCGAAGTCGCCATGCAGCTCGGCGAGAGCACCGTGCGCTGCATCGCCATGGACACCTCGGAAGGCCTGGTGCGCGGCCAGGAAGTCACCGACACCGGCGAGGCCATCAAGGTCCCGGTCGGCTTCAACACCCTCGGCCGCATCATGAACGTCATCGGCGAGCCGATCGACGAGGCCGGCCCGATCCAGTCGGAGACGCTGCGCGCCATCCACCAGCCGGCGCCGGCCTATTCCGAGCAGTCCACCGAGTCGCAGATCCTCGTCACCGGCATCAAGGTGGTCGACCTCCTCGCCCCCTACGCCAAGGGCGGTAAGATCGGCCTGTTCGGCGGCGCCGGCGTGGGCAAGACCGTGCTGATCATGGAGCTCATCAACAACATCGCCAAGGTGCACTCCGGCTACTCGGTGTTCGCCGGCGTCGGTGAGCGCACACGCGAGGGCAACGATCTCTACCACGAGATGATCGAGTCCAAGGTCAACATGGACCCCAAGGAGCACAACGGCTCGGCCGAGGGCTCCAAGTGCGCCCTGGTCTACGGACAGATGAACGAGTCCCCCGGCGCCCGCTCGCGCGTCGCGCTCACCGGCCTGACCATTGCCGAGGACTTCCGCGACCAGGGCCAGGACGTGCTGTTCTTCGTGGACAACATCTTCCGCTTCACCCAGGCCGGCTCGGAAGTGTCGGCGCTGCTGGGCCGCATCCCGTCGGCGGTGGGCTACCAGCCGACGCTGGCCACCGACATGGGCGCCCTGCAGGAGCGCATCACCACCACCACCAAGGGTTCGATCACCTCGGTGCAGGCCATCTACGTGCCGGCCGACGATCTGACCGACCCGGCGCCCGCCGCCTCGTTCGCCCACCTCGACGCCACGACCGTGCTGTCGCGCTCGATCGCCGAGAAAGGCATCTACCCGGCCGTGGATCCGCTGGACTCCACCTCGCGCATGCTCAACCCCGCCGTCCTCGGCGAGGAGCACTACGACGTCGCCCGTAAGGTCCAGCAGACGCTGCAGCGCTACAAGGCCCTTCAGGACATCATCGCGATCCTGGGCATGGACGAGCTCTCGGAAGAGGACAAGCTCACCGTCGCCCGCGCCCGCAAGATCGAGCGCTTCTTCTCGCAGCCCTTCTCGGTGGCCGAGATCTTCACCGGCTCGCCGGGCATCCAGGTCCCGCTGGCCGACACGATCAAGGGCTTCAAGGGCCTCGTGAACGGCGAGTACGACGACCTGCCGGAGGCGGCGTTCTACATGGTCGGCACGATCGAGGACGCCAAGGAGAAGGCGAAGAAGATCGCCGCGGCGGCCTGAGGTCTTGAACGCGAAGATCGTTCTCCTCCTCGTCGGTCTCGTGGTCGGTGGCCTCGCCGGGTATCTTACCCGGCCCGAAGCCGCCGAGATCAAGATCGGCTCGTTCAGCCTCGAGGTTCAGGGGGATTCGCCGGCGGGAACCCGCGGCGGCTCCCTGACCACGGGCCAGATGCAGCATATCGGCATCTTCGCCATCATCGGCGCGGTGCTGGGCCTCGGGATCGGCTTCGTCGCCGATCGCCGTCGGGCCTGACGACCAACACGACGGCGCGCGCCTTCCGGGTCCGGCGCGCCGTCACCCCTTACAGACACCCCGAGCCGGGATCCTCGACCTCATGGCCACCTTCCAGTTCGATTTCGTCGGCCCCGAGCGGACGCTGTATTCCGGTCCGATCGAGGCCGTGCAATTGCCCGGCATCGAGGGTGAGATGACCGTGCTCCCCGGCCACGCCCCCGTTCTCACCGCCCTCAAGGTCGGCGTCATCGTGATCAACGAGGCCGGTCACACCGGCAAGCGCGTCCTGGTCCGTGGCGGCTTCGCCGATATCGGCCCGACCGCCGTGACGGTCATCGCCGAGCGCGCGAACCCCTTCGAGGAGATCACCCAGGAATCCCTCGACCGCGACATCGAGGCGGTCGAACTGCTGCGCGACGCCACCGAAGACTTCGCGAAGAAAGACGAGCTCACCGGCCAGATCGTCCAGCTCCGCGACGCCAAGGTCGCGCTCAACTTCTGAGCCGATCGGTTTCGAGCCCCTATCCGGTCGCGCGCTCGAGGAGGGTCTCGCGCGCGGCCGCATTCTCCGGGCAGCCGAGCTCCAGCCACAGGGCTCGCACCAGGGCAAGCCGGCGGCCTATCTCCGGACCGGGTCGAACGCCCTTCGCCACCAGATCGGCGCCCGCGAGGGGAAGCCTCGGCGCAGCGATGCGGCCACGCATCAGATTGTCGAGATAGAGATCCGCCTCGGGCGATAGGACCGGATGCGGTTCCGTGCGAATCGCGATGCGCGCGATCCCGAGGGCGCGACCATCATAGTCGGCGGCCAGCCTTCGCATCTCCATGGCGTCGATCGCGGCCCGTCCGTGCAGGGCACCGAGCGCACGCCCATAGGCCACGAGCGCCGCGCGTTCGGCCTTCGAGAGCCGTAGCCTGAGTTCCAGCCGCTCCGCATCCGCATCGGACCAGATCGCCAGCGCCGCCAGCCGCTCGATCGCCGACGTCTCCGCGCCGTCCGCGAGGGCGCGAAGGAAGCGGCCGCGGTCGCCGAGGCCGCCGATCAGCCGCATCAGCAGGCCGGTCTCGCTCAACGTCTCGATGGCGGCGGGCGCCCCCGGAGCCAGCAGCAGTTTGAGGATTTCCGCCCGGATCCGCTCGCGCGAGAGCCCGTCCAGGGCGTCACGGGCGGCGTTGCAGGCGGACAACCCCTCGGGATCGGGCGATCCAGCGCCGTAGCGGGCATGAAACCGGAAGAACCGCAGGATGCGCAGGGCGTCCTCGCGGATGCGCGTCCGGGCCTCGCCGATGAAGCGGACGCGCCCCGCCCGCAGATCCTCGACCCCGCCGGTGGTGTCGTG
>NZ_JAIEOF010000354.1 GCF_019750675.1 Methylobacterium sp.
GTGCCGTCCGTGACGTAGGGGCCGTACTTGCCCGACTTCACCACGATGGGCTTGCCCGTCTCGGGGTGCTCGCCCAGCGGCCGGCCCGGATCGGCCGCCGGTCCGCGCCGGCCGCCGCCCTGCTCCTTGGCGACGATGAGGTCGATGGCCCGGTTGGCACCGATCTCCAGCACGTCGTCGTCGCGCCCGAGATTCGCGTACATCTTGCCGTGCTGCACGTAAGGGCCGAAGCGGCCGAGATTGGCCAGGATCGGCTCGCCGGTCTCGGGGTGGCGGGCCACCTCGCGCGGGAGCGACAGAAGCTTCAGCGCCATTTCCAGGTCGACCGAGGACGGGCTGGTGCCCTTCGGGATCGACGAGCGCTTGGGCTTGGGCGCCTCCTTCTCGGTCGAGGCTTCGCCGAGCTGGACGAAGGGGCCGAAGCGGCCGTCGCGCACCGTCACGGGCAGGCCGGACACGGGGTCGTTGCCGAGCACCCGCGTGCCGGGCTGGCCGCCGTTCTCGGACGAGCCCTCGCCGTCGCCCTCGACGCCCGAGGCGGCGAGCTGGCGGGTGTACTTGCACTCCGGATAGTTCGAGCAGCCCACGAAGGCGCCGAACTTGCCGAGCTTCAGGGAGAGCTGGCCTGCGCCGCAGGTCGGGCAGGTGCGCGGGTTCGAGCCATCGGCCTTCTCGGGGAAGATGTGGGCGCCGAGCAGGTCGTTGAGGGCGTCGAGCACCTCGGCGACGCGCAGCTCCTTGGTGCCCGCGATCGCGGCGGAGAAGTCGCGCCAGAAGTCCCGCAGCACCTCGCGCCAGTCGATCTCGGCGTTCGAGACACGGTCGAGCTGCGTCTCGAGATCGGCGGTAAAGTCGTACTCGACGTAGCGTTTGAAGAAGCTCTCGAGGAAGCCGGTGACGAGGCGGCCCTTGTCCTCGGCGACCAGACGCTTCTTGTCGATCCGCACGTATTCGCGGTCGCGCAGGGTCTGCAGCACGGCGGCGTAGGTGGAGGGCCTGCCGATGCCGAGCTCCTCCATGCGCTTGACGAGGCTGGCCTCGGAATAGCGCGGCGGCGGCTCGGTGAAGTGCTGGGTCGAGGCGATGCGCTCGCGCTTGAGCGCGTCGCCGGCCTTCATCGGCGGCAGGCGACGGCCGTCCTCGTCCTCCTCGTCGTCCTTGCCCTCCTGGTAGAGGGTAAGGAAGCCGTCGAACTTCACCACCTGGCCGGTGGCACGCAGTTCCAGCTTGCGCGGCCCGACCTGCGCGACGACGTCCACCGTGGTGCGCTCCAGCTCGGCCGATTCCATCTGGCTCGCCACCGTGCGGGTCCAGATCAGCTCGTAGAGCTTGGCCTGTTCGGCATCGACGGTGCGGGCCACGGTCTTGGGCAGCCGGCCCATGTCGGTGGGGCGCACGGCCTCGTGCGCTTCCTGGGCGTTCTTGGCCTTGACGCTGTACTTGCGCGGGCTCCCCGGCAGGTAGCGCTCGCCGTACTCCCGGGCCACGACCCGGCGCACGTCCTCGATGGCCTCCGGCGCCATGTCGACGCCGTCCGTCCGCATGTAGGTGATGAGACCCACCGTCTCGCCGTCGATCTCGACGCCCTCGTAGAGCTTCTGGGCGGCACGCATGGTCTGGGCCGGCGCCATCCCGAGCTTGCGGGAGGCCTCCTGCTGCAGGGTCGAGGTGGTGAAGGGCGGGGCGGGGTGGCGCTTGGCGGGCTTGGCCTCGACGCTGCCGACCGAGAAGGTTGCGAGTTCGAGGTCGCGCTTGAACGCCGCCGCCTCGTCGCCGGAGCCCACGTCGAGGCGCTGGATGCGCTTGCCGTCGGCGCCGGTGAGGCGGGCCTCGAAGGTGGCGCCGGTGTCGGTCACCAGGGTCGCCACCAGCGACCAGTATTCCCGCGGCTTGAAGACCTCGATCTCGCGCTCGCGCTCGCAGACGAGGCGCAGCGCCACCGACTGCACGCGGCCCGCCGAGCGGGCCCCCGGCAGCTTGCGCCACAGGACCGGCGAGAGGTTGAAGCCGACGAGATAGTCTAGCGCCCGTCGCGCCAGGTAAGCGTCGACCAGCGCCTGGTCGATCTGCCGGGGCTGGCGCATGGCGGTCTCCACCGCCGCCTTGGTGATCGCGTTGAAGGTCACGCGCTCCACCGGCATGCCCTTGAGGGCGCGCCGCGCGGTGAGCGCCTCGACCACGTGCCAGGAGATCGCCTCGCCCTCGCGATCCGGGTCGGTCGCCAGGATCAGGCCGTCGGCGCCCTTCAGCGCCTTGACGATGTCGGAGACGCGCTTCGAGCCCCGGTCGTCGAGCTCCCACAGCATATGGAAGTCCGCCTCCGGATCGACGGAGCCGTCCTTGGCGGGCAGATCACGGATATGGCCGAACGAGGCCAGCACCTCGTAGTCGCGGCCGAGGTACTTGTTGATCGTCTTGGCCTTGGCCGGCGACTCGACGACGACGACTTTCATGTGCGGATTCTAGCCTCTCGTCCGAGCCTGACCCGCAGCGACGACCGGCAGCAGCGACGACCGGCGGTAGAGTGTGCGGGGGGTGCCGCCACCCGCGAACAGGGGGCCGGCGCGGGGGAGAAGTGGGTCAACCCCGGGGGGAAGTCAAATGACCGCCCGCCGCCGGCCCCGTCTCAGGCGCGTCTGGCGAAGGTGAGGGCGGCGTCCAGCGCCCCGTTCAGGGTGGTCACCAGCGCGTCGGCCGAGAGGGTGCGGCGCAGGCGGTCGATGGTGGCCGGATCGCGCTCGCGCCAGAACCCGACCAGTACCTTCACGCCCGGGATCGCCCGGCGCGCCTGGCGCACGTTGAGCCGGATCTGCGACAGGCTGACGGGCTCCAGATAGGAGAAGCACACCAGGGCGATCCCCGAGAGGTTCTCCGGCGTCTCGCCTCGACGCAGCTGGGCCATCGACATCACCTGCGCGGACAGGCCGTGCCGCCCGAGGATCTGGCCGAGCATCAGGGTCGCGGCCTCGTCGAAGGGGCCGCGGCTGGACACGCAGAGCACGGGCCGGGGGGCTTGCCAGCGCGCCGGGAGGTCGGCGGGGCTGAGCACCGTCGCCGCGACCTGCCGGTCCGGCCCGATGGCGTCGAAGGCCGCCGAGGTCTCGGAATTGCCCGCCGAAGCGCCGGAGCCGGTCCTGCGCTGGACCGGCAGCGCCCCGAGGCGGGACACCACGGTGCGCAGGGCGGTGCCGACCTCGTCCTGCCGCGACCGGTCCAGGCTGCCGCGCGAGAGATCCTCCTGCGCCATCAGCAGGCCGGCCAGCACGACCTCGTCGTAGTAGGTGACGAGCGCGCGGGCCTTCAGGAAGAGCTGGCCCTGGTCGATGGCCTCGGCGGGGTCTCCCGCCAGCATGCGCTGGTAGAAAATCTCGGGCGGCGACAGGGCCGGGCGGTCGCCGAGGATCACGTCGAGGTACCACAGCCTGTCGATGTGGCGGCCGAGCACCACGAGGCAGACGGTGATGGGGGTCGCCAGCACGAGGCCGATCGGCCCCCACAGGAAAGCCCAGAGGGTGGCGGCCAGGATCACCGCGATCGGCGAGAGGCCGGTGGAATGGCCGTAGAGCAGGGGCTCGATCACGTGTCCGGCGATGGGCTCCACGATCAGGAAAAGCGCCGCGACCGCGATCGCCATGGTCCAGCCCGGATCCACGGCCGCGGCCACGATGAGGGGCAGCACGGTGCTGATGACGGCACCCACGTAGGGAACGAAGCGGAAGACCGTGGCGAGCACGCCGAACAGGATCGGGTTCGGCAGGCCGATCCACCACAGGCCGAAGCCGATGACGATCCCGTAGGCGATGTTGAGCCCGAGCTGCGCCAGGAAGAAACGGCTGAGGCGGCCGACCGCGTCGTCGATGGCCGCCGTCGTCCGGCGCAGGTCGCCCGTGCCGGCCAGCCGGATCGCCCGGTTCCGCAGGTCCTCGCGCTGGAGCAGGATGAAGATCGTAAAGATGAGGATGAGGCCGGTGGTGGCCAGCGGGTGCAGGATCGGACCCGCGACGGCGCCGAGGGTGCCGAGCAGCCCCGCCTTGGCGGAGGCGATCTGCACGTGGAACGGATGGGCGGCGCTGCCAGCGGTCCCCTCGGGAATCGGCGTCTTCAGGTCCGGCTGCAGCTCGGCACTGAGGTCCTGAACCATGTCGACCATGCGGGAGAGCGTGCCGCTGCCGGCGGTGGCCTCCTTCAGTGATCCGATCTTCTCGCGCATCGTCACCTGATAGCGCGGCAGGTCGGCGGCGAGTTGCGCCGTCTCGTTGGCGATCAGCAGGGCGACCCCGAGGAGCGCGCCGAAGGCGGTCAGCACGACGACCAGCACCGCGAGGGCCCGGGGCACCCGGATGCGCCGCAGGAGGCGCACGCCCGGCACGAGGACGAAACTGAGCAGGATCGCCAGGGTCACGGGCACGAAGATGTCGCGCCCGAGATAGAGCGCCGCCGCGATGGTGATGACGAGGAGGCAGGAGGCCAGGGTCGTGAAGACCGGCATCGCCTGCCTCAGCAGGCGGGCGGTGATGGGATCGTCGCTCATGGGATGCTTTGGATCTCGTCAGGATGAGCGACGGGCACGGCCATCCCGCGACGCGTCGAACGGGCAGGGGCGTGGAACGCGGGTGGTCGGCGGCGTGGTCAGACGGTGGGTTCCTGCGGCCCCACGGCGGCGTTGATCTGCGTCAGCAGCTTGGAGAAATCCACGGGCTTGGGATGGTAGTCGTTGCAGCCGGCCTGGATCGCCTTGTCGCGGTCGCCCGACATCGCGTGGGCGGTGAGCGCGATGATCGGGATACCCTTGGTGTCGCTGCCGGATTTCAGCACGCGGGCCGCCGACCAGCCATCCAGGATCGGCAGGTTCATGTCGAGCAGGATCACGTCGGGCTGCCCGGTGCGCGCCTGCTGCACGCCGGATTCGCCGTCATGGGCGAGGATCACGTCATAGCCGCGCCGCTTCAGCCGGCGGGACAGGAAATCCCAGATCTCCTCGTGATCTTCCACCAGCAGGATCTTCGCCATTCGCCCTGAACCCCTCGAACGTCACCAGCCGCCCCGCCGCCCGGCGCGTCGCGCGCATCGCGGCCAGACCAGGGCTGGCTCCCGAGCAAGACACGTGCTCGGGCCGTGCTGTGAACGCACGACCGGGCGGAACGGTCCATGGCATTCCAGGCGATCCGGCGCCAGGCACATAACCCTGTGATGCCCGCCTGTGATCCCCGCGACACTTACGGCGGGTCGAGCCGGGTCTTCGGCCGGGCGTCGCTCAACGGGCCGGAGGTGCCGGGCAGGAGGCCGCTGTCCTGCATCCAGAGCATCAGCATGATGGTGGCGACCAGGGTGGCGAAGGAGGCGAGGCGCCCGAGATGCCGGCGCCGGACCACCATCAGCACGAAGGTCGCCAGGAGGACGAGGAGCAGGACGAGGAACAGCATGCGGGGGACCAGCCTTTTCGCCCGGTGAATCCGTGGCCAACGGGGGGCGGCCCCGCCCGTTCCCGCGCGCCGCCCCCGCAGGGAACAAGCCCGCGGCCGCCGACCTTCTCGTGGCGGGTGCCCGGGTCGCGGTGTCCCACATTCCTCACAGACCGCCCCGAAGCGCCGTGCGTCGGAATTCGACGCCCGCCGGATGGAGATTCGCGATGAAGGCATTGTGCTGGCACGGCAAGGGCGACATCCGCTGCGATACGGTCCCGGACCCGCGGATCGAGGATGCGCGCGACGTCATCATCAAGGTGACGTCCTGCGCGATCTGCGGCTCCGACCTCCACCTGATGGACGGGCAGATGCCCACCATGGAATCGGGCGACGTGCTCGGCCATGAGTTCATGGGCGAGGTGGTCGAGGTCGGGAGCGGTTTCACCAAGTTCCGCAAGGGCGACCGCATCGTCGTGCCCTTCAACATCAATTGCGGCGAATGCCGCCAGTGCCGGCTCGGCAACTGGTCGGTCTGCCAGCGCTCCAACCGCAACGCCGCGATGGCGGCCGCCCAGTTCGGCTACACCACGGCGGGCCTGTTCGGGTATTCGCACATCACGGGCGGTTACGCCGGGGGACAGGCCGAGTACGTGCGCGTACCCATGGCCGACGTCGCCCCGATGAAGGTGCCCGACGGCATGGACGACGAGTCGGTCCTGTTCCTCACCGACATCCTGCCCACCGGCTGGCAGGGCGCCGAGCATTGCGAGATCCAGGGCGGCGAGATCATCGCGGTCTGGGGCGCCGGGCCCGTCGGCCTGTTCGCGATCCAATCCGCCAAGATCATGGGCGCCGAGCGCATCATCGCCATCGAGACCGTGCCCGAGCGCATCGCGCTGGCCCAAAAATACGGCGCCACCGACGTCATCGACTTCATGAAGGAGGACGTGTTCGAGCGCATCAAGGAGATCAGCAAGGGCGAGGGCGCCGACGCCGTCATCGACTGCGTGGGCATGGAGGCCACCGCCGGCCACGGCATCGCCGGGGTGCTGAGCACCCTGCAGGAGAAACTCACCTCCACCGAGCGTCCCTACGTGCTGGCCGAGGCGATCAAGGCCGTGCGCCCCTGCGGCATCGTCTCGGTGCCCGGGGTCTATGGCGGACCGGTGCCGGTGAACATGGGCTCGATCGTGCAGAAGGGCCTGACCCTGAAGAGCGGGCAGACCCACGTGAAGCGCTACCTCGAGACCCTGACGAAGCTGATCCAGGAGGGCCGCTTCGACATGACTTCGCTGATCACGCACCGCTCCACCAACCTCGCCGACGGCCCCGAGCTCTACAAGACGTTCCGCGACAAGAAGGACGGCTGCGTGAAAGTGGTCTTCCATCCGAACTGAGCCGGATCGGGCTGGCCGTGGAACGGACCCGTCCGCCGGTCGATCGCGTGGCCGTGCGATCGACCGGCGGAGACTGGATCGTTCGTGATCCGGGTTCTGCGCGCCCGGGCCCGATGTCCATTGCGGGCCGGGCCGGGCATCCGCTAAAGCCGGAGCATGTCAGACTTGGAAACACTCCTTGACCGCCTCAAGGATGCCCAGCGTACGCTCATCGTCGAGGCGGCGAAGATCGACATGCTGCCGCCGGACAGCATGTTGCGGCGCGTGGCGGACCTTGAGAACACGATCGCGGCCGTCGAGGCGCTGATCGAGGAGCAGGCCCCGCGCCGTGGCCGCGCCGCGGAGTGAGGCTGGTCCGCCCCCGGTGACGCCGGACGGGCGCTACCTCGTGGTGCGCGGCCGGCTCTGGCGCCGGACCCGCCCCGACCTCGCACCCGCCGACCGCGAAACCCTCGTGACGGCCCTGATGGAGGCCCGCCGCGCCGTGAAGGCCGCCAAGGCGGCGGGGGATGCGGACGCCCTCGCGAACGCCCGCCGTGCCGTGGACGCCGCCAAGCGGAGTCTCGGAGAACGCGGTCCCGTCTGGTGGGACGACGGCGCTCCCGACTTCAACCGGCACATGGCCCGCAACACGCCCTACGCCGCCTGGTTCGCGGACCAGAAAGATGCGGCGGGATAACGCGCCGACTGGACCGGCGGGCCGGGTTCGCCTATATCGGGGCTGCGGTTGATGACCGGTTCGTAATAACGTTTCAGGACCCGGAGGGCAGTACTCCGGCGCCTCCACCACGAGCTCACGGGCGTCCGCGCCGGTGAGCTTCTGATGGGGGCGAAATAGGATCGACTGGGCGGTAAAGGGATCGCGAGTTCGCTTTCACTTCGGTGCAAGACGATGCGGCTGTCGGTAAGGACTCGACCGGTTCGACGCAGGCAACCCCTGTTTCGAGCATTTGGCCAAAACTCTAAATGCCAACGATAACGTTGTCATGGATGCCCGCCTCGCGGCGTAAGCATCTTGCGGTAGGGTAACCGTCGAAACAGAACCCGGAGCTTCGGCTCCGGGACCCACCTTTCCCGACAATTCGCAATTTTCCGAGCGACCCGCATGCGCGGCTTTCGCGACGTGGACTCGTGCCGTCCGCGCCGGAGACGTGAGAAAGCCCCGGGGCCGATTGGGCCCGGGGCTTCTCGTTTCGTATCGCTCACACCCGCCCGCGACTCGGACGGTGCCCCGCCCTCAGACGGGGGTGTTCGGGTAGGCGCGCACGCGGTTTCGGCCCTCGACGGTGCTGCCCAGGGCGCTGCCGGGAATCGCGTTCGGCGAAGTGGCGGCAGCCGCCTGCGGGGCGGTCCAGCCCTCGGCGCGCCAGTTCTGCGCACGCTCGTCGACGTCGATCGAGCCGTGCTCCTCCAGGATGTCCATGACGCGGGCCGCGTGGGCGTCGTCCGCCCGGACCGTCACGAGGGTACCGCCCCGGCGCACGCCCTCGCTGTAGGTGTGGGCGTCGCTCTCGCTGAGCCCGGCACCGGTGAGGCCACCGGCCAGGCCGCCGGCGGCGGCACCGATGCCCGCACCCGTCACGGTCGCCACGAGCCAGCCCGCCGCCACCACCGGGCCGACGCCCGGAATGGCAAGGAGGCCGAGGCCCGTGAGCAGGCCGGCCGCGCCGCCCAGGACCGTGCCGACGGTGGCGCCGGCACCGGCGCCGCTGGAGGCCTTCTCGGTCGTATCATGGTGGCCGGTGCCGCCGACCGCGTTCGTGGTGTTCAGGCGGCCGGCGTGCCGGTCGCCCTCGTTGCTGCTCACGATGCTGATGTCGGCATGGGGAATGCCGGCCGCCTCGAGCTTGCCGACGGCGGTGCTGGCGGCGTCGTAATCGTCGTAGAGGGCGGTGATGGTCTGATGGGCCATGGGATGCTCCTGTTCGCGAAGGTCGCTTCGGTTTCGGAATCCGTTACTGGGCGGCGACGTTGCCCTTGAAATCGACGCCGACCTTGACCGGCTTTCCGTTGAGCATCGCGTCGCCACGCCAGATGCCCTTGTCGTCCTTGGTCAGGCCCTTGATGTCCTTGTAACCGGCCTCGGTCAGGCGGTGATGCGTCTGCGCCTCGGTGAAGCTGTTGGCACCTTCCTCAAGCTTGGCATGGGCCGCCGCCTGCGTGGTGGCGGGCTTCGTGGCGTCCGGCTTGTCGGTGTTGGGGCGGGTGACCGCCTCCTGGCCGCCGGAATTCGCGCTGGATTTCGCATCCGGGGCCGGGGTCCCGGTCACGGTGGTCTGGGCGAAGGCCGGGCTCGCGCCGAGGATCGACAGAAGGGCGAGGGCAGTCAGGGACCGTTTCACGGCATTCTCCTTGGGGTATCGCGACGGATGAAAGTCCCTCTCAATCTCGCGAGACCGTAAAGCGTTCCAAGCTGTGCCGACGAACAAAGACGCCGGGCGAGCCAAGCTTTGCCCGCTCGTCGGTTGTTCCGAAAAAATCTGACAGACATCGCAAGATGAATCGTGCTCCGCGCGCGCTCCGCAACACGGACGATCTTTTCGCGACAGACAGGCTTCCTGCGGACAGCCAGATCTGGACGTTCCGGCTGCTCGTCAGAACCTTTATCCGCCGAACGCGGCCGCGATCGCCAAGGGGCGTCCCGCCGGACCGGCGACAGCGCGTCGCGCGCAGCGCCGAGGCAGGGCGGCCCCATCCGGCGAGCCGGCGTGAAAAACTTGTCCGGCCAGGGTTGCCAGCGCAAAAAGGAGCCTCTAAACACCCGCTCACACCGGGGCGGCGGCAACGAGCCACCCGGTCGAAGGCGCCCGTAGCTCAGCTGGATAGAGCACCAGACTACGAATCTGGGGGTCAGAGGTTCGAATCCTTTCGGGCGCGC
>NZ_JAIEOF010000418.1 GCF_019750675.1 Methylobacterium sp.
GGAAACCGTATGAGATGGAAAAGGGGCCGCGCGGATCTGTCCGCGCGGCCCCTCTCGTTCGATCTTGGGTGAACCCTGGCGCTCAGCGTCCCTGCTGGATGGCCGAGAGGATCCAGCGGCCGCCGCGCTCGCGCACGAAGGTCCAGAGCTCCACGGCCTCCGGCTCGCCGGTCTCGACCACCCGGTCGGTGCGGCGGTCGACGGTCACGTCCTTGATGGCGTAGCGCATCGCCACGGTGGCGTACTCGGCATTGCCCTCGCCCCAGGACTCCGACAGGTCGCCCTGGAGGAGCTTCACGTCCGAGATCCGGTTGACGACGCCGCGCGCCTGGTTGGCCTGCAGTTCCTCGATGAAGTAGCCGGCCATCTCGGGGGTCGCGAAGTTGCGGAGCGCCGCGGCGTCCTCACGGCCATAGGCCGCCTGGATGTCGTTGAGGGCGATCTCGAAGCTCTGGAAGTCGCCGGGTCCGATCTGGACCGGACGCGCCGCCGCAGGCTGCACGGGGGCCGGACCACGCTGGGGGTTCGCGCCGAGGGGCATGCCACCCATGGAACCGCCCGAGGGACCGTTCACCGGACCACCCATCGGGCCGGGTGCGTCGAGGTTCGAACGCGCGTGACCGGCCGCGGCGGGCGTGCCCTGACGGCGGCGGAACCAGCGCACCGCGAAGGCCACCAGCATGACGACGAGGCCGACCTGGAGGATCAGGCCGAGGAAGGACATGATGCCGCCGAGGCCGCCGAAGAAGCCGCCGCCGAGCAGAGCGCCGAGCAGGCCGGCGCCGAGGAGGCCCGCCATGAAGCCGCCGCCGAAGCGACGGCCGGGCTGGGCGGCCTGATTCATGCCGGGATTGCCCATGGCCGGGCCGGGCTGGGTCTGCGTCCGCTGGATCGGCGCGGCCGCACCCGGGGCCGTCGTGGTGGCGGAGGGCGCCGAGTCGGTGCGGGAACCGCGCGAGCCCATGCCACCGCTGCTGCCGCTTCCGGGACGCGCCTCGACGACGGGCGCGGCGAGGGCCAACGCCGCGGCGAGCGCGAGGATGGACGCCGCGCGCTTGCGACGAGTGGTGGAGGTGAGCATGAAGACGCCTCTGGTGACGAATGGGACGGTCCAAGGACCTGACAACGGGCTCGGCGCGAACGCCGCTCCTGCATATGGTGACGTTCCAGTGTGGGTTTTAGTCCGTCCGGACGCCGCCTTTTACGATTCGCCCGCCTCAGACCACGGCCGGGAAGACGAGGCGGACCACGGCGCCCTCCCCGGGCTTCGAATCGATCGAGACCGTGCCGTTCTGGCGCTTCATCAGCCCGTGCACGATGGCGAGCCCCGTGCCCCGCCCGGCTTCCCGGCTGGTGATGAACGGCGCGAGGGCCCGCGCCGCCATCTCGGGCGACATGCCCGGCCCCTCGTCCGTCACCGTGATGCCGACGGCGCCGTCCCCGGGCCGTTGCAGGCCACGGTCGCCCGGCGGCACCGCGAAGGTCGCCACGACGATGCGCCCGGGCTCGGCCATGGCCTCGCAGGCATTGGCCACGATATGGGTCAGCGCCAGATCCACCTGGGTCGGATTGCCGAGCCCGCAGGCAAGGCCGGGCGAGGTCCGGATCTCCAGGGTGATCCGCGTCGGCAGGGTTGGGCCGACCCGGGCCCCGAAATCCTCGATCAGGCGGTTCAGGTCCACGGGGCGGACGTCGGGCGCGATGCGGCGCGAGAAGGCGAGCAGCTGGCGGGTCAGGATCGTCGCCCGCTCGGCGGCGTCGGTGGAGCGCAGGATCGCCCGCTGGATGAAGGGCTCCTCGCGGTCGCCGAGGCGGCGCTTCAGGCCGTCGATGTAGCCGATCAGGATCTGGAGGAAGTTGTTGAACTCGTGCGCCACGCTGTTGGTCAGGAGACCGAGCGCCTCGCGCTGGCGCGAGAGCAGGAGCGCGCCCTCGGCGTCCCGCCGCCGCGTCACGTCGATGACCTGGGCGATGCGGTACGGCGTCCCGGGCACCGGCGCCACGAGGACCTGCGCCCACCAGGCCGCGCCGCCCGCCGCATGCGCCAGGATCTCGACGCCTTCCGGCCGCTCGCCGGTCAGGGCCGCCTGCAGGATCGCGCGGGTCTCGCGGTCCCCGTCCGGGCGCAGCGCCGCCCAGAGATCCCCGCCGGTGACGGCCGCCGGCTCGCGTCCGGTCAGGGCGAGGAGCGACGGATTGGCCAGGACGACGCGGTGCCCGTCATCGGCCGGTTCCAGCAGGAGGGCCGGCACGGCGGACGCGGTGAGCAGCGCCGCGAGGCCCGCCTCCGGCATCGTCTGCGCAACGGGGTCGTGGTTTCCGGGGGATGCCATGGCCTGTCCGCCGATGCGGGGCGCGGGCGCCCCTCGGGCCGCAAGGCATAGCCCCTTAGCGGAGACGCGGCAAAGCTTGCGCGCGGCCCTATTGGCGCACCCACATCACCCGGCCGATCCAGGCGATGTCGCTGACATTGACGAGGCGGTCGTCATGCTCGGGGTTGAGGGACGCGAGCTCGATGGTGCGCGCCGTCTTGCGCTTGAGTTCCTTGGCCAGGACCTCCCCGGCGGAGAGGCGCACCACCACGCGGTCGCCCTTGCGGACGCTGGCGGTCGGCGAAACGATGAGGATGTCGCCGTCGCGGTAGAGCGGCATCATCGAATCGCCCTGCACCTCCAGCGCGAAGGCGCGGTCGTCTCCGAGATCGGGAAACTCGATCTCCTCCCAGCCGGGCCCGCCGGTCGGCATGCCCTCTTCGGTGAACAGGCGACCGGCGCCGGCCTGCGTCATGCCGACGAGCGGGATCATCGTGCGCGGCGGGCCGCCCCGCGCCTCGATCAGCCGCAGGAAGTCGTCGAGGCTGGCACCCGTCGCGGCCAGGACCTTGGAAATCGATTCGGTGGAGGGCCAGCGCTTGCGCCCGTCGGGACCGATTCGCTTGGAACGGTTGAAGCTCGTCGCGTCGAGCCCGGCCCGCCGCGCGAGGCCGGAGGCGGAGAACCCATGACGCTCGGCCAAGCGGTCGATCGCGGTCCAAATCTGCTCGTGAGACAACATCGGAGTCTCGAGACGCGCTACGGCTAAGACGACCAGCCTAGAACTAGGAAAGTAGAACTAATCTGTTGGAATGGCAATACCCGCCCGTGTCTGAAAAATCAGTCACGCTCCCCATGAAACAGTCGGACCGACTTGCGCCCCAGGGTTGCGCGATGCTTTCCCTGCGCCCGTTTGATCACCTTGCCGAAACCCGTTAGGGAGCGCGGATGCCGCTCATTTACAAGATCTGTCCCCGCGAACTCTGGCGCGACGCCGAGGCGCTCGGCCGATTCACCGGCGCACCGGTCGATCATGCGGACGGGTATATCCACTTCTCCACCGCCGACCAAGCGGTCGAGACGGCGGCCCGGCACTTCGCCGGCGCGGACGACCTCGTCCTCGTCTCGGTGGAGGCCGATGCGCTCGGCCCGGCCCTGCGCTACGAGCCGTCCCGGGGCGGCGCCCTGTTTCCCCACCTCTACGCCGACCTGCCGCTGACGGCGGTGCGGGCGGTGGTGGACCTGCCGCTCGGGGCGGACGGCAGACATGTCTTTCCGCACGTGTTTCCGGATGCGCTGCGGGCCGGCGGCCCGGCGTGAGGCCGTTTCCCCGCTGATCGGAGTGCGAACGTGATCAACGCGCTGTTTCCCCTGGCCCGGCCGCTGCTGCACAGCCTCGACGCGGAGACCGCCCACAACCTGACCCTGCGGGGCCTGGCCGCCCTGCCCCCGCGCCGTCCGCGGGCCGACGACCCGCGCCTCGCGGTGGATGTGCTGGGGCGCCGTTTCCCGAACCCGGTCGGGCTCGCCGCCGGCTTCGACAAGGGCGCCGAGGTGCCCGACGCGCTCCTCGGCCTCGGCTTCGGCTTCGTGGAGGTGGGCGGCGTGGTGCCGAAACCCCAGCCCGGCAATCCGCGCCCGCGGGTGTTCCGGCTGCCCCGGGACAACGCGGTCATCAACCGGTTCGGGCTGAACAGCGAGGGCCTCGACGTCGTGCGCGCGCGCCTCGCCGCCCGGAACGGCCGCGGGGGCCGGATCGGGGTCAATATCGGCGCGAACAAGGATTCGACGGACCGGCTGGCCGACTACGTCGCGTGTACCCGCGCGCTCGCCCCGCTCGTCGATTTCGTCACCGTCAACGTCTCGTCGCCCAACACGCCCGGCCTGCGCGACCTTCAGGGCGAGGCCTTCCTCGACGAATTGCTGGCCCGCGTGGTCGAGGCGCGCGACGCGGTGCATCCCGACACCGCGATCCTTCTGAAGATCGCGCCGGACATCACCCTGGAGGCCCTCGACGCGATGGCGGCGACCGCCCTGCGCCGGGGCGTCCAGGCCCTCGTCGTCTCGAACACCACCATCGCGCGGCCCGCGAGCCTGCGCGAGGCCGGCCTCGCCAAGGAGACCGGAGGCCTCTCGGGCCGTCCGCTCTTTACGGCCGCGACCCGCCTCCTGGCCGAGACCTACCTGCGCGTCGGCGGTCGGATTCCGCTGGTCGGCGTCGGCGGCATCGATTCCGCGGAAGCCGCCTGGACCAAGATCCGCGCGGGCGCCAGCCTCGTGCAGCTCTATTCCAGCCTCGTCTATGCGGGCCCGGGCCTGATTCCCGAGATCAAGGCGGGCCTTCTCGACCGCCTGAAGGCCGAGGGCGCCGCCAGCCTCGCGACGGTCGTCGGGCGCGACGCGGCGGCCCTGGCCAGGATGCCGGTCTAGCGCGTCCGCCGGGGTTTTTCGGGCGACGCGCGCCGCCGCCCCGTTCCCACCAGCACGGCAGCCCCCGCCGCGAGGCCGAGGAGGACCCACTTCAAGGGAAGCCGGGCCGCCTGTTCGCTCGGCAGGGGTTCGACCACCATGCGCCCCGGGGCGATCTCGACGCCGGGTTTGCCGTAAGCCTGCGCGTCGGCGATCTGCTCGGCCGAGACGGCCCATTCGGCGCCGATCTGGCGATCGTGGGCCATCACCGCGACGCCGACCGCGAGGGCGACGGCCGCCGCCGCGAAGATCCTCACCGGCGTCCTCATGTCCCGCGCTCCCGCATACCGGGCGTCCTCGCCTTCGGTTCGGACCGAGGGTTAGGCGATCGGCCGGCGCTTCACCAGGGACCCCGGGCCGGGATCGGAGGCCTGGTTTTCCGCATCGCGGCCTGGAACGGTTTCAACCGGCTCATCGGCCGCTCTGCAAAAAACGCATGCTACCCCGAACGGCATGACTGGCCTGCGTTTTCGCACGATTGAGCGCCCGCTTCGCATCGCGATATCGCAACCGGCGCCACGGCTCCGCTTCGCGTCCGATCCTCGGTCGCGCGTGCCCGTCCCAGGACCCGTTCATGGATCACCCGGTCACGCCCCCCGAGCGTACGTCCACCAAGCGCTCGTCCGCCGCGGGCGGCTGGGGCGCCCTGAAGAGCTGCGGCAAGCATCTTCTCGGCAGCCGGGCCCCGCTTTCGGGCGCCCGCGCGATGCTGAAGGCCAACCAGCCCGACGGCTTCGACTGCCCGGGCTGCGCCTGGGGCGATCCGGAGCACGGCTCCTCCTTCGAGTTCTGCGAGAACGGCGTGAAGGCCGTCTCCTGGGAGGCCACCGACAAGCGCACGCCGCCGGCGTTCTTCGCCCGCCACACCGTGACCGAACTGCGCGGCTGGACCGACTACGCCCTGGAGGGCGAGGGGCGCCTGACGCACCCGATGCGCTACGACGCCGCGCGCGATCGCTACGTCGCCACCACCTGGGACGCGGCCTTCGCGGAGATCGGCGCCACCCTGCGGGGGCTCGACCATCCGGACCAGGCCGAGTTCTACACCTCGGGCCGCGCCTCCAACGAGGCCGCCTACCTCTATCAGCTCTTCGCCCGGCACTACGGCACCAACAACTTCCCCGACTGCTCCAACATGTGCCACGAGGCCAGCGGCATCGCCCTGCAGGCGGCCATCGGCGTCGGCAAGGGCACGGTGCTCCTGGAGGATTTCGAGAAGGCCGACGCGATCTTCGTGGTGGGTCAGAATCCCGGCACCAACCATCCCCGCATGCTCGGCGACCTGCGGCGCGCGGCCCAGCGCGGCGCGAAGGTCGTGGTGTTCAACCCCGTGCGCGAGCGCGGGCTGGAGCGCTTCGCCGACCCGCAGAACACCGTGGAGATGCTGCGCGGCGCCAGCGCGCCGGTGGCGAGCCACTACTACCAGCCGCGCCTCGGCGGCGACATGGCGGCGTTCCGGGGCATCGCCAAGGCGGTGTTCGCGGCCGACGACGCGGCGCTCGCCGCATCCAAGCCGTCCCGCCTCGACCGGACTTTCCTGCGCAACCACACGGCGGCGTTCGAGGCCTACCGGGCCGCCGTCGATGCCACGTCCTGGGACGCGATCGAGGACCAGTCCGGCCTGAGCCGGGCCGAGATCGAGACCGCGGCCGAGGTCTATCTCGCCGCCGACAAGGTGATCTGCACCTGGGCGATGGGCGTGACCCAGCACCGCCACTCGGTGGCCACCGTCCGCGAGCTCGCCAACGTCATGCTCCTGCGCGGCCATATCGGGCGCCCCGGCACCGGCCTCTGCCCCGTGCGCGGCCACTCGAACGTGCAGGGCGACCGCACGGTCGGCATCAACGAGAAGCCCCCGGCCGCCCTGCTCGACGCGCTCGAGCGGGAATTCGGCTTCGCCGCCCCGCGCCGGCACGGGCACAACGTGCTGGCCGCCATCGGCGCCATGCTCGACGGCTCGGCCAAGGCCTTCATCGGCCTCGGCGGAAACTTCGCCCGCGCGACGCCCGACACCACCCTGGTGTCCAAGGCGCTGGCCTCCTGCGAACTGACCGTCCACATCGCGACGAAGCTCAACCACGCGCACCTCCTGCCGGGCCGCGTCGCCTACCTGCTGCCCTGCCTCGGCCGCACCGAGATCGACCGGAACGCGAAGGGCAAGACCCAGATCGTCACGGTCGAGGATTCCATGAGCATGGTCCACGGCTCGGGGGGCATCAACAAGCCGGCCTCGCCGGAACTGCGTTCCGAGATCGGCATCATCGCCGGGATGGCGGCCGCGACGGTCGGCTCGGAGCGGGTCGACTGGGCGGCGCTCGCCGACGATTACGACCGCATCCGCGACCTGATCGAGCGCACGATCCCGGGCTTTGCCGGCTACAACCTGCGCGTCCGGCGCCCACGCGGCTTCATGCTGAAGAACCTCGCCGCCGAGCGCAGCTTCGAGACGCCGACCGGCCGGGCCAACTTCGCCGCCGGCCCGCTCCCGGAGGCGACGGAGCACCAGCAGGCGCGGCGCGCGACGGATACCTTCGTGCTCCAGACCTTCCGCAGCCACGACCAGTACAACACCACGATCTACGGCCTCGACGACCGCTATCGCGGCGTCTACGGCGAGCGCCGGGTGGTCTTCGCCCATCCGGACGATCTCGCAGAGATCCGCGCGCGGACCGGCGACCGGGTCGACATCGTCGGCACCCATGCGGACGGCGTCACGCGGGTCGCGGAGGATTTCCGCCTCGTGCCGTTCGACATGCCGCGCGGGTCGCTGGCCGGCTACTATCCGGAACTCAACGTGCTCGTACCGCTCTCGACCTACGGTGAGGAGAGCGACACGCCGACCTCGAAGTCGGTGCTGGTCCGCCTGCGGGCGCCGGCGGCCGCGTGAGCGAACCGCCGGAGCGGACCGAAGGGGAACTGGCCGAGACCTTCCTGGCGGCCACCGATTCGGTTGCCGCCCTCCAGCCCGGCCTCTCGACCCTGGAGGCCGGGGTTCTGGCCGCCCTCCATCTCGACCTCGCCCACGACAGCCGCAGCTTCGCGCGGGTGTTCGGGATCGAGCACGCCCTGGTGCTTCGCGCCGTGGAGACGCTGGCGAGCGAGGCCGGCCTGCTCACCCTCCGGGAGCGGAACGCGCGGACCCAGCGCACCCGCTACGGCGTCAGCCCGGCGGGGGATGCGGTGCTGGCGCAGCTGCACGGATGACGCTCGGGTAACGGGTGTTCCCGCAAGAGGGCGGCGCCCGCCCCACCGAATGTCGCGGATGCTCGCCGGGCCTTCCCTTTCCCGTCTGCCCTCTCCCAGCTGCGGAGAGAGGGGGGGGCGCACGGTACCCCATGCGCCCTGCCCCGCGCTCAGCGCTTGATCGCCACCGGCCCGTTCATGCCCGGCCAGTCCGAGTAGCCGTTGGCGCCGCCGCCGTACCAGTATTGCTTCGGCGCCTCGGCCAGCGGGGCGCCGGTCTCCAGGCGCTGCACGAGGTCGGGGTTGGCGATGTAGGGGCGGCCGAAGCTGAACAGGTCGGCGCGGCCCTCGGCGAGGTCCTTCTCGGCGAGCTCCAGGGTGTACTGGTTGTTGCCGATATAGGCGCCCTTGAAGCGCTTGCGGATCTGGCCGAAATCGACCGAGTCCGGCACGTCGCGGGTCTGCTGCGTCACGCCCTCGATGGTGTGGACGTAGAGCAGGCCGAAGGCGTTCAGGGCCTTCACGTAGGCGCCGAAGGTCGCCTTCGGGTCGCTGTCGAGGGGCGTCTTGCCGGGCTCGGTGGTGGCCGGCGACAGGCGGATGCCGACGCGGTGGCCGCCGCCCCAGACCTCGGTGACCGCCTTCACCACCGCCAGCGGAAAGCGCAGGCGATTCTCGATGGAGCCGCCGTACTGGTCGGTGCGGTGGTTGGTGGAATCGCGCACGAACTGTTCGAGCAGGTAGTTGTTGGCCGAGTGGATCTCGACGCCGTCGAAGCCGGCGCGCTTGGCGTTCTCGGCGGCGCGGCGGTAATCCTCGACGATGCCCGGGATCTCGTCGGTCTCCAGCGCCCGCGGGGTAACGTGCGGCTGCATGCCGGACTCGGTGAAGGCCGTGCCCTCGGGCTTGAGGGCGGAGGGCGCGACGGGAAGCTGCCCGTCCGGCTGCACGTCGGGATGCGAGATCCGGCCGGTGTGCCAGAGCTGCAGGAAGATCAGGCCGCCATTGGCGTGGACCCCGGCGGTGACGGGCTTCCAGGCCTCGACCTGCGCGTCGCTCCAGATGCCGGGGGTGTAGGCGTAGCCGACCGCCTGGGGCGAGATGTTGGTGGCCTCGCTGATGATGAGGCCGGCATTGGCGCGCTGGGCGTAATAGTCCACGGCGAAGTCGGGCGGCACGCCCTCGGTGGAGGAGCGGCTGCGGGTCAGCGGCGCCATCACGACGCGGTTCTTCAGGGTGAGATCGCCCAGGGTGAAGGGCTCGAGGATCGGGCTCATGCGGTCGGCTGTGTCCTGGCTGGGGCGCGGCGCGCGGGCGCGCCGGGCTTCAGCCGGGACAAGCGGCAGGGCCGGACGGTGTTCCGCCAGGAGGCGTCGGACGTCGCCGCGCGGGGCAGGCCCGCGGGCACCCGCATCAGGCGCGGCGCGCGCGGTCCGGAACGAGCCGCAGGGCCTGGGCCGGTGCCTTGGGAAGGTTCGCCGCGACCTTGCGCTGGAGTTCGCCGCCCCGGAACGGCTTCTGCACGATGCGCTCCGCGTCGACCGCGCCCGCCCGCATCAGGGCCTCGGTGTCGGCATAGCCGGTGGCGAAGATGACGGAGAGTTGCGGCCAGCGCCGGCGGATCTCGCAGGCGACCTCGGCGCCGTTCATGCCCGGCATCGCGAAATCGAGGAGGACGAGGTCGACGCAAGGGTCGGCCTCCAAGGATTGCAGGGCCGCGAGCCCGGAGCCCGCCTCGCGAAGGGTATAGCCGGTCTCGGTCAGGATGGTGGTCGTCACCTCCCGCACGGCGGTGTCGTCGTCCACCACGAGGATGACGGGCCGGTCGCCCGGGCTGCGCCGGGCCGCGCAGTCGACGGGCGCGGCCGGCGCCGCGTCCGGGAGCGCATCGG
>NZ_JAIEOF010000176.1 GCF_019750675.1 Methylobacterium sp.
ACCGGGCCATCGACGCGGGGCGCCGTCTCCTCCCCCCGAGCCCCCCGACCCGGTCCGCCGGAGGGCCTCCCGTGTGGGAGGTGAGTAGCCGCACTGAACCACGGAATAGGAATATTGTCAATATTTTTCGGTGTATGGTGTCCCTTAATGACGGGAGCAGCGAATGGCGAACGAGTGGTCGAGTGCTAGGGGAAGCGTGGGATCATGGTTCGCGGTCGTGGACGGCGAACGGTTTCCGTGCGTTCATAAGCATTGGTGCGACGGGAGGGCGCAGACCTACAACGACCCATGGGTGAGGCGTGGGCGTGCGCACGCCGACGAGTTTATTGACGCTATCGAAGCGAACAAGACCGTCATACTGTGTGACGACGAAATAACCGAGAACGTGGGGCGGGAGCCGAGCTTCAAACGGAAGACCTACATTGCGGTTTTTGAAGTCATAGATGTGGTTTGCGACGACGACGGGCTACGATTCAAGTTCGCGAAGCGAGGCAGGACCCTTCGTTAGGAAGAGGCTCTCGCGTACCCCATTGCCACATCAAACGGCCAAGCTAACATACTGGCCATGGCCGGGACTAAGCGCGATTTCCAACCTCTCCTTGCTCCTGGCCGTCATGAGACATGTCTGGTTCAGGTGCACAGGCTATGCGTACTTCCTTTTGAAACATCTACGGCTAGGGAGGGGTTGTTTCAGAATTTCTGCAGATTCGCTCAAGCCTTCGAGGAACTCAAAATAAATTGTAGTATGCTGATAAATGGCAGCTTTGTTACAGAGAAGATAAATCCGTCTGACATTGACGTAGCGGTCATAATCGACCCGGATGTGGCAGAAAAATTGAGCCCAGAACAGGAGGCATTGATAAACTCAGTCAATGATAATTATTTTATTGATAAGATAGATGGTTTTGTTGAGACTGAGTTTCCAATAGGGCATCCGTTGTTCCGAGCGGGCGGGAATGAGATGTTATGGAGCGAGCAATACGGTAGAGAGCATCTTGGTGCTTGGCTTAAGGGGATTGCAGTGCTCAGGATAGGCGAGACCGATGTCGGACTACGCATCCGTCGCTGAAGAGGCCCGGCGGGCCTTTGCCTCTGTTGCCCGACTAGAAGCAGCTTCCATGCGGGAGCCGGACAGCAAGGCCTTGCGCATAAATTTGGCAGCAAAGCAGAAGCTGGCTGAGCAAATGCGCAGTCGCCTTATGGAGGCCGCTGAAGAGTCCCAGGTCGAAGTCTGCAACTATCGGCTCATACAAACCGAGAACCGGCGCTATGGCCTCTCCTATGTATCCGACTCGATGCTGAGCTATCAGTACCTTTTTACCCAAATCCACGATGCTCAGAAAAACGGTCGTAAGGATCGTGCGGTCTTTGGTACCGAGGCGCTTGAAGAAAGCATGCTTGAGGTCGGGTACACCTACAGCGGGTCACTCGGTTTCGTTCTTTTGGCCCCTGCTACCCGCGATTTATTCGCCACGGGTACACTGGACCGCTCAATCGAGACGCTATTTCAGGTGATCGACATGGAGCGTGCGCCTGATGTTCGGGAGGTCGCACTCGTGCTTGGCAACGCGGTTCTCAAACGCGTTCACGACTGGTCTGCCGCCAATGTGAAGGGTGGGTTTGACGCTGATGTTCGATGGAATCGCTCTGACGGGCGCCAGCTTGGCCAGTTGGTCGAGCGCGAACGAATGGAGCGTTTGGTAGGGCTAATCGAGGCCACGTCCGACACATCGAACGTCGAACTGCCTGTAATCGGAACGCTTGTCGGGATTGACGTAAAGGCCGGGACATTCCATCTCGTCGTGCCGAATGGCGGCGATTATCGAGGCGTCCTAGCTCCCACGTTTAACCGAGACTGGGAAGTTCGGGTGAACCGCAGTTACGCCGCGACGATCTTGGAAACGCGCACCACTCTGTATGCGACCGACCAAACTCGGCGAGAGCATGTTCTGCTTACCTTAAGTGAGTTGCAGGCTTCCTAAGCCACTCCGGCTTCTTCGGTGAGACGGCTTTGGCAAAGGCCCGCTCAAACGCCCCACCGGATTCGGTGCAGCCAAGCTCGCTCGCAGTCTGCTTGAAGTGTGCCAACTACTCACCGCCCTTCATCCTCCCGGCAAGCGTTCACAGGGCGGCGCGCAACCGCGAAAACCCCGCGTCGAGATCCGCCTGCAAATCCGAAAGATCCTCCAGGCCGATGTGGAAGCGCAGGCCCGGGCCGCCGGGATTCCAGCGGGTGGCGGTGCGGTACTTCGTGCAGTCGAACGGAATGACGAGGCTCTCGAATCCGCCCCACGAGAAGCCCATCCCGAACAGTTCAAGACCGTCGAGCATCGCCGCCACGGCCCGCTCCGGGACGGGCTCGAGGATGACGCCGAACAGGCCCGAGGCGCCGGAAAAGTCGCGGCGCCAGATCGCGTGGCCGGGATCGTCGGGCAGGGCCGGATGGAGGACGCGGGCCACCTCCGGCCGGGCCTGGAGCCACTGCGCCATGGCGAGCCCCTGCGCCCCGTGCTCGCGCAGGCGCAAGGGCATGGTGCGCAGGCCCCGCAGGGCCAGGAACACGTCCTCAGGCCCGGGGCACATGGCGAAGTGCTCGAAGGTCCGGTGCAGGGCCGGCCAGTATGTCGCGTTCGCCGAAGTCAGGCCGAGGAGCAGGTCCGAGCCGCCCGAGAGGTACTTGGTCCCGGCCTCGACCGCGATGTCGACGCCGCGCGCGTGCGGCGGGAACAGGAGCGGCGTCGCCCAGGTGTTGTCCATGATCACCGCCGCGCCCCGCGCGTGGACGATCTCGGCAATGGCCGGGACGTCCTGCATCTCGAAGCTCTGCGAACCCGGCGCCTCCACGAGCACGGCCTTCGTGGTGTCGCGCATCAGGTCGGCGATGCCGGCGCCGATCAGGGGATCGTAATATTCGACCGCGACCCCGAACCGTTTCAGGACGCCATCGCAGAAGATGCGGGTGGGGCGGTAAGCGGAATCGCTGACCAGCAGGTGGTCACCGGCCGAGACCACCGCCATCAGCGCCACGGTGAGCGCCGCGAGGCCCGAGGGCGTCAGCACGGTGCCGGCCGCACCCGCGAGTTCGCTCCAGGCACTCGTGAGGGAATCCGTCGTCGGCGTGCCGGAGGTGCCGTAATCGTAGCGCCCGCGCCGGTGCTGGAGGTCGTCGTAGGTCGGGAACAGCACCGTCGAGCCGCGGTAGATCGGCGTGTTGACGAAGCCGTGCTGGGCGGAGGGGTCGCGCCCCGCATGGACGAGGCGGGTGCTCGCCCCGAATCGGGCGGGATCGCGGGGGGGCGTGTTCGACATCGGCACCGGTGGGCGAGGGATGGACCTGCCGCGACCGAAGCCCGGCGCGCGCGGTTCCGTCAACCGGCGGCTTGACCGCGACGCGCGATCCTCTGCAATGCGCGCATGCGACTGGTCCGCGTCACACCCCTCGGCATGCTCCTCGGCGCCCTGCTCGCCGCATCTCCGGCGCCGGCCCAGGATGGCACCTTGGCCCAGGTGAAGGCGCGCGGGCACCTCGTGTGCGGGGTCAGCGGCGGGGTGGCGGGCTTCAGCATGCCCGACGGGCAGGGGCGCTGGCACGGCCTCGACGTGGATTTCTGCCGGGCGCTCGCCGCGGCCATCTTCGACGATCCCGACAAGGTGCGCTTCATCCCGCAATCCTCGGCCGCGCGCTTCACCGCCCTGCAATCGGGCGAGATCGACGTGCTCGCCCGCAACACCACCTGGACCCTGTCGCGCGACACCGCCGCGATGAACTTTCCCGTCATCACCTTCTTCGACGGACAGGGGTTCCTGGTCCGGAAATCCCTCAACATCAGCCAGGTCAAGCAGCTCGACCGGGCGACGATCTGCCTGCAGCAGGGCACCACCACGGAGCTCAACACCGCCGACTGGTTCCGCACGCGGGGCCTGAGCTACCAGGTCGTCACCTTCGCCAACAGCGAGCAGACGCTGGGCGCCTACGAATCCGGCCGCTGCGACGCCTACTCGACGGACAAGTCCTCCCTCTACGGCGAGCGCCTGAAGACCGCGCATCCGGAGGACCACATGATTCTCGACGAGGCGATCTCGAAAGAGCCCTTCGCGCCCGGCGTGCGCCAGGGCGACGATGCCTGGCGCGACCTCGTGGCCTGGACCCACTACGCGATGATCGACGCGGAGGAGGCGGGCATCACGCAGGACAACGTGGACCGGCTCAGGGGCGAGACGCTCAGCCCGGACGTGAAGCGCATCCTCGGGCTCGAGGGCAAGTACGGCCAGGGCCTCGGGCTCACCGACGACTGGGCCTACCGGATCGTCCGCCACGTCGGCAATTACGGCGACGTCTTCGCCCGCAACCTCGGCGACGGGACGCCCCTGAAGATCCCGCGTGGGCTGAACGCCCTCTGGACGAACGGGGGCCTGCAATACGGGCCGCCGATCCGGTGAGGGCGGCGCCGCCCGAATCCGGGTCCGGGCCGGGGACCAGATCCACCCGCGCCCTCGTGCTCCAGGCCCTCGTCGCCCTGGCGCTGGCCGCGCTGGCCTATGCGGCCTTCGCCAACGCGTCCGAAAAACTCGCGCGCCAGGGCATCACGGCCGGGTTCGGCTTCCTCGCGCGGGCCGCCGGTTTCGACATCAGCCAGCGGCTGATCCCCTACGCGGCCGCCACCTCGACCTATCTCGACGCGTTTCTCGTCGGCCTCCTCAACACGCTGCTGGTCTCGGGGCTCGCCATCGGGCTGGCCACGGTGATCGGGTTCGCCGTCGGCATCGCCCGGCTCTCGCCGAACTGGCTCGCCCGGACACTGGCGGCCACCTATGTCGAGACCCTGCGCAACCTGCCCCTGCTGCTCCAGCTCCTGGTCTGGTACGTGGCCGTGCGGGTGGCGCTGCCCGAGGCGCAGCACCCGGCGGCCTGGGGCGGGGCCTATCTCAGCCAGCGCGGACTGGTCCTGCCGCGGCCCGACTTCCAGGGCGCCGCCTGGCTCGTCCCCGTCGCCTTCGTGGCGGGCCTCGTCGGGGCCAGCATCCGGGCCCGGCGCGCGAAGCGACGGATCGAGACGGGCGCCGAACCCGGCCCGGTCGTGGGGCCGGCCCTCGCCCTCGTGCTCGGCCTGCCGGCCCTGGCCTGGATCGGGCTGGCGCTCGCCGGACACCCGGTCCCGGTCGCCTGGCCGTCCCCCGGCCCCTTCGGACCCGAGGGCGGGCTCGGGGTGCTGCCGGAATTCGCCGCGCTGCTACTCGGGCTCTCCACCTACACGGCGGCCTTCATCGCCGAGATCGTGCGCGCCGGTCTCGCCAGCGTGGCTCGGGGGCAGGGGGAGGCCGCCGCCGCCCTGGGCCTGAGCCGGGCCAAGACGCTGCGGCTCGTCACCATTCCCCAGGCCATGCGGGTGATCGTGCCGCCGCTGACGAGCCAGTACCTCAACATCACGAAAAACTCGTCCCTGGCGGTGCTGATCGGCTATCCGGACCTCGTCCACGTCTTCATGGGCACGGTGCTCAACCAGACCAACCAGGCCGTGGAAGTCGTGGCGATCACCATGGCGGTCTACCTCACCCTGAGCCTCGGCCTCGCCGCCCTCATGAACGCCTCCAACCGCCGCGCGGCGCCGATGACGCGATGACCATCGTCCGCGAAACCCTCCTGCCGCCGGCCCCGCCCCCGCGCCGCGCCGCCGGACCCGTCGGCTGGCTCCGGGACAACCTGTTCTCGGGGGCCGGCAACACCGTGACGACACTGGTGATCCTGGCCGGGCTGGCGCTGCTGCTGCCCCCGGTGTTCCGCTTCCTCGTCACCGACGCGGTCTGGCGCGGGGATTCGGGGGAGGTCTGTCGCCCGGAGGTGGCCGGGCACCCGGTGGGGGCCTGCTGGGCCTTCATCGGGGCCAAGATCAACTACCTCGTCTACGGCTCCTACCCGGCGGCCGAGCGCTGGCGCCCGAACCTGTTCTTCGGCCTCGTGGCGCTGGGCACGGCCTGGATGCTGTGGCTCGACGCGCCGCGGCGCGGCCTCGGGGCGGTCTTCGTCTTCCTCGTCGGCCCGCTTCTGTCCTACGGGCTGCTCTCGGGGACCCCGGTCCTCGGCCTCGCCCCCATCGCCACCAGCCTGTGGGGCGGCATCCTGGTGACCCTGGTGGTGTCGCTGGTGGGCATCGTCGCCTCGCTGCCGCTCGGCATCCTGCTGGCGCTGGGGCGGCGCTCGGACTTGCCGGTCCTGCGCTATGCCTGCATCGGCTTCATCGAGTTCTGGCGCGGGGTGCCGCTGATCACCGTGCTGTTCATGGCCAACGTGATGCTGCCGCTGTTCCTGCCCGGTGACCTCACCGTGGACCGGCTGGTTCGGCCGCTGGTCGGCATCGCGCTGTTCGCCTCCGCCTACATGGCCGAGGTGGTGCGCGGCGGCCTGCAGGCGATCCCCGAGGGGCAGGGCCGCGCGGCCCTGGCGCTGGGGCTGACCCGATGGCAGGCCATGCGCCTCGTCATCCTGCCCCAGGCCCTCAAGGTGGTGGTGCCGGGCATCGTCAACACGCTGATCGGCCTGTTCAAGGACACGACGCTCGTCTCCATCGTGGGGATCGCCGACTTCATCCGGGTGCTGGAGGCCGCCCGCGCCGATCCGCGCTGGTCGGCGCCGACGATCCCCGCCACGGCCTACGCCTTCGCGGCCCTGTTCTACCTCACTTTCTGCTTCGCGATGGCGCGCTACGCCGCCTTCATCGAGCGCCGCCTCGCCGCCGGCGAGCGGGGCCGGGCATGAGCGCCGGCCCCGAGACCCCTGTTCCCGAGACGCCCGCCGTCGAATTCCTGGGCGTGAACAAGTGGTTCGGCAGCGCCCACGTCCTGCGCGACGTCTCGCTCACGGTCGCCAAGTCCGAGAAGGTCGTGATCTGCGGCCCCTCGGGCTCGGGCAAGTCGACCCTGATCCGCTGCGTCAACGGCCTCGAGCCCTATCAAGGCGGCACCGTCCGGGTCGACGGCCAAGACCTCACCCCCGGCCGCATCCCGGCGGTGCGGCGTACCGTCGGCATGGTGTTCCAGAGCTTCAACCTGTTTTCCCACCTCACCGTGCTGGCGAACTGCACCCTGGCGCCGATCCACGGGCACGGGATCGGCCGCCGGGCCGCCGAGGCCCGGGCGCGGGACGAACTCGCGCGCCTCGCCATCGCGGATCTGGCGGACCGCTATCCCGGCCAGCTCTCCGGCGGCCAGCAGCAGCGGGTCGCCATCGCCCGCGCCCTCTGCCTCGACCCGGCAGTGATGCTGTTCGACGAGCCGACCTCGGCCCTCGACCCCGAGATGGTGCAGGAGGTGCTCGACACCATGGCGGATCTGGCGGCCCGCGGCATGACCATGCTGTGCGTCACCCACGAGATGGGCTTCGCCCGCCGCGTCGCCGACCGGGTGGTGTTCATGGACGCGGGCCAGATCGTCGAGGTCGCCCCGCCCGAGGCCTTCTTCGAACGGCCCGAGCATCCCCGCACCCGGGAATTCCTCGGCCGCATCCTCTGAGCGGAGTTGTGCCGGCGCAGGAAACGGCGCGCGGCGGACGGCTCCGGTTCATTAACGCAGATGCGCTAAATCCCGTCCGGTACTCGCGTATCCGGGAAGCCCGTCCCTTGCGTATCCTGCGGAACATCGTTGTCGGCAGCGTCTTCGGCGGCAGCGCCCTGGCCATCGCCTTCGCCTGCGTCGACCGGCTCGACCATCCGGCCCCCAAAGCCGCCCGATCCGCCGCGCCGGTGGCCACCCTCACCCGGGTCCGGCCGCCGGAGCCCACCGTGACGGGATCGCTGCCGGCGGAGACCGGCCCCTCGATCAGCGACATCCTCGGGCGCGACGGCGGCACGACGGCCCGGACGCCCGTGGTGCGGACGACGCCGCCCAAGCCCGCCACGGCGCGCGAGGCGGCCGCCAAGGTGACGCCGAAGCCCGCCGCGCCCAAGCCGCCCGTGAAGCGGACCGCCGAGGGCTTCGACACCGAGCGCCTCAACGCCCTGATGCGCGGCGACCCCGCCGTCACCCTCACCCGCGCGCGCTGAGAACGCGCCCGCCGCCGCGCCAGATCATCGCTCCGACGACGACCGCTCAGGTGAACCCGCCCGGGTGATCCCCGCCGAAGACTTGCTATAAGCCGCATCCGGACCCCGGTGCCGCGGCGAAGCGGCAGGAGGCGGCAAGAGGAGGCGGGCCCTTGGGTCTGATCTACGCGCTCGGCGCCTACCTGAGCTGGGGTCTCGTGGTCCCGGTGCATTTCCGCCTGCTCGACGCCGTGCCGGCGCCCAGCATCCTGGCCCACCGCATCGTCTGGTCGAGCCTGCTCGTCGCCGGCCTGCTCGTGGCCCTGCGCCGCCGGATCCGGAACCCCTTCCCCCTGGTGCGCCGGCACGGGCTCCTCGTCCTCTCGGCCGGGCTGATCGGCGTGAACTGGCTCCTCTACCTCCGGGCGGTGCAGTCCGGGCACATGCTCGACGCGAGTCTCGGCTACTTCATTAACCCGCTGATGAGCGTGGGCTTGGGCGCCGTGGTGCTCGGCGAGCGCCTGCGCCCGGTCCAGGCCGCGGCGGTGGCGCTCGCCGCCGGCGCCGTGCTGCTGGCCGTCGTCGCGGCCGGAAGCCTGCCCTGGGTCTCGCTGGCGCTGGCGGGGAGCTTCTCGCTCTACGGGCTCGCCCGCAAGGTCGTGGGGGTCGATGCCATGGTGGGTTTCGCCGCCGAGACGCTGGTGCTCCTGCCGGTGGCGCTGATCTACCTCGCGGCCTTCGCGCCGCCAGTGATCCAGGGCGACCCCGTGCGCGCCGGCCTCATCCTGCTCACCGGGGCCACCACGGCCCTGCCCCTGATCTGGTTCGCGGCGGCCGCCGAACGGCTCACCCTCGCGACGCTCGGGCTGATGCAGTACCTCGCGCCCTCCTGCCTCCTCGTGCTCAGCACCCTCGTCTACGGCGAGCGGCTGGAGCCCCACCGCGCGGTGCTGTTCGGACTGATCTGGCTGGCGCTGGCGATCTACGCCGTCGACGCCACCCGCGCCGCCCGGCAGGCGCGGGCCGCCTGAAGGCCCCTCGCCCGGGCGGGCGCAGCGTGCGATCCTGACGTCCCGGGAGAGGGTGATCCATGCTGACCAACCGCATCACCGACATCGCCGGTATCCGGGTCGGCCACGCCACCGACCTGCGCCTCGCCAGCGGCGTCACCGCCCTCCTGTTCGACGCGCCCGTGGTGGCCGGCATCGACGTGCGCGGCGGCGGCCCCGGCACCCGCGAGACCGATCTCCTCGATCCCGAGCGCACCGTGGAGCGCATCGACGCCCTGGTCCTCTCCGGCGGCTCGGCCTTCGGCCTCGACGCGGCGTCTGGCGTCGTCGCCCACCTCGCCGAGACCGGGCGCGGCTTTGCCGTCGGCCCCGCCCGGGTCCCGATCGTGCCGGCCGCGATCCTGTTCGACCTCCTCAACGGCGGGGACAAGGCCTGGGGCCGGTTCTCGCCCTACCGTGACCTCGGTCACGCGGCGGCCTGCGCCGCCGCGCGGGATTTCGCCCTCGGCTCCGTCGGGGCCGGGACGGGGGCGGCCACCGCGAACCTGAAGGGCGGGATCGGCTCCGCCTCCGCCGAGGTCGCGGGCTTGGTGGATGTCGCGGGCTTGGGCCTCCGGGTCGGCGCCCTGGTGGCGGTGAACGCCTTCGGCCGGGTAACGGTGGGGGCGGGGCCGCATTTCTGGGCCGCGCCTTACGAGATCGGTTGCGAGTACGGCGGACTCGGCGCCCCCGCGGCGATGCCGGCCGACGCCTTCGACTGGCCGCGCAAGGACCTATCGGGGGCGGGGGCCAGCACCACCCTGGCGGTGGTCGCCACCGACGCCGCCCTCACCAAGGCGCAGGCACGCCGCTTCGCCGTGAT
>NZ_JAIEOF010000014.1 GCF_019750675.1 Methylobacterium sp.
GCTGGTGACCTCGCCAGCGTCTTGGCTCTTAGGCTTCCGCTTGCCGTCTGACATCCGCTTGGGTCTCCCCGCCGGACTCACGATCGGCGGATGATAAGGAAGTCCCGTCGTGGCGGGCTACGTCGCTGGCGGCCTTGATGGCATCGAGTAGCAGGCGAAGCGTTTGGCGAGCCTGGGGTAGGCTCAGATCTATGTGGCGGTCTGACTTGTGCTCAGGATCGAGGATACGAAGCTCCACGATTGGCTGAGACCCAAAGAGATAGCCCGAAACCGTAAGCTTGCGCCGCGCCAAGCCGTTCAGACCTGCCTTGAAGCTGCGTTCGCGCCTCATCAAGCTATCCTCCGCATGAGCAGCGCCGCCGCTGCATCGAAATCGGCGACGGCTCCGATCGGGGCGCCCTCGGCTGATCGCACATAGATCGTGCCGCCGGACCGAAGCGCAGTCCCGATCAGCACGCCCCGAAAGAACACCTGGATCGACATGGCGAGCCTCAACGAAAATTCCGTATGATCTTCGCCATGCCGAATTAAATTTTACGTAACGCCCTGGCCTAGTGCAGACGGCGTAAGTGGGCTGCTAATCTAAATGCAGCACAGAAAGCGCGGCCAAAATCTCCATGAAATCCACCTGCATTTGCACCAAATAAAAGATCTTCGATGAAGGTGAGCGGTGCGTTTGCAGCCGGGCTAGATCCGATGAAATCTGTCCTGCTGATCTCCTCCAGGAAATCCAGACGCCCGCGGTCCGCAGCAGCTACGAGCCTGAGCAATTCGGATCGATCGGGGATCTCGTGGCGTGCGACGACACTCCCATAATCGAAACCCTGCCTCCATTCCTCGTCCGGGGAATTTCGATCCCAGCAGAGCATTTCAAAAAGATGCAGGGGGGTATGTTCCTGAGTAGCCATTGGCGTCCCTTCCGACGTTGATGGTTAGGCCAGGGGAGCGGGTTCCAGCCGTTTCCCTGGCCGCCCATCGTTAACCGCAATTTGCCGAAATGAAATAGGCATGAAAGAAACCGCCATGCAGGTTTCTGGCGGTTATCAGGCGGGCAGATTGAGGAATGGCAAAATTGATCGGGCTGGCGTCGACCAAGGGCGGCGTCGGTAAGACATCGATCGCTCTCAACCTCGCGGCGGTGCTTGCGCGCGACGGGGCCAGGGTGGTGGTGCTCGACGCGGATCCGGCCGGGCACGCGCTGGCCGTGGGCGAGCTCGGCGCCCTGGATTTTCCGGTAATTTCCCTCCTCCTCGAGGAGGTCGAGGCTAAGGCCGTTGCCGCCTGGACGAAGGCTGTGCGGTCGCAGGATGCAGACTTCGTCGTCATCGACGCGCCGGGCGCGCTCGGAGCCGCGTTCGGCGCCGTGGTCGCGATCGTGGACGTGGCGCTGATCCCAACGGGCGCGAGCATGCTGGATATCCGCGGCGCGGCCGAGACGGTCGGGATCGTGCGGCGGCACCGGAAGGCTGGCGGCCGTGGGCGGCCCGACATTCTGGTGGTGCCCTCTCGAGTGGATCGCCGGACCGGATCTGGCCGCGATGTGGTCGGAACCCTCGCAGGTTTGACGGAGCCGGTTAGCCCGGCGATTTCTCTCCGAGCCGTCGTTGCTGATGCCCTGTCCGTGGGCGAGGCGGTACCGGCTGATTCGCCGTCCGGTCTGGAATTCGTCGCCCTTGCCGCCGCTGTGCGTGCCCGCCTGGAGTCGCTGTGATGGCCTCGAAGCCCCGTAACCGCGCCGGCATGGACGCAGAGACCGTCGCGCGGATGATGGCTGCACAGGACAGCGAGGCGGCAACCGAGTCGCCTACCGTTGCTCCAGCCGAGGATAATGCTGCGCCTCCGCCGGAGCCCGCATTCGATCCGGGCAAGATTGACGGCCGTACGCTGCGCAGGACAGGCCGCGAGCCCTTCGCCACGAGGATCAAGCCGGAAACGCACGAGGCCCTTAGGCGCATCGCGTACAAGCGACGGATCACCATCGCCGAGGCTGTCGAAATTGCCGTCGCTGCGCTAGATCGCGACTAGATTTCTCATCGCATGATAGACGCAAGATGGTGTCTTGAATGGCGCATGCGAAGAAATTTGGCGGCCCAGCGTTGACTTGGCCGGGCTCAGCACGCGACATGCTTAATTCCGGCGACGGTTCGTTCGCGAGTCGCCGCCGGTCAGGAGAGATCACCGCCGCGAGATAGACAGCCCCTGAAACGACTACGGCCCCCCAGACGCCAATCTGGAGGGCCGCGAAATCGATGGGCCTGTGAGGCCACTGAACAATCCCTCACAAGCCATACGGCGCCCTCGGGTGTCAAGCGAGAACGCCAATTCTCGCGTCGAGAAGTCGTGTCCTGAGCCTACCTGCGGCCCGCATGGGACCGAGGACGATGCTTGTAGAGGAAATGGCTGCGGCCATCGGGACGTGCGCCCGCGACGCGCTCGATGACGTCTCGCGTGCGCTGTGGGCCGCCCACGCTGCCGGGCAGGTGACCGACGATGAAGCCGAAAGCCTATCGGTGGTGATCGAGGCCCGGCGGGGAACGTCGCACGCCGCGCGCGTAGCGATGGGGGGTGTCCTCAGATGGGAGGAGACCCCTCAGGAACCGCCCTCTCTCCGTCCGCCTTCCGTGAGGCGCCCGCCCTGCCCCAAGCGAGCCGAGGCACGGGAGCGGTCCCGCCGATGGGCAGCCGCCGGTCGGATGCCCCCTGCCATCGCCGCGAAGTTCACCAGCGGGGAGCAAGCAGTGCTCGCCGTGATCGCGTTCGAGGTCACCAAGCGTAAGGCCTGCATGATGGCGATCGGCGCCGTGGCGGCACTTGCTGGCGTGAGCGAGTCGACGGTGAAGCGGGCGATCCGGCAGGCGCGAGTCCTTGGTTTCTTGACGGTGCAGGAGCGCCGCCTGTCGCGCTACCGGAACGACACCAACATCGTGCGCATCATCAGCAAGGCGTGGACGTCCTGGCTCGAGCTCCGCGGCTCAGGGGGTGGGGTTCAGCGCCGAACGGGCACGAATACAAGTGGTTTACCGGAAGGAAGAGGAGGAGCGGTCGAGGCGCTTCCTACTCGGCTTTCTTCCGCTGGTAGAGGAAAGCTCCCACTACCCCAACGACGGTCGTGCACGTGATGGCAGACGCCTCAACGGGATACCCGAGCCAAAACCCCAAACCCGAAACCCCAAGGGATGTTAGGCCGAAACCAATCGCACCAATCTGTCCCAAGCGAACAGTGCGCAGGTTGCCTTCAAGGGATCTTTCTTCGAGTTTCCGGCGATGCTGGGATTCCTCCCGCCATTGCTCAACAATTTGCCGGGGCAGATCCGGTAGGATCTCGCGGAATTGCTCCAGGGTTGCGGGTGGAGGCAAAGGCCCCTGCCAGAACTGCCGCTCTTCGATAAGCGTCGGCCGCCCAGGCTCATTCTCTGGCTTCTGCCGAGCGGGTAAATTACCCCTGGGACGTCTGGACACGCGCACGCTCGCGATCGATCACGCGGCGCATATCCGCTCCAATCTGCTCGCCATCGCTGCGGAGTGCTTCGAAGTCGGTGCGGTTCGGATAGCGCGTGGCAACCGTCACGGTTGGCCAGATGGACGCAAGGGTGCCAACCCCGGCAATGAGGTTGCCGAGACGTGTTCTCCGCTTGGCGGCGCTGAATGCGTACCTGCTCATAAGCCGTGATGTACGCTTTTCGCGTGAACCGTCAATGACTCGAATTGGGCGAATTCTGCGTACGGTTCGGCGAATTCTAGCGGCGTTCGGTACATTTTGGACGCCTCCGAGCGAGTTCTTTCGCGGTGGAAGATTTCAGTCTGCCAATCGCGTAAGGGCGATTATGGAACCGGATTCGAAGTGTTCGTGAAGTGCTCGCGCGAGGGGCAAACCATGGAACGAGAAAAGCTGCCGCGAGGCCCCGTAAAAGACGCTCGACGGCGGCTCGAAATTACTTCGAATGGGTGGGGAGTCCTACGGGGTTAAAGGCTTCCGGCACCCACGAGGCGGGCGACACGCTCGATCCGTGCAATCGCTGCGATGTGACGGCGCGCACCAGGATGGTCGATATCGAGGGTCGCGAGCGCGTCGCGATGCTGCTTCACCAGATAGCGCAGGAGCGGCCTTCGATCTCCCGGAGGCATCCGCATCACGGTGGCGGAGTAGAGGCCTCTCATGAGGCGAAGTCGTCGGGCCAGCGTTCCATTACGCGTGTGCCGACGCCGCCGGCCCCCACGGTTGAGATTTGGCAGAAGCCGCCGACGATCTGCCCCGGCGCTCCGGTGATCGGATGGGGGAAGCGCAGATCCCGCTGCGCCCGCATGATCCGTAGGCCATCCTTCACCGGATCGAACGACGCCATGCCGCTGGTCAGTCCCATTTCCGGTAATTTTCGCATTAGATCCGGGGACGAGGGCGCGCAGGAGTTCATCACCTGTAGGGCGCCAGCGTCCTCTCTGTTGGAGTCGACCACCCAACATTCCGGGCGGCCGCGAGCCTCCGACCATCCGGCCAGTATCACCATGTTGGGCCGAGACCGGGCGTCAGGGTGCGCAGCCTCGTACTGCGCCAGGGCGATGCGCCACGTCTCCAGCATGCCGTCCACGGCTTGGTCGAAGGTAGCGAACCGCCACGTCGCGCGATCGGCGAAGAACTCCGGCAACTCGCTTGGCCCACGCCCTGACACGATGGCTGGCAGATGCCCCAAGATCCGCACCTTCTGCGCGTGCCCCAAAAGCTCTCCTTCCGGACCACGCTGTAGCCCATCTGTGAGCACGTGAACCGCGTTCGGCCGGACGTAGACGTGAAGGGCAGTCACGGGAATCTCCGAAATCTGTGAGGGTGTCGCCGAGGGCGTCCGAGTAAGTCGGAGCGGCGTAATCGGGCGCGAATTTGATGCGACCGTGCAGCACGGGGATCGGCTGCATGGGCCGTGCGGCGTTGCCCTGAAACCCGAAAGTGTAGAGGGCGTCCGACGCGTTGGTCTTGCCGCCACTCTTGGGCTTGAGGAAGTAGGAGATCGCCATCGCGCCGGCGCCGACGATCGCCGCGCTGATCGCAGACGCAACCACCGCCGATGCGAAGGCAGGGACCTGAAGTGCGGCGGCGGCGGCAGTTCCAGCCGGTCCGGCAACCGCCGTCAGCGCGACCAGGGCGACCACGGAGGCGATCGTTTTTGCAGTCGATCCACCGCCCCCCCCGCCGAGCGGGCGGGACACGAACTCCACGTTGTCGTTCATGGCCAGGGCGAGGCCGTCCCACTCCGCCCGTCCGTAGAACTGCCCGTTCACCCGGCAGACGGTCGGGAGATCGAAGTGCCATTCCACGCGTGCGAGGTACGCTGCCACGGTCTCGCCCATGACAGCCTGCGCCTCGCGCACGGGAAGCACGTAGGCCTCCTGCTCGCGCAACGAAGCGTCCGCCGGGTCGTAAAGCTGAAGCTGGTGTTTCACCGCGATTCGCATGACGCCTCCTGGAATGATGCCGGCCGCGCCCCCCGAACTACTGGGCCGCCGGCTCTCGATGTTTCCCGCCACCGTCGAGTGGGCGCCGCGGCTCTCGCAAAGCCGGGAGTTCCAGCCCACCAGATGCATGGCTGGCTGCTGACTGCGGGTGTTCTAGGCACCGCCCGCTGGCCGCTACCCGTGGCGCGAACCCGGGCAACCTCGAATTTCGCTATGCTCCAGGCGGTGCCTGCGGAGCCTCGGCCCCATGTTTGGCATTCAGGGGCACGCGGATGGTGTGACCGGGCGCGGGCTGTGAGGAGAGGCCCTCCCAAATGCGGCACTCCTCCGGGGCGAGCACCGAGGCATCGATGCCCGTCCGGTAGGCCTCCAGGCGGCTTTGAAGGTCGCCCCGCAGGAGGTCCGAGAGATCGTGCTCGATCCGGTATTGGCGCCGGCCCTCGGAACTCAGGAGGGACAGGTTCAACTGCGCCTCGATCCGCGCCGCCATCGGCCTCAGGCAGTCCCGCACCAAGGCCTGACTCTCCTCCTTGAGGGAGCCGTAGGAGGCGTGATTCCCGAGGCCGACGACGCTGAGCGGCACACCGTAAATCCGGGCGATGTCCTCCAGGCCGGCCATGCGCGCCTCGTGGAATTGGGCTTCACGGCCCGACTGCGCCAGCGGCTTAGCCTTGAGTCCCGCTTCGAGGAGGAGCGGCGCCACGTTCTCCCGCATGCTGGTCAAGCGATCCGTGAGCTGGCGTTTGATCCGCACGAACGCCGCGTTGCCCACGTCGTCGTCGTTGAAAGCAGCATCCGTCTCGAAGGCGACTTCCGGCACAAAGCCGCGTTCTGCCTGGGTCGTGGCGAGCGCGGATTGTGCCAAGGCGAGCCCTACGGCGCCGTTCGCCCAAGCGAGGGGGGACACCCCGAAGATCCCATCCCGCGACGCGTAGCGCAGGTGTGCCGTCTCGTCCTCGGTCAGGATCACCGTCCCACGCACCGGGTCTGATAAGCGGTACCGCAGCCGGCCGGTACGAAGCTGCTCGACGCCCACCATGCGGGCCGGGAGGTAATCGAGCGCGGTGATCCGCCCCCGGCCGTCGAAGGCCGCTTTGGCGTATCCGTTGCCGCCCAAGAGCACGTCCCGCACGAGGAGCTCGCGTAGATTGAACGCCGGCATGCGGTCGTTGGCGGCGACGTTGAGGACGGAGGACAGGGGATGGTCCCGGGCTTCCTCGCGGCCGCCGTCGTCCATTCGCCGATAGACGACGAGGGGCAGGGCCGCGAGGCTTTCCGCGATGAGGGTCGTGCATCGCGAGGCTACCCCGAGGCTGGAAAGCGCCTGCTCCGGGCTCGCGAAACCCGTGGTGCCGCGCCCGAACCCGAGGAACTGCATCAGGTACGGGTCGGAGGCGGCGACAGCTTGGGGCGGCGCAGCGCGGCGCTCACGGCCCATGAGGCGGGAGAGGAAACCCATCTCAGGCCCCCGCTGTTTCGAGCCAACGCCGGGCCAGGAGCGGGCCAAGGCAGGCATCGATGAGACCGGCGCGCACGTCTATCACCGTGCCGGGATAGGCGGGCCAGTGGCTCACGACACTGATTTCGTGAAGCACCACGGACCGGAGCTCGCGCCGATCGCCGGTCCAGGTGTCTCCGCCCGCCGGGACATCGAACCCAAAGCTCATCCCGCCCAGGTCGCCGCGTTCCGCCAGGGCGAGGGTGTCGCGGCCTTCGCTCGTGTCGGGGAGGTCGATCTCGAAGGAGAGTCCCTTGCTGTCAGACCCGAGCCGCAACGTGCCGCTTCGGGTCCGGCCGAGAAGCCGGGTCGGGTCGTGATCCCGGATCGCCAGCACATCCGCCCGGAGCGATGCATCGAACGCCCCGGCGCGGATGGTTTCCCGGAACGCGCCGCGCACCGGGTCGCTGATACGGGTCTCCGCCCCGAACAGCGCGGCGTAGCCTTCGAGCTTACGCCCGGCCGAGATGGCTCGGACTTCGATGGTCGCCGCGCGCTTCTCCATCACTGGATCACCGAGGACGCCAGGGCTTTGGTCGGAAAGTCGTCGGTGAAAACGAACGACTCGGGATGCCGGACCGCCACGTCCGCATCCAGGAACGCGTGCAAGTAGGCGCCGCCCCGGTCCGCCATCTCGGCAGCGTACGGATTCAACATTATGTCTACGCTGGACCAGTAACCGACCAGCAAATCCGGCCAATTACCATAGAATATCTGCGCAAGGTTGGTCGACGTTCCGCCATTGGCCGGAACCTGTGTCGACCACGCGGTGGGTTCGCCCTTGAAGATTCCGGCCACGCCGATCAGCGCCCCATCCGCGCCGCGGTAGCGGTTCAGGGTCGATTTCACGGCGGGGTGCGCCAGGAAGCCCGTGCTTCCGCCGATGTCAGCATCCTCCACGAGACTCGTCATGGTGGCGACGAGATCATCAAGCTCGGCGATGGTGGGCTTCTGCGGGTCAGCGAAGGCGCCCGGCACCCGATGTACCCCGGGCGTGCCCTTGATGCCGCGCGGCGCGTCGTTGGCGCCCGTGCCCATCACTGCGGCCAGATCGAGGGCCTGCGCGAGGATGAACCCGAGATCGTACCGGAGCACCTGCTCGATCTGCGGGGCCTGGATCATCATTCGGCGCGTGACTTCGTATTTGCCGGTGACGGTTTTCGGCCCCATCGAAACCTTTTCGAACTGCGGGTCCGAGCCGGTCGCGGGGCCATGCTCAGGCACCCATTTCGCGGTACCGCTCGATTTCTGACGTGGCAGATCGAGGTTTCCGGTCAGACCCGTCAGCGTGGTCGCCCCGAGCTTCGCCACCGCAAGATTCGGCCGGGGGCGATCGATCAGAGGGCCCAGATTGGTCGCCACCAGCGCACCGCCAGGGCCGGCCGCCGGCTGCTGCGTGCCCACGTACCGGCGCTCACCGCCCAGGAACAGGCTCACGGGAGCGGAGAAGCTGTCCTTCCGGCCGCTGCGGCGCTCGGCGGCGAACTCGCCTTCCGCGCCCGTCAGGCGGCCGGTGCGGCTGAATTCATCGATCGCTTTGCCGATGCTGTAACGCGCCTCCAGCGCCTCCACGCCGCCAGTGCCGCCAACCGGCGTTGCCTCGGCATGGCGCTCGAGGTTTTCCAGGGTCTCCCGCTGGCCGATGCGGACCTCAAGGCCGGAAACCTCACCCTTCAGCGCGTCGAAGCGGCCGCGCTCGCCGTCGGTGAGATCCCGCTTTTCGGTTTCGGCCTTGTCGACCAGCCCGCGCATTTCAGCGACGCGATTGGCCTTCTGCTCACGAAGTTCGTGGATTTTCACAGGACGTCTCCTTCGGAATTTGACCCGATCAGGGCCTCCAGGCCGTGCAGCACCGCGCGGCAATCAATGACGATCAGCGCCTCCGTGAGAGGCTTCGCGCCGCCCAGCAGCTGGCGGATGCGATCCAGGCCATCCGTGGCCGCGTGGTTCAGGACTCGGCGCCGGATCTCCCCGCTGGCCTCACGCCACACGCACAGCGTGGTTTCGCCGGTCGGAAACAGGATCCCGGGGAAGCGCGGAGGGGCGGCCGTATCGGAGAAGGCAACCGCAACGTCGGCGGCTTCCTTCGGGGGCAAGCCGAGATCCACGAGTTGGGCGGCGATCGCGAGTTGGATCACCCGGTGCCGGCTGAGAAGCCCGGCAACGCCAGCCCGGGCCGGTGCCTGATCGGTCTCGGAGTACCGGATAATCCCGCGAGCCAGCCAAGTCCGGAACGTCGCGACGCGGGCAACGGAGTTCATGGGATCGATGACCGCGGCGGCGGCAGCGAGCGTGTACATTTCATCCTCTCGGCTATTTCAACCGTCATAGGATTTTTATTGGCACGAGTCTAATCTGATTAAATTTGATTTCAAATTATGGTTTCGGGCTGCCGAACGCGGCCCCCTTTTTTTTTCGAGTCAGTCGCGCGCGCCAGATTGACCAAGCGTTCCTGCGCGAGTGGGGAAAAGACTCAAAAATCGCGTTTTCGGGATTTCGAACGACGACGCGCGGAATGATAGTCAACGACTAAGTTCAGCCATTGAATTACATTGGATACACATTTCCAATATTACAGTCGTGTTGATTTAAGTCTGTGATTGATTATGATTGCTCATCATCAAGCATCACTGGCGACGAGACGGGGTACGCACCGATGGCCAAGGCATATGCGCTCAACGTGGACCCAAGCATCCGGGCCTGCGCTCGCTCCCTCATCGTGGAAGCGATGGAGGCAATCGAGGCGGACCGCATCGCTGGTGTTGAATTCTATCAAGCCCGGGATCGCGCGTTAGAGACCCGGGCCGCCGAGTGGGTCCGCCTCTACGGCAAGGAATGCGCTGACATGGCCGTGCGTGGCCTCCACGCGCTCCAAGAGCGGGAGATCCTGTCCCGGGAGGCGAAGGCCAAGATCCAGGCGCGCCGGTCGGCCTCGGCCCTCAGCTACATGCGCACGATGCCCGATGG
>NZ_JAIEOF010000304.1 GCF_019750675.1 Methylobacterium sp.
TAGATGCGCCGCTTGCCGCCCCAGATGCCGATGATGAGGAACATCGGGATCAGGCCGGCCTCGAAGAACAGGTAGAACAGCACCAGGTCGAGGGCGCAGAACACGCCGATCATCGTCGTCTCGAGGACGAGGAAGGCGACGAAGTACTCCTTCACCCGGGTGTTCACCGAGAGCCACGAGGCGCCGATGCAGAACGGCATCAGGAAGGTGGTCAGGAGGATCAGCGGCATCGAGAAGCCGTCGACGCCGAGCTTGAACCGGGTGGCCTCGTTCAACCAGGCATGGGTCTCGACGAGCTGGAAGCTCGCGGTGGTCGTGTCGTAGCGCCCCCAGGCCACCAGCGAGAGCAGGAAGGTGGCGAGCGTGGTGATTAGCGCGGCCCAGCGGGCGTTGCGCTTCGAGGCCTCGGTCTCCTCGCCCAGGGTGAGGATGAAGGCCGCGCCGCACAGCGGAACGATGAGGAGGCCGGAGAGGATTCCGAGGCCGAACATCAGCGGGGGCTCCGGTTCGTGACAGCGGCCATCAATGGGCGACCTTGGGCAGGCCGGTCAGCATGTACCAGCTAATGAGGGCGGCGACGCCGACGAGCATGACGAAGGCGTAGTGGTAGACGTAGCCGGTCTGGAGGCGGACCACGCCGCGGGTGACGTCGAGGACCCGCGTGGCGATGCCGTCCGGACCCATGCCGTCGATGACGCGGCCATCGGCCTCCTTCCAGAGGAACTTGCCGAAATCCTTGGCCGGTCGGACGAAGATCCGGTCGTAGAGCTCGTCGAAGTACCACTTGTTGAGCAGGAACCGGTACAGGCTCGGCTGTTGCGCGGCGAGCTGGCCCGGGAGCTCGGGCCGGCGGATGTACATCCAGTAGGCCAGCACGAAGCCGATCAGCATCATGATGAAGGGCGAGTAGGCCACCAGCGCCGGCACCGAGTGGATGTCGTGCATGATGTGGTTGTCGGGACCGTGGCCGAGGGAATGCCCCCAGAACTTGTCCATGCCTTCGCCGATGAAGCGGTTCTTGAAGATCAGGCCGGCGAAGAGCGCGCCGAAGGCCAGGATGCCGAGCGGGATCGTCATGACGAGCGGGCTCTCATGCGGGGTGTGCGCATGGTCGTGATGCTCGATGGCGCTGTGCGAGGCCGGCTCGACGTCGTGGCCGTGATCGTCGTGGGCGACGCCCTCGTGATGGCCCGGCGCCCCATCGGCCTGTGCCGATGCGCCGCCATGTGGGGTAGCGGCCTGCGCCACCGCGTGATGGTCGTCGTGATGATGTGCCCCGTGACCGGCCCAGCGGGCGGGTCCCTCGAAGGTCATGAAGAACAGGCGCCAGGAATAGAACGAGGTCATCAGCGCGGCGACCACGGTGCACAGGAAGGCCAGCGTGTGCCCGGGCCGCGTCGAGGCATAGGCCGCCTCGATGATCGCGTCCTTGGAATAGTATCCGGCCGTGAAGGGGAAGCCGATCAGCGCCAGGGTGCCGATGGTCATCATCGCCGAGGTGAAGGGGATGTAGCGGCGCAGATTTCCCATGTTCCGCATGTCCTGCTCGTGGTGCATCGCGTGGATGACCGAGCCGGCCCCGAGGAACAGCAGCGCCTTGAAGAAGGCGTGGGTGAAGAGGTGGAATACGGCGGCCGAGTAGGCGCCGACGCCGAGGGCCACGAACATGTAGCCGAGCTGCGAGCAGGTCGAGTAGGCGATCACGCGCTTGATGTCGTTCTGCACGAGGCCGATCGTGGCTGCGAAGAACGCCGTGATGCCGCCGATGACCGTGACCACGATCAGCGCGTTGGGCGCGAGCTCGAACAGCGGCGACAGGCGCGCCACCATGAATACGCCGGCCGTCACCATGGTGGCGGCGTGGATGAGCGCCGAGACGGGGGTCGGCCCCTCCATCGCGTCGGGCAGCCAGGTGTGCAGCAGGAATTGGGCCGACTTGCCCATGGCGCCCATGAACAGGAGCAGGCAGGCCAGCGTCCAGGCGTTCCAGTCGTAGCCGAGGAAGTGGAAGGTCGCGTCCTTGATCTCGGGCGCGCGGGCGAAGATGCCGTCGAACGCGATCGAGCCGGTCAGCACGAAGACCAGAAAGATGCCGAGGGAGAAGCCGAAATCGCCGACGCGATTGACGATGAAGGCCTTCATGGCCGCCGCATTCGCGGAGGGCTTCTCGTACCAGAACCCGATCAGCAGGTAGGAGGCGAGACCGACGCCCTCCCAGCCGAAGAACATCTGCACGAGGTTGTCGGCCGTCACCAGCATCAGCATGGCGAAGGTGAACAGCGACAGGTAGGCGAAGAAGCGCGGCCGGTGCGGATCCTCCTCCATGTAGCCGATGGAGTAGAGGTGCACGAGGGTCGAGACCGAGGTCACGACCACCAGCATGATCACCGTCAGGGTGTCGATGCGGAAGGCCCAGTCGACCACGAGGTCGCCGGCGGTGAACCAGGTCGCCACCTGCACGCGGGTGGCGTGCTCGGTGCCGGGCACCTCGAGGAAGGCGCCCCAGGACAGCAGCGCCGAGAAGGCGAGCAGGCCGGTGGTGATGCCCTCGCTGAGCTTCGGACCGAGCTGGCGGCCGAACAGGCCGGCGAGGAGCGCACCGACGAGCGGGAGGAAGACGATCGCGTGATACATCGCTGGCTTGTCCGGCCTCCTGGGACGCGCCCGGACCCCGCGCAGGACGCGGGAGCCGGGGCAGCGCCCGGTGGGGTTCGTGTCACCGCCGCGGCGGCGCGAAGGCCGCGCCGCCGGGCGTCGAATCGGGGTCCGTCTCGGTCCCGCTCAGCCCTTCATCATGCTGACGTCCTCGACCGCGATGGAGCCGCGGTTTCGGAAGAACACGACGAGGATGGCAAGGCCGATCGCCGCCTCCGCCGCCGCGACCGTCAGCACGAACAGGGCGAAGACCTGTCCGGTGATATCGTTGAGGTGGGTGGAGAAGGCGACGAGGTTGATGTTCACCGCGAGCAGGATCAGCTCGACGGACATCAGGATGACGATGACGTTCTTGCGGTTCACGAAGATGCCGAGCACGCCCAGCGTGAACAGGATCGCGGCGACCGTCAGATAGTGGCTCAGGCCGATCATCAGATGTGGCTCCCGGTCTCTGCCGTTCGAGGTCCGCCGGCCATCAGACTTCCACGCCCTGGCGGGACGGCACCTTGCGGGTCTCCACCGCCATGGTCTGCGTGCGCGCGTTCTGGACGGCGATGTTCTGGCGCTTGACGCCGGGGCGGTCGCGCAGGGTCAGCACGATGGCGCCGATCATCGCCACGAGCAGGATCAGGCCGGCGAGCTGGAAGAAGAAGACGTAGTCCGTGTAGAGCACCCGGCCCAACGCCTGGGTGTTGGTGACGGACTCGGCGCTGGCGACCGGCCCGAGCGGCGCCTGAACGAGGCCGGGATCGATGGTCCAGGAGCCGACCACGAGCAGCAGCTCGATCAGGAACACCGCCCCGATCAGCGCGCCGATAGGCAGGTACTGCTGGAAGCCTTGGCGCAGTTGCGCAAAGTCCACGTCGAGCATCATCACGACGAACAGGAACAGCACCGCGACCGCGCCCACGTAGACGACCACGAGGATCATCGCCAGGAATTCGGCGCCCATCATCACGAAGAGGCCGGCGGCGTTCACGAAGGCCAGGATGAGGAAGAGCACCGAGGCCACGGGATTGCGCGAGGCGATCACCATGAAGCCCGAGGCGATGGTCACACCTGCGAACAGGTAGAAGAAGGCAGCGGCTGCGCTCATGCGGTTCTTGAGATCAGCCGTCCCGAGGACGGCCCCTTCTGCCGAAATTGTGCCACGGCCCACCGGCCGCCCGTCTATAGAACCCGCTCCTGCGGCGCACAACCGCCTCGGAGGGCCCGGGCCGGCTCCGTGGACACGGAACCGGTCCTCTGTCTCATTCCGCGGCCCGCGGACGGCACCCGCTCAGCGGTAGGGCGCGTCCACGGCGAGGTTGCGCGCGATCTCGCGCTCCCAGCGGTCGCCGTTCAGGAGGAGCTTTTCCTTGTCGTAGAGGAGCTCCTCGCGGGTCTCGACGGAGAACTCGAGGTTCGGCCCCTCGACGATCGCGTCCACCGGGCAGGCCTCCTGGCACATGCCGCAATAGATGCACTTGACCATGTCGAGGTCGTAGCGGGTCGTGCGGCGGGTGCCGTCGTTGCGGCGCGGGCCAGCCTCGATGGTGATGGCTTGGGCGGGGCAGATGGCCTCGCACAGCTTGCAGGCGATGCAGCGCTCCTCGCCGTTGGGATAGCGGCGCAAAGCGTGCTCTCCCCGGAAGCGCGGGCCGCGATGGCCCATCTCGAAGGGGTAGTTGATCGTGGCCTTCGGCTTGAAGAAGTACTTCATCGCCAGGACGAACCCGGACGCGAACTCCTTGAGCAGCAGACCCTTAGCGACCTGATCGAGCTTCATGGCTCGGATCTCCGTGAGGGGTTGTCAGGCGCCCGGCGCAAGGCCGGTGAGCTTGAGGACGAAGGCGACGACGACGACCGAGACGAGCGAGAGCGGCAGGAACACCTTCCAGCCGAGGCGCATGAGCTGGTCGTAGCGGTAGCGCGGCACCATGGCCTTCACCATGGCGATCATGAAGAAGAGGAAGCTGGCCTTGAGGGCGAACCAGATCAGGCCCGGCACCCAGGTGAAGGGCGCGAACGGAATCGGCGAGAGCCAGCCACCGAGGAAGAGCACCGTGCCCAGCGCGCACATGGTCATGATGGCCACGTACTCGCCCAGCATGAACAGCAGGTAGGGCGTCGAGGAATACTCGACCATGTAGCCGGCGACCAACTCCGATTCGGCCTCCGGCAGGTCGAAGGGCGGGCGGTTCGTCTCGGCCAGGGCCGAGATGAAGAACACCACGAACATCGGGAACAGCCAGAGCCAGTACCAGCCGAGGATGCCGAGGCTGGTGTCCTGCGCCATGACGATGCGCGAGAGGTTGAGGGAGCCGGCGCAGAGCAGGACGCAGATGATGACGAAGCCGAGGGAGACTTCGTAGGAGATCATCTGTGCGGCCGAGCGCAGCGCGCCCAGGAAGGCGTATTTCGAATTCGAGGCCCAGCCGCCCATGAGGACGCCGTACACGCCGAGCGACGAGATCGCGAAGATGTAGGTGATGCCGACGTTGAGGTCGGCGATGGCCCAGCCCTCGGCGAGCGGGATCACCGCCCAGGCGGCGAGCGCCAGGGTGGCGAAGACCAGGGGCGCCAGCAGGAACAGCGCCTTGTTGGCGCCGGCCGGAATGATCGGCTCCTTCAGGACGAACTTGAGGAGGTCGGCGAAGGATTGGAACAGACCCCAGGGCCCGACCACGTTGGGGCCGCGCCGGAGCTGCACCGCCGCCCAGATCTTGCGATCGGCGAGCAGCGCATAGGCGATGAAGACCAGCAGCAGCGCCAGAAGCACGAAGCTTTTCAGCGCCAGCAGCAGGACGGTGCCGAGGATTTCCCAGAAGGTCATCGCAGGAGATCCTTATTCGGCCGCTTCGAGGCCGCGCACCCGGGCGAGGCTCGAACATTCGGCGAGCACGCGCGAGGCGCGGGCGATCGCGTTGCTGAGGTAGAAGTCCGGCACCGCCGACGCAAAGGCCGCGCGGGTCGGCTCGCCGCCGAGTCCCGACAGCGTCTCTACGGTGGCCACCGCATCGCTCGGGGCGATGGCGTCGAGGGCGGCGAAGTGCGGATGCTCGGCGTAGAGCGCCCGGCGCAGGGCGCTCAGCGAATCGAACGGCAGGCGCTTGCCAAGCACATCGGACAGGGCGCGCAGGATCGCCCAATCCTCGCGGGCGTCACCCGGCGGGAAGCCGGCGCGGTTGGTGGTCTGCACCCGGCCCTCGAGGTTGACGTAGGCGGCGCTCTTCTCGGTGTAGGCCGCCCCCGGCAGGATGACGTCGGCGCGGGTGGCGCCGCGATCCCCGTGCGTGCCCTGGTAGACCACGAAGGCGCCGGGGCCGATCTCGACCTCGTCGGCGCCGAGGTTGAACACCACGTCGAGGGCGCCCGCCGCCGCGATGCCGGCGAAGTCGAGCCCGCCCTCCCCCGGCACGAAGCCGAGATCGAGGGCACCGACGCGGGCGGCCGCGGTCTGGAGCACGCCGAAACCGTGCCACTCGGGCGTGACGGCGCCGATGTCCTTGGCAAGTTTCGACGCGGCCGCGAGGATCGCGGCGCCGTCCGGCCGGGCGAGCGCGCCCGTACCGACGATGATCAGGGGGCGGCTCGCGGCCTTCAGCGCCTCGCCGAAGCTGTGCTGGCCGGAGGCGAGGTCGGCCAGGGTCTCGGGACCAGCCCCGAGATAGGTGTGGGGATAGGTGAGATCGACCGCCTCGCCGATGAGGCCGACCGCCAGCGGACCCATGCGCCAGCGCTTGCGGATGCGGACGTTAAGGAGGGAGGCCTCCAGGCGTGGATTCGTGCCGATGAGGAGAATCGCATCCGCCTCCTCGATGCCCGCGATGCCCGTACCGAGGGTGTAGGCGGCCCGGCCCCAGGCCGGATCGATGGCCTCGCCGGCCTGCCGGCAATCGAGGTTCGTCACCCCGAGGGAGGTCATCAGCGCCTTGAGGGCGTAGATCTCCTCGACACCCGCAAGGTCGCCGACCACCGCGCCGATGCGCTTCGGGTCGGTGCCCTTCACCTTGGCGGCGATCGCCGAGAACGCCTCACCCCAGGAAGCGGGTCGCAGGCGGCCGTTCTCGCGCAGATACGGCCGGTCGAGGCGCTGGGTGCGCAGGCCGTCCACGGCATGGCGGGTCTTGTCGGAGATCCACTCCTCGTTGATGCCCTCGTGCACGCGCGGCTCGATCTGCATCACTTCGCGGCCGCGGGCATCGACCCGGATGGCGGAGCCGACCGCATCCATCACGTCGACGGACTCGGTCTTCGACAGCTCCCAGGGCCGGACCTCGTAGCTCTGCGGCTTGTGGACGAGGGCACCCACGGGGCAGAGGTCGGCGACGTTGCCCTGCAACTCCGAACCCATGGCCGATTCGAGGTAGCTCGTGATCTCCATGTCCTCGCCGCGCCCGATGGCGCCGAGATCCGGCACGCCGGCGACTTCCGCCAGGAAGCGGACGCAGCGGGTGCAATGAATGCAGCGGTTCATCGCGGTCCGCACGAGCGGGCCGATGTACTTCTCTTCCACCGCGCGCTTGTTCTCGCCGTAGCGGGTCGAGTCGACGCCGTAGGCCATCGCCTGATCCTGCAGGTCGCAATGGCCGCCCTGGTCGCAGATCGGGCAGTCGAGGGGATGGTTGATGAGGAGGAACTCCATCACCCCCTCGCGGGCCTTCTTCGTGGTTCCCGAGCGCGTCAGAACCTCCGGCGGCTCGCCGTTGGGCCCGGGCCGGCAATCCTTCACCGCGTAGGCGCAGGAGGCCACGGGCTTCGGGGCGCCCTTCAGCTCGACCAGACACATCCGGCAATTGCCCGCGATGGACAGCCGCTCGTGGAAGCAGAAGCGCGGGATCTCCGCGCCCGCCGCCTCGCAGGCCTGGAGCAGCGTGTACTCCGCCGGAACATCGACCTCGGTGCCGTCGACGACGATCTTGGTCATGCGTGGGTCTCAGGTTCGAATTCGGGTTGATGCGAGGCGCGGATCACTCCGCCGCCATCGGCACCGGATCGGAATGGGGGTTGGCGCTGTAACGGTCGATGCGCTTCTCGATCTCGGGGCGGAAGTGCCGGATGAGCCCCTGGATCGGCCAGGCCGCCGCGTCGCCGAGCGCGCAGATCGTGTGGCCCTCGATCTGCTTCGTCACGTCGAGCAGCATGTCGATCTCGCGACGTTGCGCGCGCCCCTCGGCCATCCGCAGCATCACGCGCCACATCCAGCCCGTGCCCTCGCGGCAGGGCGTGCACTGGCCGCAGGATTCGTGCTTGTAGAAGTAGGCGATGCGGGCGATCGCCGAGACGATGTCGGTGGACCGGTCGAGGACGATCACCGCCGCCGTCCCGAGGCCGGAGCCGAGGTTCTTGAGCGTGTCGAAGTCCATCTTGGCGTCGATGATCTGCTCGGCCGGCACCAGCGGCACCGAGGAGCCGCCGGGGATGGAGCAGAGCAGGTTGTCCCAGCCGCCGCGCATGCCGCCGCAATGCTTGTCAATGAGTTCGCGGAAAGTGATCCCGAGTTCTTCCTCGACGTTGCAGGGCTTATTGACGTGCCCCGAGACGCAGAACAGTTTCGTGCCGGTGTTGTTCTTGCCGCCGAGGCCCGCGAACCAGGCGCCGCCCCGGCGCAGGATCGTGCCCGCCACCGCGATCGACTCGACGTTGTTCACCGTCGTCGGGCAGCCATAGAGGCCCATGTTCGCGGGGAACGGGGGCTTCAGGCGCGGCATGCCCTTCTTGCCCTCGAGGCTCTCCAGCAGCGCCGTCTCCTCGCCGCAGATATAGGCGCCCGCGCCGTGGTGGACGTAGATGTCGAAGGGGTACCCGTGGACGTTGTCCTTGCCGACGAGCCTTGCCGCATAGGCTTCGTCCACCGCGCGCTGGAGGGCGTGCTTCTCAGCCACGTACTCGCCGCGGATGTAGATGTAGCAGGCATGGGCCGCCATCGCGAAGGAGGCGAGCATGCAGCCCTCGATCAGGAGATGCGGATCGTGCCGCATGATCTCCCGGTCCTTGCAGGTGCCCGGCTCCGACTCGTCGGCGTTGACGACGAGGTAGTGCGGGCGCCCATCGGACTTCTTGGGCATGAACGACCACTTGAGGCCGGTGGGAAAGCCGGCGCCGCCGCGCCCGCGCAGGCCCGACTGCTTCATCTCGTCGATGATCCAGTCGCGGCCCATCTCCAGCAGGAACTTCGTGCCGTCCCAGGCACCGCGCTGCTTGGCCGCGTCCAGGCCCGGCGAGTGCAGGCCGTAGAGGTTCGTGAAGATGCGATCCTGATCGGCGAGCATGTCAGTTCCCCTTCTTGGGGTCGGACGGGTGGGGAGCGGAAGCGGGTGCCGCCGCATCGGCGCTGGCGCCTGAGCTTATGGGCTGCGGCGGCGGTTCGTTGCGGGGCAGCGCCGATTGCGTCCCCGCTTCGGCACCGGCCGCCTCGGCCTTCGCGATGGTCTCGGGCGCGGCGGGGGCTGGCTTGTTCGGCCGCGCCGTCGATTCCGTGCGGTCGGCCGCATCGGCCTTGTCGTCAGCCTTCACGGGCGTCTCGCCAGCGGCCGCGCGCTGGGCCGGGGCATCCGTGGCAGGCGTGCCCACCGCGCGCCCGGCATCGGGACGGGCGGGCTTCGGGTCGGAGGCGGCGCGCTGCTCGGAGGAGGCGGCCTCCGCCTTTCCGGCTTCGGTCTCCTCGTCCGCCCGCTCGAAGCGCTTTCGCCACGCACCCACCCGCGACCCGTCGAACAGGGTCGCGTCGGTCAGCGTGTCGGCGCCCCCGAGGGGTTCCGAGGAGGTGCGGCCGATCTGGGAACCGATCTTCACGGGTCGTCCGGCAGCCAAATCGTCCATGAGCTTGCCCAGGAGGTCCGGCGTCAGATCCTCGTAGTAATCCTGGTTGATCTGCGCCATCGGGGCGTTGCAGCAGGCGCCCAGGCACTCGACTTCGAGCCAGGAAAAGTTACCGTCGGCGCTGACATGGCCCGGCGCGCCGAGGCGATGGTGCAGGTAGTCCTTCAGTTCGCGGGCGCCGCAGGAATCACACGGCACGGTCCCGCATAGCTGGATCCAGAACTTGCCCACCGGCTCCAGGGCGAACATCGTGTAGAAGGTCGCGACTTCGAGCACGCGGATATGCGGCATGCCGAGCTCGTCGGCCACGGCCTCGATGGCCTTCTGCGGCAGCCAGCCGCCATTCTGCTCCTGCGCCTTCCACAGCAGCGGGATCACGGCCGAGGCTTGGCGCCCCTCCGGGTATTTTTCGATTTGCCCCTTGGCCCAATCGGCGTTCTCCGACGAGAACGCGAAGGCGGCGGGCTGCTCGGAGGCGGGGGCGAGTCTGCGGTT
>NZ_JAIEOF010000072.1 GCF_019750675.1 Methylobacterium sp.
GATCAGAACTTTTCGCGGTTCAGAACTTGCCGTCGATCAGAACTTGCCGCCGAGGCCGACGCCGCCGCCCTGGCTCATCTGGGGCCCGAGGCCGCCGGAGCTCGAACGACTCGTGGTCTCGCCCTCGATGTCCTCCCGGCGGATGCGCCGCTCCTCGTTCGCCGCCGCGCGGGTCTGGCCGCCGGCACTGCTGGGCAGGTTCAGGCGGCGGGTCGGCGTGGTCGGGGCCTCGCTGCCATCGGCATCGGCACGGGCGCCGCGCCGGGGTGCCTGGGCGGTACCGCGCATCGAGGGCGGCGGTCCGATCTCCGTCTCGGGCATCACGCCAGCGCCGCCGCCGAGGGCCTGGCAGCCCCCGAGGGCGGCGGCAACGAGCGCCGCGGCGCAGACTTTGGACGGAAGCGACATCGGATCTGGTCCTCAAGCAAGACAAAAGTGCCCCCCCGGGGACACCCTACGCATCATTCTGCCTCTCTACGACGCGGTTCGGGCGAAAACCAGACGGGCCGCCGCGCACCGGACATTGCGGCCCCGCTTCGACTGGTGCCAGAGTGTCGCCGGTGGCGCGGAGCCGGCCCGGGGGCGGTCCGTTTCTTGCCCGGCGCGCGGGCGTTCCCGATTCGTCGGGAACCGGCCGCCGCGACGATCCACACCGTATCCGCTCATCCACAACTTCGCCTTGGTCCCCGCGCAATGAGGCCGGCGCCGCCCTCGGGTGGAACCCGACGCTCAAGCCACGATTGTGCGAGACCGGGCCGACGCATATCTCGGGGAACGCGCGTGTTCAGAATTGTCCGGATGATCGCCACCGCGACGATCACCCTGTGGGCCGCAACTGCGGCCGCCCAAAACCCGGCAACGCCCGGGAAGGAACCGGCCTCCGCCGGGAGCGACGTCACGACGGGCTCGCCCCCCGCCGTACCGCCGCAACCCGCGCAAGCGGCACCGACACAGCCGGCGCAGCCGGCCGTGCCGCCCGCATCCGCGCCGCCGCCGGCGGGCGCCACGGGCACGCCCGCCACCGTGCTCGACACGCAGGACTACGACGGCGTGCTCGGCAAGGCCGTGCGCAGTTCCACCGGCGAGGATATGGGCCGGATCATCGACATCATCCTCGACAAGGACGGCCGTCCGCGCGCCGCCATCATCGATTTCGGCGGCTTCCTCGGCGTCGGCTCGCGCAAGATCGCGGTGGACTGGCGGGCGATGCGCTTCACCTCGGACGGCAAGCCAAGCCGGCTGGTGCTGCAGCTCAGCCGCAATCAGGTCCGCGTCTCCCCCGAGTACAAGCCCGGCGAACCCATCGTGGTCCTCGGCCCCGCGAGCCCGGCGACGCCCGCCGAGGGCGAGCAGGCCGCCGCCCCCGTCCAGGGGCCGCCCGCGCCTGCACCGGCTTCCGCGCCCGCCCCGGCTTCGGCGCCCGCCCCGGCTTCGGCGCCCGCCGCCGTGACGATGCCGGCTCCGGGCGCCGCCCCGGCCCCGACCAACCCCGAGAAGGCCCCGACCACCCCCGAGAAGGCGCCGGACAAGCCGGCCGAGAAGTCGCCGGATCGATGACGGCTCCGCGTCCGAAGAACCGCCGGGCCCTCAAGCCCCGCGAGATGCCGCGCTCGGACTTCCGGCCGCGGCCGCTCCCCCGTCGCGACGCCCTCACGGACGACGCCCCGGCCGCGACGGCAGTGGAGGCTTCGGGCGACATGAAGGTGATTTCTCGGGCGAGCAGCCGCGGCCTCGACGGCTTCGCGTTCTTCGTGGCCAATCTGCAGACCGGCTTCGGGCCGTTCCTGGCGGTCTACTTCACCCAGGCCAAGTGGACGCAGTCCGATATCGGCTTCGCGCTCACCGTGGGCAGCCTCGTCAGCCTGCTGGGCCAGGTGCCGGGCGGTGCTTTCGTGGACGCCGTCCGCTCGCGCCGCTTCGCCGCCGGCTTCTCGGTGGTCGCCATTGCGCTCAGCGCCTTCGCGCTGGCGATGTGGCCGAACTTCCTCGTCGTGCTGCTCGCAATGGCGGCGCATTCCGCCGCCAGCTGCATCCTCACGCCGGCCATCGCGGCGATCAGCATCGGCCTCGTCGGCCATGCGCGGGCGGGCGAGCGCCTCGGGCGCAACGCCAGCTTCTCCGCGCTGGGCAACGCGGTCGCCGCCGCCGGCATGGGCGCCTGCGGCTACTATCTTTCCAACGACGCGGTCTTCTACCTGACGGCGGCCCTCATGGTGCCGACCCTGATCGCGCTGTCCTGGATCCGCCCCGGCGAGATCGACGGGCCGCCCCGCGCCAAGGTCGCCACCGACGCGCCGGCCGCGCGCGGCGGAGACGGCCTGCGCGCGCTCCTCACCAACCGCGCCCTGCTCTGCTTCGGCGCATGCATGACGCTGTTCTTCCTCGCCAACGCGGCGATGCTGCCCCTGGTGGGCAGCATGCTCACCCTGCGGGCGAGCGAGACCGCCACGGCGCTGATCGCGGCCTGTATCGTGGTGCCGCAGGTGGTTCTGGCCCTGTCGGCCCCGGCTGTCGGGCGCGCAGCCGAGCGCTGGGGCCGGCGCCCGCTCCTCCTCATCGGCTTCCTCGCACTGCCGATCCGTGGCCTGCTCTTCGCCTACGTGGACAGCCCCGAACTCCTCGTGGCCGTGCAGGTCTTCGACGGCGTCTCGGCGGCGGTCTTCGGCGTGATGGTGCCCCTCGTGGTCTCGGATGCCACCCGCAAGACGGGCCATTTCAATCTTGCGCTGGGCGCGGTCGGTACGGCCATGGGCATCGGTGCCGCGCTCTCGACGTCGCTGGCCGGCGTCATGGCCGACCGTCTGGGCAGCCACACGGCTTTCCTGGGGCTCGCCATCGTGGGATTCGCGGCCTTCGCCCTGGTGGCGTTGATCATGCCGGAGACGCGCCCCGCCACCGAGGCGTGAACGGGAAAAGCACGGGGGCGGCATCGAATTCGCTTGCCGCTCAAGCGGGGTTCAGGTTCCTGCACTAGAACGGGCAGGCTCCACCCGACACTGCAACGCTTGTCTCCTTTTCGCGTTGCGCGTTAGGGGGGCTCAACTTCCCGTGTGTGACACACGCGGGAAACCGGGGTCCGCGAGGACGCTTTAAACAAGGGTACGTCCCCCCGTCATCGGGTGGATGCTCGAAACCGGGATGGTCACCGCGATGGAAGACCTCTGCGTTTATGCCGATCGGCCGTTCGCCTTCGTGGGACGCTACCTGCGCCGACGCGCCCTGCCGCATGCCGTGATCCTGTGCGCGGTCCTCGGCGCGGTCGGCTTCTCCGTGAGCACCGACTACGCGCTGAAGGGCGTGGTCGACGCCCTCAGCAAGGGCCCGTCGGCAGGCCTGATCTGGGGCGCCCTCGCCGTCCTGATCGCCTTCATCGCCGCCGACAACCTGCTCTGGCGCGTGGCGAGCCTCGTCGGCTCCTTCACCTTCGTGGGCGTCACCGGCGACATCCGCCGCGACCTGTTCCGGCACATGACCGGGCACTCGCCCTCGTTCTTCGCCGACCGCCAGCCCGGCACCCTGGCCTCGCGCATCACCGCGACCTCGAACGCGATCTTCACGGTCGAGAACATGTTCGTGTTCAACGTGATGCCGCCCTGCGTCGCCGCCTTCGGCTCGATCCTCTACATCGGCAGCGTCAACCTCACGATGGCGCTGGTGCTCGCCGGCATCTTCGCCGCCGTCGTCCTGCTGATGTTCAAGATGGCGGCGGCCGGAAAGCCCCTCCACCACGACTTCGCCGCCAAGGCCGCCTCCGTCGACGGCGAGATGGTCGATCTCGTCGGCAACATGCCCCTGGTGCGCGCCTTCTCGGCGTTCAAGCGCGAGTACACCCGCTTCGACGGGACGATCGGGCAGGAGATGCGCTCGCGCCGCTCGTCGCTGCTCTACCTCGAGAAGCTACGCATCGTGCACGCGATCCTGACGGTGCTGGCGGTGCTCGGTCTGCTCTACTGGGCCATCACCATGTGGGAGGCCGGACAGGCCACCAACGGCCAGGTGGTGCTGGTCTGCACCCTGGGCATCCGCATCCTCGCCGCGACCCGCGATCTCGCCGTGGCGCTCGTCGACGCGACCCAGCACACCGCCCGCCTCTCGGAGGCGCTGCACACCCTCCTGCAGCCGCACGATCTCATCGACCACCCGGAGGCCGAGCCCCTCTCCGGCAGCACGGGCGCCGAGATCACCTTCGACCACGTCGCCTTCGCCTACCCGGACGGGCGCGGCGTCTTCACGGATTTCGACCTCGTCATCCAACCCGGCCAGCGGGTCGGCCTCGTGGGCAAGTCGGGGGGCGGCAAGTCGACCCTGTTCTCCCTGCTGCAGCGCTTCTACGACGCGCAGGGCGGCCGTATCCTGATCAACGGCCAGGACATCCAGCGGGTGACGCAGGAATCCCTGCGCGAGGCCATCACGGTGGTGCCGCAGGACGTCTCGATGTTCCACCGCACCCTGCGGGAGAACATCCGCTACGGCCGGCCCGACGCCTCGGACGAGGACGTCTGGAAGGCGGCTGCAGCCGCGCACTGCACCGACTTCATCGAGGCCCTGCCGGAAGGGTTCGACACGATCGTGGGCGACCGGGGCGTGAAGCTCTCCGGCGGCCAGCGCCAGCGCATCGCCATCGCGCGGGCCATCCTCAAGGATTCGCCGATCCTGCTCCTCGACGAGGCGACCTCGGCCCTCGACGCCGAGTCCGAGGAGGCGATCCGCCACGCGCTCGCCAACCTGATGAAGGGCCGCACCGTGATCGCCATCGCGCACAGGCTCTCGACCCTGAAGGATTTCGACCGGATCGTGGTGCTGGAGGGCGGCCTGATCATCCAGGACGGCTCGCCGGACAAGCTGACCCACCTCGACGGCTTCTACCGCGAGCTGATGAAGAAGGAATCCATGTCGATGGCGCTCGCGGCGGCTTGACGCGCCAAGCACGTCGCACCCCGGAGGGCCCCCCCCTTGGCGTGGCGGATCTCGGGCTGGCCCGAGATCCGAGCGCCGCTTCAGTTGTGCGACTGGATGAAGTTGCGCACCAGCGGGTAGGTCTGGCTCTCCCACTTGCGGCCCGAGAAGACCCCGTAATGGCCGACGCCGGCCTGGAGGTGGTGGCTCTTCATGTGATGGGGCAGGCTCGTGCAGAGGTCGTGCGCCGCCATGGTCTGGCCCACCGCGCAGATGTCGTCCCGCTCGCCCTCGACCGTCATCAGCGCGGTCTTGCGAATGGCCCCCATGTCGATGGGATTGCCCCGGTAGGTCAGCTCGTTCTTGGCCAGGGTGTAGTCCTGGAACACGGTCTTGACCGTCTCGATGTAGAATTCCGCCGCGAGGTCGAGGACGGCGAAGTACTCGTCGTAGAATCCCTCGATCTGCTGCGCCTTCTCGGTCTCCCCGTTGGCGAGGTGCCAGAACAGGTCGGCATGGCCCTGCATGTGCCGCTTGGCGTTCATGGAGACGAAGGCCGAGACCTGCATGAAGCCCGGATAGACCCGCCGCCCGGCGCCCTTGTGCCGGTCCGGCACGGTGGCGATCAGGTTCTTCTCGAACCAGGCGATCGGCTTCGAGGTGGCGAGGTGGTTCACCGAGGTCGGCGAGATCCGGCAATCCACCGGGCCGGCCATCAGCGTCATGCTGCGCGGGTGGGCCGCGTCCTTGGAATGCGCCATGACGGCCGCGGCGGCGAGAGCCTGCACGGCGGGCTGGCACACGGCGACGAGATGCGCGCCCTCCCCGATCACGCCGAGGAACTGCACGAGGTGATCGACATAGTCGTCGAACCCGAACGGCCCGGCGCTCAGGGGCACGTCGCGGGCGTTGTGCCAGTCGGTGATGTAGACGTCGTGGTCGGGCAGCAGGGTGCGCACCGTGCCGCGCAGCAGGGTCGCGAAGTGGCCCGAGAGCGGCGCGACCACGAGGACGCGCGGCTGCTCGGTGTCGACGTCCTTCTTGAAGCGCAGCAGGGTGCCGAACGGCGTGGCGAAGGCCGCTTCCTCGGTCACCGGCACCTCGCGGTTACCGACCGTGACGCTGTCGATGCCGTAGGCCGGGCGCGCAAAGGTGAGGCCCGCCCGCATCATCATCCGGGCGCCGGCCGACCACCAGTTCAGCGGTTCGCGATAGCCGGCGGCGGTCCAGGGCGAGACCGCGTCATGGACGAGACGTCCCCAGGCCCGGGTCTGGGCAGCCAGATCCGACTGGGCATCGAAAGCACGATAGAGCATGCAGCCCGAACTCCTACGCGAACGGTCGAATCAGAAAAACGTCCGCGACGGACGGGTGCGCCGGCCGGGCCGACGACGGGGCGCTACGCTGCGGCAGGCCGGCGCCCGACGCAACGGGCCTAACAAGTGATATCCTGCGGCTGTTGTGCGTATACATCACAAGGACAGGAACACGCTGCGGGCCGGATGATGCACGGGATCCGGAGTTCCCGATCGCGGAAGGGTCTGGTCAACCCGCCGCGCCTGAGAAAAGGTCCCTCGGTTCCGCAATGCGGATTACCGAGCACCGGAATCATGTTGCAGGATTCTTCGATCGCCGCATGCCTCGTCGCGGCATGAGTCTTGGATCACGACCTGGCCGCGCGAGCGGGCTTCGATCGCTCGAATGTGAAGACCATCAGGGGGGACCATGCCCGCGGCGACACTGACCATCTCAAGTCGCAACTATTCGTCCTGGTCGCTGCGCGGCTGGCTGGTCTGCCGGATGGCGGGCCTCGACTTCGAGACCGAGCTGCTCTCCGGCAACGACGCCTCCACCCGGGCGGAGCTGCTGCACCTCTCGCCCTCCTTCCTCGTGCCCCGCCTCGTCCACGGCGAGATCATCGTCTGGGACACCCTGGCGATCGCGCAGTACCTCAACGAGATCCGGCCGGAGGCCGGGTTCCTGCCCCGCAACGCCGTGGCCCGCGCCCATTGCCGCTCGATCGCCGGGGAGATGCATGGCGGCTTCATCAACCTGCGCTCGGCCCTGCCGATGAACCTCAAGGCGCGCCACACCAACTTCAAGATCTTCAACGGTGCGCGGGGCGACATTGAGCGGGTCATCACCATCGTGGACGAGTGCCTGTCGCGCTACGACGGTCCCTTCCTGTTCGGCGAGACGCCGAGCCTCGCCGACGCGATGTACGCGCCCGTCTGCACGCGCTTCCGCACCTACGACGTCGCGCTCTCGCGCAAGACCGCCCTCTACCGCGACACCATCCTGGCCTGGCCCCTGATGGAGGAATGGACGGCCGAGGCCCGTCGCGAACCCGACGAGATCGAGGAACTCGACATGGAGTTCTGATCCGCGCGGCCGGCGGCTCGGCGTTCAGGCGGCGGCGCGGGCGCCCGGGTCGACGGCGGGGCTCGCCGGGGCGCCCGCCACGGCGGCGGCGCGCGGCATTTCGATCCGCGCGCTCAGGCCCCGTGGCGTGCGGTTGCTCAGGGTGAACCGGCCCTCGTGCGATTCCACGATGGCGAGCACGATCGACAGGCCGAGGCCGAAGCCGCTCGCGGTGTCGAGGTTGCGCGCCCGGTCCCCGCGCACGAAGGGCTGGAGCATGGCGTCGCGCTCCGCCTCCGGAATCCCGGGCCCGTCGTCGCTGACCTCGATGGCGACGCCGCGCTCCGTCTGGGTCACCGAGAGGCGGGCGCCACCGCCGTACTTCACGGCATTGTCCACGAGGTTGACGATCGCCCGCTGCAACTCGTCCGGGCGCGCCTGAACCAGCACGTGGCGCGTTTCCGCCACCCGGACGTCGGCGCCGATATCGGCGAACTCGTCCGCCACGGTCTGCACGACGGAGGCGAGGTCGACCAGGGTCTTGGCGCCCCCCTCGGGGGCCTGCCCGTCGCGCACGAAGGACAGGGCCGCTTCCACGAGGCCGTTCATCTGGTCGAGGTCGCGCAGGGTCATGGACCGGGCATGCTCGTCCTCGATGAACTCCGCTCGCAGGCGCAGGCGGGTGATCGGGGTGCGCAGGTCGTGGCTGATGGCGGCCAGCATCTGGGTGCGGTCGTCGATGAGCCGGCGCACGCGGGCGCGCATCCGGTCCAGGGCCCGCGACACCGCGACAACCTCACGCGGGCCGTTCTCGGGCAGGTCGACGAGGTTCATGCGGGTGCCGAACACGTCGGCGGCCTCGGCCAGCCGGGCCAGCGGCGCCGTGAGCGCCCGGGTCGCGTAGAGGGAGATCACCGATACGACGACGGCCAGGAACACGAAGGTGAAGATGATGGCGCCCTGCCGCATCGGGGGCCTGTCGTCGTCCGGCACCAGGGCCGAGAGCCGCGCGCCGCCGGGCGTCTCGATCCCGACCCTGACGCCGGGGGGCGCCTCCGCCGTGCGCGATCCGCCCCTGAGGTCGGTGATCGCCAGGGGCCGGGCGAAACCGTCGCGCAGGCGCTGGACCATCGGATGATCGGAGATACGATCCCCCGCCTCCGGCGCCGCGGTCTCCGCGGGCTTGCCGTCCCACGCTTCCAGGCGAAGGGTCGGCAGCATCCGCGCCGCATTGGCCAGCAGGGCGGGCCGGTCGGCCGGACTGGCGCCGTCGAGGAGGCGCGTGACGGTGGCGATGCGCGTGGCGGCGACCCCGGGATGGTCGTCGGGCCGCCAGGGCTCGCGCAGGGTGAAGAACGCGAGGGTGGCGAGCGCGTGGGCCAGGACCACCGCCGCCACGATGAGGAGGGCGATCTGCCCGGCGACGCTCGACGGGACGAGGGCGCGCAGGCGGTTCCAGCGGGCCTTCATGCGCGGGTGACCTCGGGCGTGAACAGGTAGCCGCCGGACCGGATGGTGCGGATGATCTCGGGGTTGCGCGGGTCCTGCTCGATCTTCTGGCGGATGCGGCTGATCAGGACGTCGATGCTGCGCTCGAACGGCCCGGCGGCCCGCCCCTGCGTCAGGTCGAGGAGCTGGTCGCGGGAGAGCACCCGGCCGGGCCTGAGGCAGAGGGCGTGCAGCAGGTCGAATTCGGCCCCCGTGATGGCGATGCGCGCCGCCTCCGGGCTGAGGAGTTGGCGCAGGGACACGTCGAGGGTCCAGCCGAGGAAGGACAGGCGGCGCACGCCCTCCTCCGCCTCGCTCTCCGTGCCCGAACCCCGCCGCAGGATGGCGCGGATGCGGGCCAGGAGTTCGCGCGGGTTGAACGGCTTGCCGAGGTAGTCGTCGGCTCCGATCTCCAGGCCGATGATCCGGTCGATCTCCTCCGCCTTGGCGGTGAGCATGAGGATCGGGATGCGGGAGGCGGCCCGCAGGCGCCGGCAGAGGCTGAGGCCGTCCTCGCCGGGGAGCATCAGGTCGAGTACGACGAGATCGACCCGGGCATCGGCCAGGATCCGGTCCATGGCGACGCCGTCCCCCGCGAGGCTGACGCGGCACTCGTTCGCCCGCAGGTAGCGGGCCACGAGGGCGCTGATCTCGCGGTCGTCCTCGACGAGGAGGATATGGGGGTGGGTCGTACTCGTCTGCGGCATGGTCCCGAGCATCGCGGCTCCTCGCGCATCCGGGAAACCCGGCGCGGATTGGTCGACGGGCGATTATGCGCCCTCCCGACCCCGGGGGAAGGGCCGCTCCCGCAACGATTTGTAAACGGCTGTTTCGAGCGCACCGCATCGAAAACGGCCCGAAACACGCGGCGCCGGCCCCGGCAATCCGCCGGCACGGATTGCCGGGGGACGCGCCGATTCTTATGTCGGTGCGATGGCGCCGGTCTCGTGACCGTCACGGATGGCGGCCTCGACCCCTCGGGAGACGATGATGCAAGGCTCGAACCGGCTGTTCGACGATTTCGCCCGCCTGATGACCGACGCCGCCGGGGCCGCCCAGGGCGTGCGCCGCGAGGCCGAGACGGTGTTCAAGGCCCAGGTCGAGCGCCTGATCCGCGACATGGACATCGCCTCCCGCGAGGAGCTCGACGTGCTGCGCGACCTCGTCTCGGCGCTCCGCACCCAGAACGACACCCTGGCCGCCCGGGTCACGGCGCTCGAGGCCAAGCTCGGCGCGGACGCGAATGCGGGCGCGAGCGAAGCGGTCTGATCGGCCCCCCTTT
>NZ_JAIEOF010000313.1 GCF_019750675.1 Methylobacterium sp.
AAGGCGTCGGCGGACTTCCTCGCGGCGCGCAAGACGCCGGTGTTCGGACCGTTCGTACCGCTCCTGCGCAGTCCGGAGTTGATGACCAATGCCAGCAACATGGGCCTGCATCTGCGCTACCGCAGCGTGCTGCCCCTGCGCTTGAGCGAGTTCATCATCCTCATCACCGCGCGGGAATGGACGCAGCAGCTGGAGTGGCACATCCACGCGCCGATCGCCCTGAAGGCCGGCCTCGATCCCGCGATCGTCGCGGCGATCCAAGAGGGCCGGCGGCCGGACGCGATGGGCCCGGAGGAAACCCTGGTCTATGCGTTCTCGACGGAACTCCACCACAACAAGGCGGTGAGCGACACCACCTATGCCCGTGCGGTGGAGACCTTCGGCGAGCAGGGCGCCATCGAGATGGCAGGGATCAACGGCTACTACACCCTGCTGGCGATGAGCATGAACATGGCGCGCACGGCCTTGCCGAAGGGCGCCACGCCGCAGCTGCCGCCGCTGGTGCGCTGAGAGCGGACGGTCGGTTCTTCCGACGAGGTGCAGGCGGACCGGCACGTTGCCGATGACCGTGACCACGGCCGGTATCGTTCACGCCCGAACGGACCGGTAGGTCCGAAGCTCAGGCGCGTCGCGCCGGAACGAGGGCGCCGGCGGCGGCGAGCAGCCAGCCGGCCATCAGCGCGAAGCCGCCAGTCGGCGCCGCCATGGGAAACAGGGGCGTGCCGTGGAGCGCCCGAAGGGCGAGATCGCCGCAGAACAGCACCAGTCCGACGACGAGAGCGCAGGCCGCGACGCGCGTGATCGGCCGGTGCGTCGTGCCCGTCGCCGAGAGCGCCACGAGCGCCAGGATCGCGGGGGCGTGGAACAGCAGGAACTGGGCGGCCGTCTTCAGGCTGTCGGCCCCGCTGAGATGCGCGGCGGCCGCGCTCGCCGCGACGCCGAGGAGGCCCGCCAGGGCGCCGAGCGCCAGGAGGACGCGGTCGAGTCCGCTCACGCGCCGCGCTCCCGCAGCAGCCGGGCGATGCTCGCGCGCAGCTCGGGTACGCCCCGATCGTCGCGGCTCGACGTGAGCAGGATCTCCGGATAGGCCGCCGGGCGCCGGGCGATGGCCGACTGGATGCCGGCGATACGCGCATCCATCTCGGACTTCTTCAGGGCGTCGCCCTTGGTCAGCACGATCTGATAGCTGACGGCGGCCTTGTCGAGCCCGTCGAGAACGTCGGTGTCGATGCTCTTCAGCCCGTGGCGCGAATCGATCAGCATGAACACCCGGGCGAGGTTCGAGCGGCCCTTGAGGTAGTCGTGGATCAGGTCGGTCCAGGCCTCGACCTTCGTCTTCTCCACCGCCGCGTAGCCGTAGCCCGGCATGTCCACCAGGGTGAGCCGGCCGCCGATATCGAAGAAGTTGAGCTGCTGCGTGCGTCCGGGCGTGTGCGAGGTCCGCGCCAGGGTGTTGCGCCCGGTCAGCGCGTTGACGAGGCTCGACTTGCCGACGTTGGAGCGGCCCGCGAAGGCGATCTCGACGCCCTTCATCGGTGGCAGGGCGGGCACGTTCGGCGCCGAGGCGATGAAGTCGGCCGCGCCCGCGAACAGCAGGCGTCCCGCCTCCAGGAGGGCGGCATCGTCTTCGGCTTGGGACATCGGACGGCTCCGGACGGATGAGGCGCATCCGCCGCCCTCGCGAGCCGATACGCCGGAAACAGGAAGTCCTCCCCGTCGTGAGACGGAGAGGACCGGTTGGGGTGTCGCGCGCCGTGGCCGTTGGCTCGACGCTCGGCTGAACTCAGCTCTTGGCGACGGCGTTCTTGTCCGCGCTCTTGCGCCGGAACATGCCGCTTAGGTTATCCCACAACTCCACCTTCACGCCGTTGCGACGCATGATGACGTATTGCTGGATCACCGAGAGGGTGTTGTTCCAGGCCCAGTAGATCACCAGTCCGGCCGGGAAGGAGCCGAGCATGAAGGTGAACACGATGGGCATGAAGGTGAAGATCTGCGCCTGGACCGGGTCCGGCGGCGCGGGGTTCATCTTCATCTGGATGAACATCGTGATGCCCATGATGATGGGCCAGATGCCGAGGTGGACGAAGTCCGGAGCCGCGTAGGGCAGCAGGCCGAACAGGTTGAGAAAGCTCGTCGGATCGGGGGCCGCCAGATCCTGGATCCAGCCGAAGAACGGCGCGTGCCGCATCTCGATGGTGATGAACAGGACCTTGTACAGGGCGAAGAAGACCGGGATCTGAATCAGCACCGGCCAGCAGCCGGCGACCGGATTGATCTTCTCCTTCTTGTACAGCTCCATCATCGCCTGTTGCTGTTTCATCTTGTCGTCTTTGTACCGCTCCCGGATCGACGTCATTTCGGGCTGCACGGCCTTCATCTTGGCCATGGACTGGTACGACTTGTTCGCGATGGGTAGGAACAGCAGCTTCAGGCAGAGGGTGACGACCAGGATCGCCACGCCGAAATTGCCGAACAGGTGGAAGAAGAAGTCCAGCGCCCGGAACATCGGCTTGGTGATGAAGTGGAACCAGCCCCAGTCGATCAGCAGGTCGAACTGCTTGATGTTCTGGTTCGCCTGGTAGGCGTTGACGGTGTTCACCTCCTTGGCGCCGGCGAAGAGCTGCTGGGTCGCGGCCACGGTGGCGCCGGGCTGGACCACCTGCACGTTGCCGAGCACGTTGGCCTGGTAGACCTTGGTGGCGCCGTCCGTCCGCTCGGTGAAGCTGCCGGTATAGGGGGTCGACTGGTCGGGGATCGCCGCGGCGGCCCAGTACTTGTCGGTGATGCCGACGAAGCCGCCTGTCACGCCCGTCCAGGTCTTACCCTTGGTGAGCGCATTGCCGAGGGCAGGCTCCTTGGCGAGGTGGTCGTAGGTGTATTCCTGCAGGCCATCGGCGCCGAGGACGCCGATCATGCCCTCGTGCAGCACGTAGTAGCCCTGGGTGTGCGGCTTACCCCAGCGCGAGACGAGGCTGTAGGGATAGAGGCTGACCGCGTTGGAACCCTTGTTCTCGACCTCGTCGCGGACCGTGAACAGGAACTTGTCGTCCACCGCGATGACGCGCTTGAAGAGGAGGCCGGCGCCATTGTCGTAGGTCAGCGTCACGGGCTTGCCCGGCGCCAGGGTCTGGGTATCGGCGGCCCAGATGGTGTCGCCGTTGGGCAGCGGACCGGCGTTCTGACCGACCCATCCGAACTCCGCGTAGTAGGGATTCTCGGTGCCGGTGGGCGAGAGCAGGACGATGCGCGGGCTCTTGTCGTCGACGGTCTCGTGGTAGTTCTTCAGCAGGACGTCGTCGATGCGCCCGCCCTTCAGGGCGATCGAGCCGGCGAGAGCCGGGGTGTCGATGGTCACGCGCGGCGAGCGCGCGATGGCCGCCTCGCGGGGCACGATGCCGCCGCCGGCGCCCGTGGCGCCCGGCAGGGTCCCGGGGACGGGCGTGGCCGGACCACCCTCCTTCGGGGCCGCGCTCGGCACGCCGTCCGGGCTGGTGGCCTGCGTCGCCGCCTTGTTCTGCAGGGCGGCCTGGCGCTGCTGCTCCACGCGCGGGGCGGCGATGAAGTAGTTCCAGCCGAGCAGGACCGCCAGCGACAAGGCGATCGCGACGATCATGTTCGTCTTGTCATTACCCATCGGTCGGTCCGTCGCATGCGTTGGATGGAGAGGAAGGCGCGCCCGCTCCGTCAGGCCGGGAGCCGGGCGACGCGGAGGCCGTTGCGCCCGTGGCCAATACCGGAGCCGCCGCCGATGCGCCAGACGCAGGCGCGCCTTTGCCGCGCCGGCGCCGGGACGAGGCCCGATCGGCTTCGCCCCGGTGTCCGGATCCGGACCCGGCGGGCGCTTTGGCAGCCTGTGGCTTCGTCACCACGGCGACGGCCTGGCGCAGATCGTCGATCAGGGTCTGGAACGGGGCGTGCAGGGCGGGGCGCCGGGCCACCAGCACCACGTCGGCGTCGCGCGCCGGCAAAGCGCCGGACGCTTCCGCCACGGCCGCGCGCAGACGCCGCCGGATGCGATTGCGCTCCGTTGCGTGGCCGACCCGCTTGGTGATGGTGAAGCCGATGCGCAGGCCTTCAGGCGCGTCGTCGCCCGTGGCCGGTTCGGCACGGACGACGCCCTGTGCCGAGAGGCGCTCGTTGTGATAGCGACGACCGCCGGCCGCAGCCAGAAAATCGGAGCGTCGCGTGAGTCGTCCGATCGTCGACATGGCCGATCCGATCCCGCGACCCGGTCTGCGGCCCTCGGCCGGGAGGCTTCGAACCAGGAACATGCTGGAGCGCGCCGCCATGGCGGCGCGGCCGGTGCTCTTAGGCCGAGAGCTTCTTGCGGCCGTGAGCGCGGCGGGCCGCGATGACCTTGCGGCCGCCGGCGGTGGCCATGCGGGCGCGGAAGCCGTGACGACGCTTACGCACGAGCTTGCTGGGCTGATAGGTTCTCTTCATGGCGCGATCTCCGAATGGTCGAGGATCGATCCGGGCTGCACGGATGGCCGCGCCGGATATTCACTCGCCCGAAAATGTGTCTGCAAGCGCGAACAGCGCCCATCGAGGGCGCCGCGTCGCGATGGCGCGGCTTATGACGGATGGGGTGGACCGAGTCAATTCCAGCCGGCCGGTTTCGATGCGGCCGATCTCGATTTCGAGCGACGCACACGGGTGCCGTTCGGCGTGTCCGGGCGGGCATCCGAACCCTCCGGTGCGGTAACGGTTCATTAACCGCGTTGCGCCATCCTGTGATCCTGTTCGGCGATCCCGAACAGCGTTGGACCGCTTATCCGACGCTTGAATCGCTCCCGATGACCTCTCCAAGGCCGCCCTGGAAACAGGCGGCCTTTTTTCGTGTCCGTTCGGTCAAGGCACCGATGGGGCCGATTAACGTTAACATCACGTGAAGCCCCCGCGCCGGGTCATCGGCGCTAGAGTTGCGATCCAGGTGCAAACGCGCCGCCAGCGTCTCATTTCGGGACGAGCCCGGTACGGTCGCGGCACAGGAGGCACCATGAGCGGATTCGACGTCATGTTTCGAGACGAGCGGGATTGGGTCAACTTCGGTGACACCTACGTCACCTCTGAGGCGTTCAAGGTCCTGTTCCGCGAGGGCATGACCCTGGTGGAGGAGGCCGCCGCCTATCTCGACGGCACGGGACGGGAGGAATCCCGGCTCATGTCCCGCGACGGCACGCTGAGCTATGCCAGCGAAAGCATGCGTCTGACCACCCGGCTGATGCAGATCGCCTCCTGGCTTCTCGTGCAGCGGGCGGTGTCGGAGGGTGAACTCACCCCGGCCGAAGCCATGCAGGAGAAGACCCGCGTTCGCCTGACCACGCCCGAGACCTTCCGCGGCGAGGTGTTCGGGGTGCTGCCGCCGACCCTGCAGGACCTGATCGTGCGCTCGCGCCGCCTCCATACCCGCATCCTCCACCTGGATGCGGTGATCACCGACGAGCGGCCGAACCCGGCCCCGCAGGAAAGCCCGGTGGTGGCACAGCTGAGCCGCCTGCGCTCGGCCTTCGCGGCGCCGGTCTCCGCCTGAGGCCCGCAGTCCCGATGCCGCCGTGGGGGGGCGGCATCGGGGTGGCTGCGCGGATCCGGGTTCCGAAACGCAGAGCGGGCGACACCGATAAGGTGCCGCCCGCTCTGCGTTTCACGCCATCGTGAGGCGGGCCGCCGCGCGAGCGCGGGGCCAGCCGCCGATCCGCTTACTTCTTGCCGAACGACAGGGCGCCGAAGCGCGAGTTGAAGCGCGAGACGCGGCCACCGCGATCGAGCATCTTCTGCTCGCCGCCGGTCCAGGCCGGGTGCGTGTTCGGGTCGATGTCGAGGTTGAGGGTGTCACCCTCCTTGCCGTAGGTCGATCGGGTCATGTAGTCCGACCCATCGGTCATCACGACCTTGATGAAGTGGTAGTCGGGATGCTCGGTACCCTTGGCCTTGTCGGCCGCGCTCTTTGCCATGACGAAACCCTTGAAGTCGAAATCCTGGAATAGCCAAGCCGACCGGCCCGTCTGGCGGCCCGCGGCCATAGATCACGCGCAATCGGATGAAGGCGCGCCTATACCCCACGCACCTTCGCCCGACAAGCGTGCGCCGACCGAAGAGACCGACCAACGGTCGCTTTTCCCGAGACGACCAACGATGATGAGGCACCATGGCTCGCGGCCGTGACAAGAAAACTTCCGGGGCGGCCCGACCGAAGGCACCGCTCGGCTCGCTGCGCCCGCTGATCCCCTTCGCGGTGGTGTATCGCGGACGAATCCTCGCGGCGTTCTTCGCCCTGCTGGCGGCGTCGGGCGCGACCCTGGTGGTCCCGATCGCCCTGCGCCGGGTGATCGACCACGGCTTCTCGCCGGACGGGCAGGGGGTGATCGACACCTACTTCGCCGCCCTGATCGGCGTGGTCGCCGTGCTCGCACTGTCCAGCGGCGCCCGTTACTACACCGTGGTGACCCTCGGCGAGCGCGTGGTGGCGGACCTGCGCACGGCCGTGTTCCGGCGCCTCACCCAGCTCGACCCGGCCTTCTTCGACCGCTCGCTCTCGGGCGAGATCATCTCGCGCCTCACGGCGGATGCGACGCAGGTCAAGGCGGTGTTCGGCGTCTCCATCTCGATCCTCCTGCGCAACGCCTTCCTGTTCTCGGGCGCCGTGGTGATGATGGTTATCACCAGTCCCAGGCTCTCGATCCTGGTGCTCGCCGCGATTCCCCTCATCGTCTTCCCGCTGATTCTTTCCGGGCGGGGCGTGCGCCGGCGCTCGCGGGCGGCGCAGGACCGGCTGGCGGACGCCTCCGCCTACGCGGCCGAGGCCGTGAACGCGATCCGCACCATGCAGGCCTTCGGCATGGGCCGGACCACCGCAGCCCGCTTCGGCGAGGCTTCGGAGAACGCCTACGGGGCGGCCCGGGATTCGATCCAGGCGCGTGCCCTCCTCACGGGCGTGGCGATCTTCCTCATCTCCGCCAGCGTCGTCGGGGTGATGTGGTACGGCGCGCAAGGCGTGCTCGCCGGCACCATGACCGCCGGCCAGCTCTCGCAGTTCGTGCTCTACGCCGTGTTCGGCGCGAGCGCCCTGGGCCAGCTCTCGGAGGTCTACGGCGAGCTCGCCCAGGCCGCCGGGGCCGCCGAGCGCCTGGGCGAGATCCTGGCCGCCGAGCCGGCGATCCGGGTCCCGGCCGACCCCGTGCCGATGCCGGTCCCGGCCCAGGGCGCGGTGTCCTTCGAGGCCGTGCGCTTCCTCTACCCGACGCGCCCCGACCATCCCTCCCTCGACGGAATCAGCTTCACGATCGCGCCGGGCGAGCGCGTCGCGCTGGTCGGCCCCTCGGGCGCCGGCAAGACCACGGTGCTGCAATTGCTGCTGCGCTTCTACGATCCGCAGACCGGTCTCATCCGGGTCGACGGGACCGACATCGCCCGGGCCGATCCCGAGGCGCTGCGCGAGCGACTCGCCCTAGTGCCACAGGACCCCACCGTGTTCTCCGGGAGCGTCCTGGAGAACATCCGCTACGGCCGGCCCCAGGCCACCGAGGCGCAAGTGCAGCGCGCCGCCGAACTCGCCAACGCGGACGGGTTCATCCAGGCCCTGCCGCAGGGCTACGCCACCGCCGTGGGCGAGCGCGGCGTCACCCTGTCCGGCGGTCAGCGTCAGCGCGTGGCGATCGCGCGCGCCATTCTCAAGGACGCCCCGATCCTGCTCCTCGACGAGGCGACCTCGGCGCTGGACGCCGAGAGCGAGCGCGCGGTGCAGGCCGCCCTCGACACCCTGATGCGCGGGCGCACCACCCTGGTCATCGCCCACCGCCTCGCCACGATCCGCAAGGCGGACCGGATCCTCGTCCTCGACGGCGGCCGGATCGTGGAGAGCGGGACGCACGAGAGCCTGCTCGCGCAGGGTGCGCTCTATGCGCAGCTCGCCGCGCTGCAGTTCACCGACGCGCTGGACGAGACGGCGCGGGGCAAGGAGCCGCGTCCGCGCCTGACGGCCCTTCCGGCCGAGTAGGCGCCGGCCGGGCTAAGGGCCCGCTCAACCCTGGGGCTGCGTGCCGCTGAGGGGGTTCGCCTCGTCCCAGCCGTAGCCCAGGGTCTCGAACCGCATCGAGCGGGTGTCGACCATGAGCAGGCGCCCGACCAGGGATTCGCCGAACCCCGTCACGGTCCGGATCACCTCCAGGGCCATCAGCGAGCCCATGAGGCCCGCGAGCGCCCCGAGGACGCCGGCCTCCGCGCAGGGTGGCACCGCGCCGGGCGGCGGCGGGCTCGGGAACAGGCAGCGATAGGTCGGGTTCGGGCGCCCGTCCGCGCCGGCCTCGTAGGGCCGCAGCGTGGTCAGGGAGCCGTCGAATCGCCCGAGCGCCGCCGTCACCAGGGGGCGCCGGGCGTGGAAGCAGGCATCGGAGACCGCGTAGCGCGTGGCGAAGTTGTCCGAGCCGTCGGCCACCACGTCGTAGGCCGCGATCAGCGCACCCGCGTTCTCCACCGTGAGGCGCGTCGGGTGCGCTTCCACCGCCACGTGCGGGTTGAGGCGCGCCACCGCCTCGGCCGCGCTCTCGACCTTGAGGCGACCGATATCGGCGGTTGCATGGATGACCTGCCGCTGCAGATTCGAGAGCGAGACGATATCGTCGTCGACGATGCCGATCGTCCCGATTCCGGCGGCGGCGAGGTACTGGATCATCGGTGCGCCGAGGCCGCCGGCCCCGATGACGAGGACGCGGGCGGCCTTCAGCCGTGTCTGTCCCGGGCCGCCGACCTCCGGAAGGACGAGGTGGCGGGCATAGCGTTCGACTTCGTCGGGGGAGAAGGCCATGGCCAGCAGATAAGCCCGGCCGGCACGCGGCGAAAGCCCGGCCGCGAATTGCACCCCCGCGCACCGGCGCTTATGGCCGTGCGCACCCGGACATCACGCCAAGAGTCCCGCCCGTGCCGAACGCGCTCCTCGACCGCTCCCCCGTCGCCCTCGCCCAGAGCCTGATCCGCTGCCCCTCCGTGACACCGGAGGAGGGCGGCGCGCTCACTTGGCTCGCCGGCATCCTCGAAGGGGCCGGTTTCACCGTGGAGCGTCCCCGCTTCTCGGAAGCGGGCACCCCCGACATCGACAACCTTTATGCCCGCATCGGCACGCGGGCGCCCTACCTGCTGTTTGCCGGCCACACCGATGTGGTGCCCCCCGGCGACGTCGCGCGCTGGGGCCACGGCCCCTTCGACGGTACGGTGGAGAACGGAATCCTGTACGGGCGCGGTGCCGTCGACATGAAGGGCGGCATCGCCTGCATGCTCGCCGCGGCCCTCGACTATCTCGACGTGGCCGGACCGGACCTGCCGGGCTCGATCGGCTTCCTCATCACCGGCGACGAGGAGGGGCCGGCGATCAACGGCACGGTGAAGCTCCTCGAATGGGCCCGGGCCCGGGGTGAGCGCTTCGACCATTGCCTGCTCGGCGAACCCACCAACCCCGATTCGCTCGGCGACATGATCAAGATCGGCCGGCGCGGTTCGCTCACGGGCCGGCTCGTGGTTCATGGCCGCCAGGGCCACGTGGCCTATCCCGATCTCGCCGAGAACCCGATTCCCGGTCTCATGCGCCTGGCCTCCGCGCTGCTCGCCGAGCCGCTCGACGCCGGAACCCGGCACTTCGACGCCTCGAACCTCGAATTCACCACCCTCGACGTGGGCAACCAGGCCACCAACGTGATCCCGGCCGAGGCCCGCGCGACCTTCAACGTCCGCTTCAACGAGACCTGGACCGCCGAGACCCTGGGGGCGGAAATCCGTGCCCGCCTCGATCGGGCGGCGGGGCGGAGCGTCCGCTACACCCTCGACCTCCTGCCCTCGAACTCCCCGGCCTTCCTCACGAAGCCCGACGCGTTCACCGAGCTCGTCGCCGGGGCGATCACCACGGAGACCGGGCGCCGGCCGCTGCTCTCGACCACGGGCGGCACCTCGGATGCCCGCTTCATCAAGGATGCCTGCCCGGTGATCGAGTTCGGCCTCGTCGGCCGCACGATGCACCAGACCGACGAATGCGTGCCGGTGGCCGACCTCCACCGTCTGACCGCGATCTACACGCGGGTGCTGGCGGCGTATTTCGACGCGCGCTAG
>NZ_JAIEOF010000292.1 GCF_019750675.1 Methylobacterium sp.
GTCGAGCGCGAAGGCAAGGCCGTCGAGTACGAGATCAAGGTCGCGCTCACGGACCGTGAGCAGAAGATCAAGGTCGGACCGGACGGCATGGTGAAGAACGACTGACCGATCCGTCGACGTTGCCGGGCGCTCCGAGAATGGGGGCGCCCGGTCCCCGAAACCATGCCGTCCTGCGCACGCGACGCAGTTGCATCGGGCGCGTAAAGACCGCATCGCTCACGCCAAGCCCTCCGGGGCGGCCGCAGGGGCGAGGACAGCATGACGTCGGACGAGATCGAAACCATGAACCTGGCCCGGGCCAGCCTTGCCCGCCAGCGCGGAGCGCTCGCGCGCCGGATCGGGGCCAGCGAGGCCGCCGCCCCCTCGGCCGCCGAGGACCTGACCCGTATCCTTCTCGCCATCGAGGCCGTCGACCGGGCCCTAGTCGATGCGGGCCGCCCCTACGTCCCAGCCGAGCGCTGAGGCAGGCATCGCCATGGACGGGGTACGGGATTCGAACGGCACCCAGCTCACGGACGGCGATTCCGTGACGCTGATCAAGGATCTGAAGGTGAAGGGCACCTCCACGACCCTGAAGCGCGGCACGCTGGTCAAGAACATCCGCCTGACCGACGATCCGGCGGAGATCGAATGCAACGCCGAAAAGGTGAAGGGCCTGGTCCTGAAGACCGCCTTCCTGAAGAAAGCTTGAGCCGGGGCGCGGGGCCTACTCGTCGCCGACGTTGATGGGCCTCGGCGGAGAGCGGGTGAGGCTGCGGATCGCGCGGAGCGGTCGGCCGGACTTCTCGGAAATCGCCCGGTCCTGCTCCTCGATGAGCTCGCGGGCCGGGGCGTCGCCGTCGAGGCCGCCGAGGATCTCCATCGGAACGCGCCGGTTCGAGGCGCGGGACTCGTCTTCGTAGAGGACGTCGAACAGGACGGAGCCGCGCTCCTGCGGTTTCGACTTGGTACGCTTGGCCATGGGGAAACGACGCTCGAACTGGGACGGCTGACGGGGAAAATGCCAACGGCCACGGATGCGGGCGTGGCGGGTGCGCGTACATCCGGCGTCACCCTGGCCCTGCATCGTGGCCGTCTCCGATCGAGCGACGTGAGCCGCGACCGGCATGACGCCTAGATGGTGCCGGACGGCGCCTTTGACAAGCCGCATGCGGCCGCTGTCGCGCGCGCGGCGCCTCTGGCACGATGCATGCGCGGCAGCACGGCCCACCTCCGGAGATCGCATGACCGACACGCGAACGCTGACGCGCTTTTCCGTCGAACCCTTGAGCCGCATGACGCGCCACCTCGCGGCGGTGGCCTCGGGCCGGGCGGAGCCGGACCGCGTCCTCACCGGCGCACGCCTGCTCTCGACCTATTCCGAGCGCATCCTGCCCGACCGCGAGGTCTGGATCGCCGGCGGGCGGATCGCCGCGGTCAAGCCGGCGGGCACCTACCGGGGCGGGGCGCCGCGCCAGGACCTCGCCGGCGGCCTGCTCGCGCCGGGGCTCGTGGACCCGCACCTGCACATTGAGAGCAGCATGGTCACGGCCTGCGCCTACGCCGAGGCCGCGCTCCTCAACGGCACCACCACCATCGTCTGCGACAGCCACGAGATCGGCAACGTGCTCGACAGCGACGGCATCGCCTGGATGCTGGAGGATGCCCGCGCGGCGCCCCTCAACATCTACCTCACGGTGCCGAGCACCGTGCCGGCGACGTCGCCCGAACTGGAGACCGCGGGCGGCGACCTCGACGCGACCAAGATCGCGGCCCTGTTCGATGCCTGGCCGGAGGCGATCGGCCTCGGCGAAAAGATGGACTTCGTTGCGGTCTGCGAAGGCGATCCCCGCGCCCACGCCATCATCCGGGCCGCCCTGGAACGCGGCCGCCCGGTCTCGGGCCACATCTACGGGCGCGATTTCGTGGCCGCCTACGCGGCCAGCGGCGTCACCGACACGCACGAGGCCATCGACCGCGACATCGCCGACGACCTCCTGGAGGCGGGCGTCTGGATCTACCTGCGCGGCGGTCCGCCGACCACGCCCTGGCACAGCCTGCCCAAGGCCATCGGCACGATGGTCGAGTACGGTGCCGCCGCCAAGCGGATCTGTGTCTGCACCGACGACCGCGACGCGCAGGACCTCCTCGCCTTCGGCCTCGACTGGGTGGTGCGCGAGGCGATGCGGATGGGCGTCCCGAAGGTGCAGGCCTGGTCGATGGGCTCGCTGCACCCGGCCACCCGCTACGGCCTCGACGGCGAGGTCGGCGGCTTCGGCGGTGGTCGGCGCGCCGACCTCGTGCTCCTCGATGACGATCTCGTGCCGCAATCCACCTGGTATGGCGGCGAGCTGGTTGTCGAGAACCGGCGAATCACGCCGATCCTCGAGGCCGCCCTGTCGCGCCCCTATCACTACCCGGCGCAGGCCTACGCCACCATGCATCTGCCCGACCCGCTGCCCGCCCTGATCCCGGACCTGCCGGCGGGACCGTGCCGGATCAACGCGATCCGAACCACGCTGCCGGGCATCGAGCTCACCCACGAGGTCGTCGACCTCGTGCCCGGCCCCGACTGGGCCGCGACGCTGGCGCAGAACGACCTCTGCTTCGTCACCGTGATCGAGCGGCACGGCCGGGCCGGAAACCTCGCCCACGGCCTGCTCCGCGCCTTCGGGCTGAAGCGCGGCGCGGTGGCGAGCAGTGTCGGCCACGATTCGCACAACGTCATCGTCGCGGGCCTGAACGAGGGCGACATGCGCGTCGCCCTCGACACCCTGACCGAGATCCAGGGCGGCGTCTGCGTGGTCGAGCACGGGCGCGTCGTCGCCCTGGTGCCGCTGCCGGTGGCGGGGCTCCTGTCGGACAAGCGCGTCACCGCCGTCGCCGAGGAGGTGCGGGTGCTCAAGGAAGCCTGGGACCGGGCCGGTTGCACGATCCCCTATATGGGGTTCAACCTGATCCCGCTCTCGGTGATCCCGGAGATCCGCATCACCGACAAGGGTCTCGTCCTGGTACCGGGGATGCGCATCGTGCCGCTGTTCGAGACCGCCTGAGCGAGAGCCTGGCCGGAGCGCGGGAACCATCGCGGCGGCTCGCCGTTGTCGAGGCAGGTCTCAACAGCCGCTCGTTCCTCCCAAGCCTAATCAGCCTGCACACCTCTTATCGGTGGGCGGGCTGTTTCTTTGTCGCGAGGATGGACGCGGACTTGTCCTTCCGGAGTCGCCGCATGCGCAGCCTGCTCACCCTCGTCATCGTCGGCGCCATCGCATTCGTGCTCGTGGGCATGTACGTGGCTCCCGGCCAGCCAGAACTCCGGGCCTGGTACCTGCGCAACGCCTGCCAGTACCTCGACAAGGCCTCGCCCGAGATCTGCGCCCCCATGCGCCGGGCCGACACGGGCACGCCGACCTGAGCGCGATCCGTCGCGCCCGCGACTGGTTCTTCCGTGACCGGACGACCGGTGCGATCACGATCGCGCAGACGCCGAACGCACCGCTCCTCATCTTCGCGGCCTGCGCGCTCACCGAATGGTTGGTCGCCCCTGAGGGCCGCGCGGGTCTCCTGCTGCGCGGGCTCGGCGCCCTGGCCCTGGCCTATTGGGCCCTGGACGAAATCATCCGCGGCGTGAACCCTTGGCGGCGCTGCCTCGGGGCGATCGTCCTGGCGGGCCTCGTCTGGAATTTTGCCCAAACGCTGACCTGATCGCCGCGAAGCCGCTTGCGAAGCGGCCCGGCTCGCCTATCATCCGGAGCCAAGCGAAGCGCGGGAGAGGCGGGCGGATGACTTTCTTCATCGGAATTGCCGGGCCCTGGCTCGTCGTTGCCACCCTGGCACTCCTCTCCATCAACCGCGATCGGGACCTCGCGGTCGAGCACGCGGCGCGGTCCGCCGCTCCGGACGGTGCGTCGTCGCAGAGCGTTGCCCACAGCGCCTACCTCGCCTAACTCGCTTCCCATCTTCGGACAGGCCAGACGGCCGTCCGCCCGGATGGGGGATGCGACGTGGCGCAGGCGGACGTGACCAAAAGGTACGTGGCGACAGCGGGTGAGACGGCGTCGCCGCCAGCCGCAGGACAGCGTGCCCTGAGGGTTTGGCTCTACCTTCTGGCGGCCCTAGTCGTCGGGATGGTGGCAGTCGGTGGCGCGACGCGGCTGACCGGGTCCGGCCTCTCCATCACCGAATGGCGTCCCGTCACCGGGGCGGTTCCGCCCCTCTCGGCGGAGGCCTGGGCGGCGGAATTCGACAAGTACAAGGACACGCCGCAGTACCGCATCCTCAACCAGGGCATGGGGCTGTCCGACTTCAAGGTGCTCTATGCCTGGGAATGGGGTCACCGGCTCCTCGGGCGTATCGTCGGCCTGGTGTTCTTCCTGCCGCTGCTCTGGTTCTGGTGGCGCGGCGCGTTGACCCGCCGCCTCGGTCTCGGACTTCTCGGTCTCGGACTCCTCGGCGGATTGCAGGGCGCGATCGGCTGGATCATGGTGGCCTCGGGCCTTCAGCCCGGCATGACGGCGGTGGCGCCTCTCAAGCTCGCCCTGCACCTCACCACGGCGAGCCTGATCCTGGCGGGTCTGGTCTGGCTCGCCGCAGGCCTGCGCCCGCGCGTCGGGACGGCCGAACCCGCCCGCCTGCGCGTGACGGCCGTGGCGATCATGGGCCTCGTGCTGGCGCAGATCTTCCTCGGCGGGCTCGTGGCGGGCTCGAAGGCCGGCCTGGTCTACAACACCTGGCCGAGCATGAACGGCATGCTGGTGCCGCACGCGAGCGAACTCTTCGCGGTCTCGCCCTGGATCGAGAACTTCGTCGACAACCTCACCCTGGTGCAGTTCAACCACCGCCTGACGGCCTACCTGCTGCTGGCGCTGGCGCTGGGGCACGCCCTCGACGCGCGCCGGACGCGGCCGGGCTCGGGCCTCGCCCGGCGTGCCACGGGGATCGCCAGCCTCGTCGTCGCGCAGGCCGGCCTGGGCATCGTCACCCTGCTGCTCGCGGTTCCCCTCTGGGCCGCCCTCTCGCATCAGGTCTTCGCGATGGCGGTGCTGACGATGGCGACCGTCCATGCCCGTGCCACCCGGTCCGTGACCGCGGCGCCGAGCCGCGAGAGCCCGACGACACCCTTCGGCTTCGAGACCCTGGCGGGGCGGGCCGCCTGATCGGTTCGCGATGTGTGCATCACCACATCGCATTTGCAGTGCAGCGAACCACTCTGATCCCTCGCACGTTCAAAGCCCCTGTCGGGACCGCGACTTTCACCGTCGCGGAGCTCCGACCCCGAACACGAGAGGATCAGACCTGGATGCAGGACGCCGACATCGAACGCGGCACGAAAGCCCCATCCGAAACCCCCGGCCAGCCCGGGATCGCGACGCCCCGTCCGTCTGAAGCCCCAGGCTCCCTTCCCCGTAAGCCGCATCCCTGGCCTCTCATCCTCGGCCTGTCCGGTCTGCTCGGCGCCGTGTGGGCGATCGTCATCGTCAGTCGCTATCCGAGCATCCTTCCGGGCTGACGCAGGGGACTGCGCTACGTCCAAAAGATAGGTGTTGATGAACACGAGTCGGTATTTGCCGCAGGGAACGCTGCAACCGATTGAAGCGTAGCCTCCGGAGATAAACCGGAGGTCGGCGATGCTATTAGCGGACGACGGACGCCCATCGGGAGTAACCTGGAACTACACGCGCCGTGAGATGCTGGCGGACGGCGCCATTCACGTCATCGGGGTCGCCCTCGGGGTCGCCGGTGCCATCGGCATCGTGGTGATCGCCGCGCTCTCACCCCTCGATTGGGTCGAGCGGACGGGCGTTGCCATCTACGCGGCCGGCCTCGTCTCGATGCTCGGCGTCTCGGCCACCTACAACATGTGGCCGGTGTCCCGGCGCAAATGGCTCCTTCGCCGCGCCGACCATGCCCTGATCTACCTCATGATCGCCGGGACCTACACGCCCCTCGTCGCCCTCGTGGGCGACGGGACCCCGGCCTGGGGCCTTCTCGGCACGGTCTGGATCGTGGCCGCCATCGGCATGGCCCTGAAGCTGGCGCTGCCGGGCCGCTACGACCGCGCCGCGATCGGCCTCTACCTCACCCTCGGCTGGAGCGGCGTCGTGGCCTACGACGCGGTCATCGGCCGGCTCGGCCCGGATGCCCTCTGGCTCCTGGCCTTCGGGGGCCTGCTCTATTCGGTGGGCGTGATCTTCCACGTCTGGCGCAGCCTGCCTTACCAGAACGCGATCTGGCACGGCTTCGTCCTCGCGGCGACCGCCTGCCATTTCGGCGCGGTGCTCAGCACGGTGATGAGCGCCGGAATCTGAGGGCAGACGAATGATCCGGCCGCCCCCGGCGGCCGGATCATTCGCATTCAGAGTGGCCGCGGCACGACGGTGCCCGGCTCGACTCACTTGCCCGAGCAGAGACCCCGGTCGGCCAGTCTGCGGTGCTCGCGCGGGTCGCAATCGGTGGAGAGGAACGAGGCCCATTCGGCGGTGGTGCCGTAGAACGCGTTGCGATCGACGTCGCCGCGCACGCCGGGCACCCGGCCGGTGGAGGTGAACTGCCACAGCATCCACTTGCGCTTGGCATAGCGCTGCTCGGGCTCGGCGGCTGTCGAGCGGACCCAGTGCGGGTAATCCGGCAGCTCGTCCTCGAGCACGTCCTTGTGGAAGGTGATGTCGGTGTAGATGATCGGGCGCTTGCCCGTGTAGCTCTCCATCTCGTCGAGCATGTAGCGGATCATCGCCAGGGCCTGGGCCTTGGGCAGCTTCTTGGGGCAGAGCTGCGAATGGCCGTTCCATTCCACGTCGAGGACGGGGGGGAGGGCGGTGGGATCGTTCGGCACGTTCTTCTTGAACCAGGCCATCTGGTCCTGCGCCGAGCGGCACCAGAACACGAAGTGGTAGGCTCCGCGCGGAACGCCGGCCTGGGCGGCCCCTTCCCAATTGGCGCGGAAGCGCTCGTCCACGTGATCGCCGCCCTCAGTCGCCTTGATGAAGGCGAACTGCGTGCCGGCGGCGCGCACCGACATCCAGTCGATCGGCCCCTGCCACTTGGAGATGTCGATACCCTGGATCGGATGCTGCTTGGCCCGGGCCACGCCCGGATGGGGCTTGGCGTCACCCTTGGTGGGGTAGAAATCCGTGGTGCCCGAGCAGGCCGCGAGCGTCGCCAGCACGGCGACGGCGGCACCGCGCCGAAGCAGGCCCGCGAGCGTCGACCGGACGGGACGGCGATGCGGGCCGAGCGGTGCCCCCTGGCAGGCGGACTGACCCTCGCATGTCGAGACGGACCCGTTCCTCAGCGACATCGATGCCCGATCCATCATCTTTTTACGCGCTACACCAATGGCTAAGGCATGCCCGGGCGCGGTTAACAGACCTTTGACGGCATTGCGGCGGATTTCCGGAAGCCGTGTCCGCGCAGTCACATCGGTCGCGGGCATCCACGCTGGCGTTTCCGGGGTGAGCCGCCCTAAGTGTCGGCCGTAGCTCAAGCTTTCGTGATCCGGAGGGAACCGTGAAGACCTTGTTCACCATCGGGTACGAAGGCCTCGACCCGGAGCGTCTCCACGTCGCTCTCAAGGACGCAGGTGTCGCGACCCTGGCGGATGTCCGGGCGGTGGCGAACTCGCGCAAGCGCGGATTCTCCAAGACCGCCCTGCGCCTCGGCCTCGAGGCGGCGGAACTGGGCTACGCGCACGCGCGCGCGCTCGGCACGCCGAAGGCAGGGCGTCAGGCCGCCCGCGCCCACGATTCGGGTCTGATGCGGCGGATCTATTGCGAGGAAGTGCTCGACACCGCCGATGGCGGCCTCGCGCTGGACGAGCTTTGTGCTCTGGCCGCACGCGCGCCGACCTGCCTGCTCTGCTTCGAGCGCGAACCGGAACTCTGTCACCGGCGCGTGCTCGCGGAGCGAATGGAAGCACGGGGTTTCCATACGGTCGACCTGTTCGGATGAGCGGGGACCGGGAGCGACCGAACGACATTCGCGCTCAGGTTGTGGACGAGCGGTTCCGGTTGTCGGCATGCCAGCGATGACGGCGGAAAGCCTTGACAATCTAGAGTTATCGCAATCCTTTCACAGGGCCGTGAGCAGGCGGGATGCCCGATGACCCGAAGAGCGCTGGACCAGACCCTCGGTTTCCTTCGATCCCTCGATCGCACCGCGAACGTCGATGAGGTGTCGCGGCTCCTCCTGGCGGAACTCGCCGATTTCGGGATCGCGCACGCCATGGCGGGGACCGTGCCGCAGCGTGGGGCGCCCACGCGCCAGCAGCGCAGCCATGTCCTCGTGAATACCTTCCCGAGCGAGTGGGGTCAGCGCTACCTCGCGCGCGGCTATGCGTTTCACGATCCCACCGTGCGCCAGCTCGGCTTCAGCACCACGCCGTTCGCCTGGAGCGACCTCGGCCCGCGCGTTGCCGGCGATGCCGCGGCGCTGAAGGTGATGAACGAGGCGGGCGAGTTCGCGCTGCGGGACGGCATCACCGTGCCGCTGATGACCCTCGACGGGGATGTCGCCGGCTTCAGCCTGTCGGGGGAGCGCCTCGCCCTCGATCCGGCCGACCGGCCGATGCTCCACCTCATGGCCACCTACGCCTTCGGTCACCTCCTGCGCCTGCGCGGCCGGAACGCGGCCGTGGAGGCGGTCAAGCTGGCGCCGCGCGAGCGGGAGGCCCTGCAATGGGCGGCCGAGGGCAAGACCGACTGGGAGATCGGCGAGGTGATGGGCATCTCGACCCATGGGGTGGATTTCCATCTCCGGTCCGCCCGGACCAAGCTCGGCACCACCAACCGCACGCAGGCAGTGGCGGTGGCGCTTCGACGTGGACTGATCCACTGAGCGCACGCCCCTGATCGGCGCGGGCGACCGATACCCCCATCACCCACATGGCACGCAAAGGCTGGACGGCGCGATCCGGCGCGGCGCCCGTGCGCGATCGCGCCCCGATCCCGCATGCCCCGGCGCGAGACCCTACGGGTTTCCGTAGGTTTGTGACACTCTCGAAACTGTCAGAAACGCTCCACCCACGGAGGTTTCGACATGATCCATCTCGTCACAGCCGCAAATCAACATCAGTATCGTGAAGAAATGGAACAGGCTTGGCGCCTGCGCCATGCAGTCTTCGTGGAGGAAAAAGGCTGGTCTGATCTTGCGCGGCCGGATGGTCGTGAGATCGACCAGTTCGATACGCCGGCGGCGATCCATATCCTGGCGATCGAAGCGGGCCGGGTGATCGGCTACAGCCGTCTCCTACCAACCATGCGACCGCACCTGCTCTCGGACGTTCTGCCCCAGCTTTGCGAAGGCGAACTTCCCCGCGGTCACGACACCTGGGAATGGACCCGTCAGGCCGTGGCCCGCTCGCACCGGGCGCGCGGCAAGGCCGTCAACCCGGTCTCCCTGGCGCTGCTCTCCGGCATTCTGGAATGGGGCATGGCCAACGGCGTGCGCCGGCTCGTGCTGCAGATGCCGACCCTCTACCTCCTGCACGTGGTGCAGTTGCACTTCCGCGCGCGGCCCCTCGGATTGCCGCAATCGATCAGCGGCGAGGAGATCATCGCCGCGACCGCAGAGTTCGACGAGCGCACCCTGGCGCGCCTGCGCAGCCTGCGCGGCGACCCTCGTCCGGTGCTCGCCCCGTCCTACCCCCACCTCGCAGCCTGACACACGTCCCCAATTCGGAGAATACCCATGTCCCAGACCACACGCGTCTCCGACGAGGCGACGCTGGATCTGCTCGCCAATCACTGTATCGCGGCGCGCACGATGATCGACACGGTCGGGACCCCGGTGATGCGCCGGCTCATCGACCTCCTCCTGTTCGAGGTGGGCGTCGCCCTCAGTGCGCCGGTCACCGAAAGCGCGCAGATCACCGCACTCCGGCCGGTGCTCGAGCCGGCCGAGTAGGCCACCGGATCGGGCGAGAGGCAGACACCTCTCGCCCGAGCGCGGTCGCGGACCTCAGCGTCCCCCGCCGCCGCCGCGCATGCTGCGCTGCCGGCAGGTCCGCCCCATATCCTCGAAGCCCGCCGGACAGCGCCGTACGCAGGCTCCGGCGGCGTATTTCAGCGGCGGGCGGCACGCCCGGCTGAATTGCTGCTCCTGAAACAGGTAATCCTTGGCGGGACTCTGAGCCGCTGCCGGCATCGCCGACAGCATCGGCAGGGTCAGCATC
>NZ_JAIEOF010000394.1 GCF_019750675.1 Methylobacterium sp.
GAGGCTGCTCGACAGCCGTGCGTAGGATTCCTCCCGACCGGCGAGTCGGCAGGCGAGGGCGAGGAGCGGAGCCGGCACCGGGATCACACCGGGGGATCGCCCGAGACCGGCACGGAGCGCGCCGATCATCTCCGCCACGCTCAGGGCTTCGGGTTCGGACACGATGAGCGGACGACGCAAGGGGCCCGGGGCCTCCAGCACCGTGACCACCGCCTCGGCGAGGCTCTCCACGGAGACCAGGGAGCGCCGGGCATCGAGGCGTCCGAACGGCAGGGGCGCGGTGGTGCGCGCCAACTGCATCAGGGTGGCGACGTTGCCCTTGACGCCGGCGCCGTAGACCAGGACCGGGCGTAGGGCGACCCAGTCCAGGCCGGTTCCGGCGAGGGCTTCTTCGGCCGCGAGCTTCGATCGGCCGTAGGCGTCGGTCGGGGCGGGCGGATCGGTTTCCGTGACGATGCCCGGCGCCGAGATCCCGGTTTGCGCGCGGATCGAGGACAGGAAGACGAAGCGTTGCACGCGCGCCCGCGCGGCGGCTTCCGCGAGGCGCAGGGTCGCCTCGGTGTTCGAAGATCGGAAATCGTCCTCGGGCGTGCCCGACATCGTCTGGGCGAGGCCAGCGGAGTGCACCACGGCATCGACGCCCGCCAGTGCCGCCGCCATGTTCATCGGCCGGGTCAGGTCGCCGACCACGGCGCTGCTGGCGCCCTCCGGCACCTCCACCGGGCGCCGCAGCAGGACGCGCACCCGGTAGCCCCGGTCCGACAGGCTTCTCAGGAGATGGCGCCCGATGAAGCCCGTGGCCCCCGTCAGTGCGATGAGGCGTGCGGCCAAGCCTGTGCCCTCCCTATGATCGCTTCGTGGTGACCTCGATCTCCACCTTCATCTCGGGGCGCAACAGGCCCGCGACGACGACGATGGTGGCGGCCGGCCTGATCGCGCCGAGCACGCGCCCGCAGACCCCCAGGATCGCGTCGGCCTCGGAGCGGTCCGTGACGTAATAGGTCGCCCGCACGATGTCGCCGAGGGAGGCGCCCGCTTCCGCCAGGACCGCCGCGATGGTGCGCCAGCAGGCCTCCGTCTGGTCGGTGGCCGTGTCCGGCAGCGTCATGGCGGCGTAGTCGTAGCCGGTGGTGCCGGCGACGAAGACGAAGCCGTCCTGCACCACGGCGCGGGAATAGCCGTAGGCCGCCTCGAACGGCGAGCCGGAACCGATGAGCCGTCGTTCGCTCATCCGCGCCGGAGCGCTTCGAGCACCTTCGCGCCGGGGCGCCCGGTCGCCGGCATGCCGAGGCTGCGCTCGACCTCCTTGATCGCATCGCGCGTCTTCGAACCGACCTTGCCGTCCGGCTCGCCGACATCGAAGCCGCGCTTGGTCAGGCGCGCCTGGAGGTCGCGGCGCTCGGCCCGCGACAGGGGCGGATCGTCGGTGGGCCACTCGGCCTGGATGCCGCCGCGCCCGCGCAGGCGGTCGGACAGGACCGCGATGGCGAGGCCGTAGGATTCCGCGGCGTTGTAGGAGTAGAGCGCGTCGAAGTTCTTCGTCACCAGGAAGGCCGGGCCGTCGACACCGGCGGGCAGCAGGATGCCGGCCGGTCCCTCGCCCGAGAGCGGACGGCCGTCGATGCGCGTGACGCCCAGCGAGGCCCAGTGGGCGATCGCCTTCTTGTTCTTGCGCCCGGCGGACCCGGCCGGGAAGCCGCGCGGGACCTTCACCTCGTAGCCCCAGGGCTGGCCGTTGTTCCACTTCGCGACCCGCAGGAAGTTGGCCGTGGAGGCCACCGCGTCGGGGACCGAATCGACGAGGTCGCGGCGGCCGTCGCCGTCCCCGTCGACGGCGAGGCGCTGGTAGGTGGTCGGCATGAACTGGGTCTGCCCGAAGGCGCCGGCCCACGAGCCGTTGAGGCGGGACGGGTCGATATCGCCGCGCTCGATGATCTTCAGGGTGGCCATCAACTCGCCCTTGAAGAAGTCCTTCCGGCGATGATTGGCGCAGATCAGGGTGGCGAAGGATTGCACCAGCGGCATCTTGCCGAGGTTCTTGCCGAAGTTCGATTCGACGCCCCAGACCGCCGCGATGGTGTGTCGGTCGACGCCGTAGCGGGCCTCGGCGTTGGCGAGCGCCTGCGCATGCTGGCGCATGGCGGCCTTGCCGTCGTCTACCCGCTCCTCGTCCACGAGGGCGGCCATGTAGTCCCAGATCGGGGTCTTGAACTCGGGCTGGGCCTGGGAGAGTTCGAGCACCTTCTCGTCGTAGGCGATGCCGGCCGTCGCGGACCGGAAGGTCTGGGCCGAGATGCCCTGCGCCGCGGCTTGAGCCTGCAGCCCTGCAAGGCAGTCCTGGAAATCGGCGCGGGCGGGCGCAGAGAGCGTCAGGAGGGTCGCGGCCATCCCGAGGGAGAGGGTCGCCGTCTTGCCCGGTCGGCCGAATGCCATCGTGATCTCCGCCAATGCGTTCGCACAGAATGTGAGCGCCGATTCAGGCGATACCAGGGTTAACGAACGGTTGAGCGTGGGGCGAAATGATCGGAGCGGCCCGCCTCGCTGCCGTCGGCCGCTGGCGTGAAGACCTTCAGTTGGTGGTGGATCTCACACGGTTCGGCGGCTCTGGCTTCCGGGATCGCCCGTGGCGATCCGGGATGACGGTGCGTCGGTCCATGCCATCGCCCGACCATGAGGCGGGGAGGGACCCGTCGCGGGTCCGCCCGAGGCTGGCGGCGGTCAGGCGAAGCCGCGCGCGGCGAGCTTCTGCTCGTAGGCATCGATCTTCGGGGCCCGCATCAGCGTCAGACCGATCTCGTCGAGGCCGTTGAGGAGGCTCTCCTTGCGGCCCGGATCGATGTCGAAGTGCAGGGTGCCGCCGTCCGGACCCTTGATGGTCTGGGCCTCGAGGTCCACCGACAGGGTGGCGTTCGAGCCCCGCTCCGCATCCTCGAACAGCTTCTCCAGTTCCTCGGGCGAGACCGTGATCGCCAGGATGCCGTTCTTGGCGCAGTTGTTGAAGAAGATGTCGGCGAAACTCGTGGAGATCACGCAGCGGATGCCGAAATCCGTGAGTGCCCAGGGCGCGTGCTCGCGGGACGAGCCACAACCGAAATTGTCGCCGACGACGAGGATTCGGGCGTTGCGGTAGGCCGGCTTGTTGAGGACGAAATCCGGATTCTCCGAGCCGTCGTCGCGGTAGCGCATCTCGGAGAACAGGCCCTTGCCGAGGCCGGTGCGCTTGATCGTCTTGAGATACTGCTTCGGGATGATCCGGTCGGTGTCGACGTTGATGATCCGCATGGGCGCCGCGACGCCCTCCAGGGTGGTGAACTTTTCCATGATGCCGGTCGCCGTGGTCTCGCGATGCGCGCCCGGCCCGTCCGGGGATGGGCGGGGGCGCTTGAGGCGACATCTAACAGTCGGGGGGCGCTACCGAAAGACGGAGATCCACGTCTCGCGATCGTCGCGCAACGCGCCTATGCTCATCGGAGCGGACGCACGGGGGCAGGGATGGCCGAGACCACGAACCAGTTCAAGAAGGCGCCCAAGCGCAAGAAGGAGAAGGCCCGCTCGGTGACGGTATCGCCGGAGATGCGCCAGGCCTACGCGGATCTCATCAAGCAGAAGGAAGAGCGCGAGGAATACGCAAAGCACCTGCCCTCCGAGAAGGGCAGGTGATCTGAGCATCTTGGTAAGGCGGAAAGCTTAGCGCTTTCCGGCTTCGATCACGTCCTCGACCGTGCGCAGGCCGGCGCGGGGCGCGTTGACGAGGCAGGCCATGTTGCCCGGCGCGTGCTGGTTCTTCCACATCTTGGTGTGGGCCTGGGGAATCTTGTCCCAGGGGAAGACCTCGCTCATGCACGGGTCGATGCGCTGGTCGAGCACGAACTGGTTGGCGGCGGAGGCCTGCTTCAGGTGGGCGAAGTGCGAGCCCTGGATGCGCTTCTGGCGCATCCAGACGTAGCGGGCGTCGAAGGTGATGTTGAAGCCGGTGGTGCCGGCGCAGAACACGATCATGCCGCCGCGCTTGGCCACCAGGGTGGAGACCGGGAAGGTCGACTCACCCGGGTGCTCGAAAACGATGTCGACGTCGTTGCCCTTGCCGGTGATCTCCCAGATCGCCTTGCCGAACTTGCGGGCTTCCTTGAGCCAGGTGTTGTACTCGGGGCTGTTCACCTTCGGCAGCTGGCCCCAGCAGTCGAACTCCTTGCGGTTGATCACGCCCTTGGCCCCCAGGCTCATGACGTAGTCGCGCTTGGTGTCGTCCGAGATCACCGCGATGGCGTTAGCGCCCGAGGCTGCACAGAGCTGCACCGCGAACACGCCGAGGCCGCCCGAGGCGCCCCAGATCAGGACGTTCTGGCCCGGGCGCACCGTGTGGGGCGCGTGGCCGAACAGCATGCGGTAGGCGGTGGCGAGGGTCAGCGTGTAGCAGGCCGCCTCCTCCCAGGTGAGGTGCTTCGGCCGGGCCATGAGCTGGCGCGACTGGACCCGGCAGTACTGGGCGAAGGAGCCGTCCCCGGTCTCGTAGCCCCAGATGCGCTGCGAGGGCGAGAACATCGGGTCGCCGCCGTTGCACTCCTCGTCGTCGCCGTCATCCTGGTTGCAGTGGATGATGACCTCGTCGCCGACCTTCCAGCGCTTCACCTTGGCGCCGACCTTCCAGACGATGCCGGAAGCGTCCGAACCCGCGATGTGGTATTCGCCCTTGTGCACGTCGAAGGGCGAGATCGGCTCGCCGAGGCCGGCCCAGACGCCGTTGTAGTTCACGCCGGCGGCCATGACGTAGACCAGCACCTCGTCGTCGCCGATCTCCCAGACGGGGAGCACCTCGAGCAGGTGGGACTGTTCCGGCGGTCCGTGGCGCTCGCGCCGGATCGCCCAGGCATACATCTTCGCCGGCACGTGACCGAGGGGCGGCACCTCGCCCATCTCGTACAGATCCTTGATTTCCGTCGTGCTCGACGCAGCGCTCGCAGCCATCTTGGCTCTCCCCGTTACTTCTTGTGCTGACCGCTATATCGGCGAACCCGGGGCCCTCCAAGACCCCGAACGGGCAAGAATCTTTTTGGTCCCGGATAAGAAAGCTTACGATCCACACCAAGATGGCATCGTCCGCCCCGATGCCTTTCTGTATTCAATATTTTCGTGGTGCGACGGGCCTTTAGCAGTCTCCCTGGACTGGACTCACCGGCCTCGGTCGGGCAGGTGCCGATCCCCAGGCTTCGCACGGCGCCCCGGCCGGGAAGGGGGGCGCCTTGTACCAATGTCCAAGTCCGGATTCCCGGTGGCTCACCGGGGTCGGGCGGACGCGCGTCCCGGGGCGGGCCCAGCGCGCGTCTTCCAATTGGAGGAAGCGGGTCCGGGGCGATGCGATCGCCCAAACGTGTGCCACGGGGCCCGAAGCTTCCGCACCGAGCCCGCGCGGGATGGCCCTTGGTGCTGATGACGCGGCGAACGCCCTTCGCTAGGGTGCGCGGCAAGTGGTCGAAGGCAGTCAAATGCAATTTGAGATCACATCAAATTCAGTCTTGAGGGAGTGTTCCGGGATGAGCGGACAGGCAGCGGTCGCCGAGACCAAGCGCGACAAGCCGTGGATCATCCGCACCTATGCGGGTCATTCCAACGCCAAGGAGTCGAACGCGCTCTACCGGGGCAACCTCGCCAAGGGGCAGACCGGCCTCTCGGTGGCCTTCGACCTGCCGACCCAGACCGGCTACGACCCCGACCACGAGCTGGCGCGCGGCGAGGTCGGCAAAGTCGGCGTCTCGATCGCCCATCTCGGCGACATGCGGACCCTGTTCGACCAGATTCCGCTCGAGCAGATGAACACCTCGATGACGATCAACGCCACGGCGCCGTGGCTGCTGTCGCTCTACCTCGCGGTGGCCGAGGAGCAGGGCGCGCCGTTCGCGGGTCTGCAGGGCACCACGCAGAACGACATCATCAAGGAATACCTCTCGCGCGGCACCTACGTGTTCCCGCCGGCACCCTCCCTTCGCCTGACCAAGGACGTGATCCTGTTCACGACCAAGGAAGTGCCGAAGTGGAACCCGATGAACGTCTGCTCCTACCATCTGCAGGAGGCCGGGGCGACGCCGGTGCAGGAACTGTCCTATGCGCTGGCCATCGCCATCGCGGTGCTCGACACCGTGCGCGACGACCCCGACTTCGACGAGGCGAGCTTCGCCGACGTGTTCAGCCGAATCTCGTTCTTCGTGAACGCCGGCATGCGGTTCGTCACCGAGATCTGCAAGATGCGCGCGTTCTCCGAACTCTGGGACGAGATCGCCCAGGAGCGCTACGGCATCACCGATCCGAAGAAGCGCATCTTCCGCTATGGCGTCCAGGTGAACTCCCTCGGCCTGACGGAGCAGCAGCCCGAGAACAACGTCCACCGCATCCTCATCGAGATGCTGGCCGTTACGCTCTCCAAGCGCGCCCGGGCGCGGGCCGTGCAGCTGCCGGCCTGGAACGAGGCGCTCGGCTTGCCGCGTCCCTGGGACCAGCAATGGTCCATGCGCATGCAGCAGATCCTCGCCTTCGAAACCGATCTCCTCGAATACGACGACATCTTCGACGGCTCGAAAGTCATCGACGCCAAGGTCGAGGCGCTCAAGGCCGAGACCCGCAAGGCCCTCGATGATATCGGCGGCATCGGCGGCGCCGTGGCGGCGGTGGAGACCGGGGCCCTGAAGCGCGCCCTCGTGGAATCGAACGCCAAGCGCATCTCGGCGATCGAAACCGGCGATCAGGTCGTGGTCGGCGTCAACAAGTTCCAGGCCGGCGAGCCCTCGCCCCTCACAGCCGGCGAGGGTGCGATCTTCACGGTCTCGGAGACGGTGGAGATGGAGGCCGAGCAGCGCATCCGCGAGTGGCGTTCCAAGCGCGACGGCAAGGCGGTGGAGAAGGCCCTCGACGACCTCGAGGCCGCGGCGCGTTCGGGGGCCAACATCATGCCGGTCTCGATCGCGGCGGCGAAGGCCGGCGTGACGACTGGCGAGTGGGGCGGTCGCCTGCGCCAGGTCTTCGGCGAGTACCGCGCGCCCACCGGCGTCACCCTGGAGACGATCTCCTCGGGGGCGGCCCAGGACGCCAAGCTCCTCATCGCGGACCTCGGCGAGCGCCTCGGCGAGACCCCGAAGCTCGTCGTCGGTAAGCCGGGCCTCGACGGACACTCCAACGGCGCCGAGCAGATCGCGCTGCGCGCCCGCGACGTCGGCTTCGACGTGACCTACGACGGCATCCGCCAGACACCGGCGGAGATCGTCGCCAAGGCCAAGTCCACCGGTGCCCACGTGGTCGGCCTGTCGATCCTCTCGGGCAGCCACGTGCCGCTGGTGCGCGACGTCCGGGCGAAGATGCGCGAGGCGGGCCTCGACCACATCCCCCTGGTGGTCGGCGGCATCATCTCGCCGGACGACGAACTCGTGCTCAAGAACATGGGCGTCACGGCGGTCTACACCCCGAAGGACTACGTCCTCGACACCATCATGGTGGGCATCGCCAAGGTGGTGGAGCGCGCCCTCGACAAGCGTGCCGCCGAGCAGGCCGACGCCAAGGCCGGCATCGCGGGCGCGACCCCGCGCGGCGACACGGCCGAGCGGGTGTTCTGACGCCGCAGGCCCACCTCACATCCGACGGCCCGCGGTGCGGTGTCGGATGTGAGGCGTGGGCGCTTGAATCACCGGGCCGCCTTGGCCGCCCGGCGGCGCTCGGTCAGGATCCACTCCGTATACCCGTTCGGCTGGGTGCGGCCCTTGAACACGAGATCGCTCGCCGCCTGGAAGGCGGGCCCGTCGAAATCCGGCGCCATCGGCCGGTAGAGCGGATCGCCGGCGTTCTGGCGGTCGACCACCTTCGCCATCCGCTTGAGCGCGCTCATCACCTGCTCCTCGCTGACGACGCCGTGGTGCAACCAGTTCGCGATGTGCTGGGACGAGATCCGCAGGGTCGCCCGGTCCTCCATCAGCCCGACATCGTGGATGTCCGGAACCTTGGAGCAGCCGACGCCCTGGTCGATCCAGCGCACGACGTATCCGAGGATGCCCTGGACGTTGTTGTCGATCTCCTGGGCCACGTCGTCGGGGGCGAAGTTCGAGCGGGCCAGGGGAATCTCGAGGATCTCGTCGAGGGCCGAGCGCGGCCGGCGGGCGAGTTCCGCCTGGCGCGCCCGCACCTCGGTCTCATGGTAATGCAGCGCGTGCAGCGTCGCGGCGGTGGGCGACGGCACCCAGGCCGTGCTCGCGCCGGCCTTCGGATGCGCGCCCTTCTGCATCAGCATGTCGGCCATGGCGTCGGGGGCCGCCCACATGCCCTTGCCGATCTGCGCTCGGTCGAGCAGGCCGCAGACGAGGCCGACATCGACGTTGTTCTCCTCGTAGCCCTTGATCCAGGGCGTCGCCTTCATGTCGTTCTTGCGGATGACCGGGCCGGCCTCCATCGCGGTGTGGATCTCGTCCCCGGTCCGGTCGAGGAAGCCGGTGTTGATGAACACCACCCGCTCGGCCGCGGCCGCGATGCAGGCGGCGAGGTTGACCGTGGTGCGGCGCTCCTCGTCCATGATGCCCATCTTGAGGGTGTTGGCCTCGAGACCCAGCATGGCCTCGACCCGCTCGAAGAGCTCGACCGCGAAGGCGACCTCTTCGGGCCCGTGCATCTTCGGCTTGACGATGTAGACCGAGCCGCGCCGGCTGTTGCGCAGACCGGATTCGCCCTTGAGATCGTGGATCGCGATCATCGCGGTCACCGCGGCGTCGAGCATCCCCTCGGGAATCTCGCGGCCCTCGGCGTCGAGCACCGCGTCGGTGTCCATGTGGTGGCCGACGTTGCGCACCAGCATCAGCGAGCGGCCGGGCACCACCACCTCGCCGCCGTTCGGTGCGATGTAGTGCCGGTCGGGGTTGAGGCGCCGCTCCAGGGTGCGGCCGTCCTTCGCGACGGACGCCGTCAGGGCGCCGGTCATCAGGCCGAGCCAGTTGCGGTAGACGACGACCTTGTCGTCGGCATCGACCGTCGCGACGGAATCCTCCAGATCCATGATGGTCGAGATCGCGGATTCCAGCAGGATGTCGGCGACCCCGGACGCGTCGAAGCGGCCGATCCGGTGCGTCCGGTCGATGACGACCTCGACGTGCAGCCCGTTGTGGCGCAGGAGCAGGGAGGCGGGCATGCCGGCCCGGCCGCGATAGCCCACGAACAGGTCCGGCCGCGCGAGCGGCACGGTCTCGCCGGTGTTCATGTTGCCGACGAGCGCCCCATCCTCGACGGCGTAGGTGACCACGTCGGCGTGGCGGCCGCCGGCCAGGGGCACGAAGCGGTCGAGATAGCTGCGGGCGCGGGTGACGACCCGGGCGCCCCGCGTGCGGTTGTAGCCGCCGCTGCGGACCGCGCCGCCTTCCTCCGACACCGCGTCCGTGCCGTAGAGCGCGTCGTAGAGCGAGCCCCAGCGGGCATTGGCGGCGTTGAGCGCGTAGCGGGCGTTCGAAACCGGCACGACGAGCTGCGGGCCCGCGATCCGGGCGATCTCGTCGTCGACGTTCTCCGTCCGCACCGCCACCGGCCCGGGATCGGGAAGGAGGTAGCCGATCTCCTTCAGGTAGGCCTTGTAGGCTGCAGCATCGAACGGCTTGCCGGCGCGCTCCCGATGCCAGGCGTCGAGCTGCGCCTGGAGCGTGTCGCGCTTGGCGAGCAGGGCCCGGTTCTTCGGCGTCAGGTCTCGTACGATCGCGCCGAGGCCGCCCCAGAACACCTCGGGCGAGATGCCGGTGCCCGGCAGCGCTTCGTCCGCCACGAAGTCGTAGAGCACGCGGGCGACGGCGAGGCCGCCGATATTCATTCGATCCATCGTCGATTCACTCAAGGTGGGTTTGGTGTGGAATGCCACCGACTGCGGTCGTCGCCAACCGCCGATATTGCGTCGCACGCGCTTGAAACGGCGAAGCCCCGGCAACCAGGCCGCGGAAAGCTCCGAACCGGCGTCTGAGGGCCCACGCAATAGACGCGCCGAACGGCATCGACAAATCCGGCCGCTGCCGGCGCGCGGTCAGTGCCGGGCCACGGGGCCTCGCGTCGCGCCCGGTCCCCCACCGCTCATCGGGCGGCCCGTGCGGGTGCGAGGGGGGCGTGTCGGTTGACGTCCTTGAAGAGGAGGTAGCGGAAGGGT
>NZ_JAIEOF010000274.1 GCF_019750675.1 Methylobacterium sp.
TGGTGGGCCCGGCAGGACTCGAACCTGCAACCAGACCGTTATGAGCGGTCGGCTCTAACCATTGAGCTACAGGCCCGAGCCGTGGGGTCGGCTTGGCGTTTCACGAGGCTGCGTGTGCCGAGATCGTCCGGGCGACGCAATCCGCGCGGGTATACGCGTGGGATCGGACTAACCCGAACCCGGGGGTGTCGGCAAGGGATTGGGTTTGTCCTTCCCGGATGACGGCCCGATCCATGGGGGTGCCAGCGCGAAGCCCGGATGCGGGGATCCGCATCCGGGCTCGGGTTCGTCTCAGGCGTGGGACGGGGTGGCGTGCGGGTCGTGCTTGTCCGGCGTGGTGTTGTGCGGGTCCTTGCCGCGCTTCTTGGCGAGCCAGATCAGGAAGTTCCGGATCACCACGTAGAAGACGGGCGTGAGGAAGAGGCCGAACACCGTGGCGCCGATCATGCCGAAGCAGACGGCGGTGCCGAGCGCCTGACGCATCTCGGCGCCGGGGCCGGTGGCGATCACCAGCGGCACCGTGCCGAGGATGAAGGCGAAGGCCGTCATCAGGATCGGGCGCAGGCGCAGGCGGCAGGCCTCGACGGCGGCCGCCACGGGGCCCTTCCGCTCGGTCTCCTCCAGCTGGTGCGCGAACTCCACGATCAGGATGGCGTTCTTGGCGGCCAGACCGATGAGCACGATCAGGCCGATCTGGGTCAGGATGTTGTTGTCCTGGCCTCGCAACTGGACGCCGAACAGCGCCGCGAGCACGCCGGTGGGCACCACCAGCAGGATCGCCAGAGGCAGCGCCCAGGATTCGTACTGAGCGGCGAGCACGAGGAAGACGAGGAGCACGCCGAGCGCGAAGACGTAGATCGCCGTGTTGCCCGCCGCCTTCTGCTGGTAGGCGATCTCGGTCCAATCGTAGGAATAGCCGTCCGGCAGCGTGTCCTTGGCGATGGCCTCCATGGCGTCCAGCGCCTGGCCGGTGGAGATGCCGGGCTTCGCCGTGCCCTGGACGGGCACCGAGTAGTACAGGTTGAAGCGCTGGACGATCTGCGGGCCGGTGATCTCGCGGATCGTGGCCAGCGTGCCCATCGGCACCAGGGCGCCGGTGGAGGAGCGGACCTTCAGCTGCTCGATGTCCTGCTTCGAGACGCGGAACTGCGCGTCGCCCTGCACGCGGACCTGATAGATGCGGCCGAGCGTGTTGAAGTCGTTGACGTAGGCACCGCCGAGCGCCGTCTGCACCGTCGAGAAGACGTTGGACAACGGCACGTTCAGCATGCGCGCCACGGTACGGTCGATGTCGAGGTAGAGCTGCGGCGTGTCGTTGCCGAAGGTGGTGAATACCCGCTGCACGTCGTTGCTCTGGTTGGCCTTGCCCAAGACCTCGCCGACGGCGCCGAGCAGCGGGCCGATCGCCGAACTCTGCCGGCTCTCGATCTGCATCTTGAAGCCGCCGCCCTGGCCGAGGCCGCGGACCGGCGGCGGCGGAATGACGATGACGCGGGCCTCCTGGATGTCGGCGGTGGCCTTGATCACGTCGTTGGTGATCACCGCCGCGCTCCGCCCTTGCGTCGCGCGCTCCTTGGCGCCCGCGAGGGTGATGAACATCACGCCCGAGTTGGTGGTGTTGGTGAAGGTCGCGCCGTCGAAGCCCGCGATGATGACGGTGTTCGTGACGCCGTCGATCTTGCGGGCCGCCGCCGCCGCTCGGTTCACCACCTCGGTGGTGCGGTCGAGGGAGGCGCCGGACGGCAGCTGCACCACGCCGATGAGGTAGCCCTGGTCCTGGTCGGGAATGAAGCCCGTGGGGGTCGTCTGGACGAGGTGGAGGGTGGCGGCGATGACGCCCGCATAGACGATCAGCATCGCGATCAGCCCGATCGCATAGTTGGTCAGGCCGTAGATGATCCGCCCATAGGTGTTCGAGAGCCAGTCGAAGCCCTTGTTGAACATGTCGGCAAGCCAGCCGACGAAGCGGAAGAGAAAGAACTTCGGCTTGGCGTGCGCGTGGTGGGGCTTGAGGAGCAGCTTGCAGAGCGCCGGTGACAGCGTCAGCGAATTGAACATCGAGATGATGGTCGAAGCCGCGATGGTGAGCGCGAACTGCTTGTAGAACTGGCCCGTGATGCCGGGGATGAAGGCTGTCGGGATGAACACCGCCGAGAGCACGAGCGCGATGGCGATGACGGCGCCGCCGACCTCGTCCATGGTCTTGTGCGCGGCGTCCCCCGGGGAGAGGCCCTCGGCCATGTTGCGCTCGACGTTCTCCACCACCACGATGGCGTCGTCGACCACGATGCCGATGGCGAGCACGAGCCCGAACAGGGTCAGGTTGTTGAGCGAGAACCCGAAGGCCGACATGGCCGCGAAGGTGCCGACCAGCGACACGGGAATCGCGATCACCGGGATGAGCGCGGTGCGCCAGCTCTGGAGGAAGACCAGCACCACGATGACCACGAGGCCGACGGCCTCGAACAGGGTCTTGTAGACCTCGTGGATCGATTCCTCGATGAACTCGGTCGGGTTGTAGGCGATGCGGTACTCGATGTCGGGCGGGAAGTTCTTCTTGAGGTTGTCCATCACCTTGCGCACCGACGCGGCGGCGTCGAGGGCGTTGGTGCCGGGGCGCTGGAAGGCGCCGATGCCGATGGCGGGCGTGTCGTTGAGGAACGAGTTCGTCGTGTAGTCCTTCTGGCCCATCTCCACGCGGGCGACGTCCTTCACGCGCACGAGGCGCCCGTCCGAGGCCTTGACGATGACGTCGGCGAACTCCTCGGGGCTCTGGAAGCGCCCCTGCGACTGCACGATGAGCTGGAAGGCCTGGCCCGTGGCGGCCGGCGGCGAGTTCAGGGCGCCGGCCGCCACCTGCACGTTCTGCTCGGACAGGGACGAGATGACGTCGGAGGTGGTCAGCCCGTAGGCGGCGAGCTTGTTCGGGTCGAGCCAGACGCGCTCGGCGTACTCGTTGCCGCCGAAGATGGTGATGTCGCCGACGCCGTCGAGGCGCAGGAGCTCGTCGCGGATGTTCAGGTAGATGTAGTTGGCGAGGTAGTTCTGGTCGTAGGTCTTCTTCGGCGAGAGCAGGTGCACCACCAGCATCAGGTCCGGCGAGGCCTTGCGCACGGTGACGCCGAGGTTGCGCACGTCCGGCGGCAGGCGCGGCTGGGCCACCGAGAGGCGGTTCTGGACGAGGACGTTGGCGATATCGAGGTTGGTGCCGACCTTGAAGGTCACGGTGAGCAGCATGTTGCCGTCGTTGGTCGACAACGACGTCATGTAGAGCATGTTGTCGACGCCGTTGACCTCCTGCTCGATGGGCGTCGCGATGGTGGCCGCCACCGTCTCGGCGTTGGCGCCGGGGAAACTCGCGCGCACCGTCACCGTGGGCGGCACGATCTCGGGGTACTGCGCCACCGGCAGCGACAGGTAGGCGACGTAGCCGAGGATGAGGAAGACGATCGACGTGACCGACGCGAAGATCGGTCGATCGACGAAGAAGTGGGCAAAACGCATCGCTTGAACCTCTCGCCGCGCGCGGCCCGCATGCGCGGGTCCGAGGCGGCACCGTTTCTTCGTCCGCGGTCTCTGTGGCCGCTCCCCGCCCGCGAACGGCCGGGGGTGTCTCGTTTCGGGACCGGGTCGAGTCTTGCTCGACCAGACCCTGCTCGATCAGACCCCGCTCGATCAGGCCCTGCCCGATCAGGTCTTGCTGGGCGGCAGGGTCGAGGCTTCCGCCGTCACCTTCGCGCCGGGGCGCACGCGGCTGACACCGTTCACCACCACGTTCTCGTCGCCCTTCAGGCCCTCGCGGATGACCCGGTAGCCGTCGACCTTCGGTCCGAGCTTGACCTCGCGCAGCGCCACCGTGCCGTCGTCGGCCACGACGTAGACGATGCGCTTGTCCTGGTTGGCCGAGACCGCCTCGTCGGGCAGGAGGATGCCCTGGTAGGGCTTGGTGGCCGGCAGCGAGACGACGCCGAACAGGCCGGGTTTGATGAACCCGTCTGGGTTCTCCACCGTGGCGCGCAGCAGCACCGTGCCGGTGGCGTTGTCGACCCGGTTGTCCACGAAATCGAGGGTGCCCTTACGGGTCGGCTTGGCCTCGCCGGTGAGCGCGATCCGGATCGGCACTCCCTTGCCCTTCTGCGTTTCACCCATGCCGATGCCGAGGCTGCCCTGGTACTTCAGGAACGAGCGCTCATCGACGGTGAAGCCGAAGTAGATCGGATCCAGGGAGACGATCGTCGTCAGCAGGGTCTGGTCGGTGATGACGATGTTGCCCTCGGTGACCAGGCGCCGGCTGATGCGGCCGGAGATCGGGGCCTTCACCTCGGTGAAGTCGTAGTTCAGCTGCGCCTGACGCAGCTGCGCGTCGGCGCTGTCGACATCGGCCTGCGCGGTCTGCGAGGCCTGCCGGCGCTGGTCGGTGACCTGCTCGGAGATGTTGCCCGACTTGCTCAGCGTCTGGGCGCGGTCGAGGTCGGTCTGCGAAAAGTTCAGGCGGGCCTTTGCGGAAACCAAGGCCGCCTGCGCCTGATCGAGGGCCGCCTTGTAGGGCCGCCGGTCGATGACGAAGAGCAGGTCGCCCTTCTTCACCGTGGCGCCGTCCGTGAAGTTCAGCTTCTCGAGGTACCCGGTGACGCGGGCGCGCACATCGACGATGTCGACCGGGTCGAAACGGCCCGTGTAGGTGTCGGTCTCGACGATCTCGCGGACCACCGGCTTGGCGGTGGTGACCTTCGGCGGAGGCCCGCCGGGCGCCTGCGCCAGGGCGGGCGACGCGAACAGCGCTGCCACGACGACGAGGGCTGGAAGGACGGTCAAGGTCGAGCGCATACGCATATGGTTATTCCCTACGATGCGCCAGCTAGAGGTCAGCGCCGCGGCATGTCGTGCGCTGCCACACATGGTCCACGTGAGCGTCGGAATTTATGGGCATTCAGATTTCGACGGGCTCGCCGGAGCCGGCCCAGTCCTTGAAGCCGCCCGCGTAATGCTCCTCGATCGGCAGGCCGGCATTCTGGGCGGCCGCCAGGGCATGGACCGAGCGGACGCCGGACATGCAGGAGAACACGGGCCTGCGGCCGTCTTGCGCGATCAGCGCGGCCACCGCGCCGGTATCGAAGGTGGAGAGCGGATGCGGGACTGCGCCGGGGATGTGTCCCTGCGCGAACTCGTGGGGCTCGCGCACGTCGATCACCAACAACGAGCGGTCGGCGAGGCCGGCCTTGATCGTATCCCGGTCGAGGCCAACAACCTTCATGTACGGATTCTCCACGCGCGATCTGCCGGACGGGCGGCACGACGCTGACGCTTATCCATAATCGTCAGGCGTCAGCGGCACAACGTGCCCGTTGCAGGGCCATGTCAACCGTCGCGAAGTGATTCGTCCAGCTCGGGACCTCGTGGCCGGTCAACCGCTCCTTGAGGGCATGGCGAAGGGGGGAGCCGGGTTCCGCGAGGTCCTCCACCGCCCTGCGCCAGCCCGGCCCGTCGAGGGGGTCCAGGAAATGCGCGAAGGGCGCGCCGATTTCCCGGTGGACCGCAAGGTCGGAGGCGACGACGGGAAGACCGGACGCGGCGGCCTCGATCACGGGCAGGCCGTAGCCTTCCGCGAACGAGGGCATCAGCAGGGCGGTGGCCGAGCGCAGCAGAGCCGCGAGGCCATGGCTCGAGAGGCCGCTCACCTCGCTGACATGGGCGCGCATGGCGGGGCAGCGCTCCAGCATGTCGATGACGTTCTCCGCTTCCCAGCCGCGCCGGCCGACGAGGACGAGGCGGGGCGTGGCGGAGCCGTGCCGCGACGCCAGATCGCGCCAGAGATTGAGGAGCGCGAGGTGGTTCTTGCGCGGCTCGATCGTGCCGCAGACGACGAAGGTGGGCTTGTGCGGCGTGAAGGCGGGCCCCTCCCCGGGTGGGCGGAAGACCGGCTCCACGCCGAGCAGCGCCACGCTCACGGGCCTCGCCGGGAGGCCGTTCGCCGCGCAGAACGCGAGGAAGCGCGCGCCGACGTCCCCGGAATTGACCAGCACGTGCGCGGCGTGGTGCGCGATCGTCGTCATGCGGATGCGGTGGCGCTCCGCCTCCCCCGGGCGCCCGTATTCCGGGTAGTCGATCGGGATCAGGTCGTGGACGAAGAAGACGGGGCGGATGTCGCGACGGTCGTAGAGCCAGTCGAAGCGGCCGGGCTTGTCGAGGCGCAGATGCGAGGTGTGCAGGTAGATCGTGCCTTGCGGCAGGATCTCGGGGCCACGCGCGCGCAGGGTCGTGGCCATGGTCCGGGCCTGGACCCGCCGCCGGTCCCCGACGCGGCCGCGATCGGGGCCAGCCGACGACGCGCCGGGCTCCGGTTCCGACCCGAGGGCCGCCGCCAGGCGCCGGTAGACCGGATCCTGCGTCGCGTCGCGATCCTCGACCCAGCCGGCCGCCACGGCCTCGACGATCGCGACGGCCTCCGCCCGCGGGAGCACCCGGGGCCCGAGGGCCGTGGAAACGAGGCCGAACCGCTCTCCGTCCTGGCCCAGGACGTGCCGCGCATAGGCGAGGTCGACCCGGTCGATCCCGCTCGGGCTCGCATGCCGCAGGCGGGTGATGAGGCGGGTCAGGTCGAAGGCGAGGCTCGGGACGGGCATGATCCTCCGGATTCGTTCAGGCACGCGGCCGTATGGCCGGCAGACGCCCCGCGCCTATATGCGCTCGCCTCAGCCCGAGGCTACCCGCGGCCGACGCCGCCAACGCGAGCAACGCCCAGTGTCTCCCGGATACCTGCCCTTTGCCGGCGCCCTCGACCTGCCCGCCTACACCTGTGACAATTGCGGCTTCTGGCAGCGCCATTTCGAGGCCCCCGCCGCCTGCCCGATGTGCCTCGACGCCCGCCACGTGGTGCCGCAGAAGGGCTGGCAGTTCTGGAGCGAGCGCGAGGCGCAAGGCCGCTTCCCCTGCCACTGGGAAGAATTGGAGCCCGGGATCTGGCGGTTCTGGAACGATCCCGTCTCGGGCATCGGCCCGAGCGCCTACCTGATCCAGACGCCGGCCGGGAACATGGGTTTCGAGGCTTGCCCGGTCTTCAGCGAGGCGGCGCTCCAGCACATCGCCGGTCTCGGCGGGATGCGGGTGCTCTCCTCCTCGCATCCGCACGCCTACGGCGCCCTCGTGCAGCTGCAGGACCGTTTCGACCCGGAACTCTGCTTGCCCGCGGCCGACTTCACCTGGAGCGCGGCGCTGCAGGTCTCCTGGCCCTACGACGATTTCCTGGAGCCCCTGCCCGGCCTCGAACTGCACCGCACCGCCGGCCATTTCGACGGGCATGCCGTGCTGTTCGACCGATCGCGAAAAATCCTGTTCTGCGGCGACGCCCTCAAGTTCGAGCTCGACCCGGGGGATTTTCGCAGGGCGCTGACCATTTCGGCGCACAAAGCCTTCGTGCGCGGGGTGCCGCTGACCACCAACGAGTTGCGGCGCTACCGCGACGTCTTCGCTCAGCTCGACTTCACCCAGACCTGGACGCCCTTCGAGCCGGCCGCCAATTGCGGCCGGGCCGAGGTGCTCGCGCTGATCGACGGCATGCTGGCGACCCGCCCGCATGCCGCCCCGGTGCCCCTCGACACCCTGAGGCGCTGAGTGGGAATCAGCCCCGCGTCGCGGCTGTCTGGCCGAACATGACCTTCTTGGCCTCCTCGCTCATGGTCTTCCCGAAATCCGGGTTGACCTCCGGGGCGCGGGCATAGGCCGCCTTCGTGCCGGGGCGCTCGGCGATGGCGTGGAACCAGCGCTCGAGGTTCGGGAAATCCTCGAGCCGCTGGCCCTGCTTCTCGTACGGCACGATCCACGGATAGCAGGCCATGTCGGCGATCGAGTAGTCCGCGCCAGCGACGTATGGCCGGTCGGCGAGCCGCCGGTCGAGGACGCCGTAGAGCCGGTTCGTCTCCTTGACGTAGCGGTCGATGGCGTACGGCACCTTCTCCGGTGCGTACTGGGTGAAGTGATGGTTCTGGCCGAGCATGGGCCCGAGGCCACCCATCTGCCAGAACAGCCATTGCAGCACCTCGGCGCGGCCGGCCACGTCCTGGGCGATGAAGCGCCCGGTCTTCTCGGCGAGGTAGAGCAGGATCGCACCGGATTCGAACAGCGAGACCGGGGCTCCACCGCCGGCCGGGGCATGGTCGACGATCGCCGGCATGCGGTTGTTGGGGGCGATCGCCAGGAAGTCCGGCTTGAACTGGTCGCCCTTGCCGATGTTCACGGGCTTGATCGCGTAGTCGAGGCCCGCCTCTTCGAGGAGCATCGTCACCTTGTGGCCGTTCGGCGTCGGCCAGTAATAGAGATCGATCATCGGATTCTCCGTGGGGCGCACGTCTCGGGACATCGGGGCAATCCGTGACGCCGAAGGCCGACGTGGTGCCGGGCCCGCCCGGGGTCAAGCTTGGGGAAAACTTCTCCGCCCGCCCGCCGATCGTTCGAATGCCGCGCGATCGGGCAACACTCGATTCAGGGCTGGTGTGCTTGCCTCACGGTGGTGAGTTGAGGTGACGGGATGATCGGGGCGATTACAGCCAGCCAGGCCGGCCTCGCGGCCGCCACGCAGCGCTACGGCGCCTCGGCCGAGGGGATCGCGGCGATCGGCACGAGCCTGCCGGCCGCGACCCAGGTCGATCTCTCCACCACCGCCGTCCAGATGCTCCAGGACAAGGCGGCCATCGACATGAACACCGCCATCCTGAAATCCACCTTCGACTCCGAGCGTCGCGTGCTCGACATCCTGGCCTGACTGCGCAGGCTCCCCATGCAGGAGCACGAACCATGACCCTGACCGTTTCCCTGAACCGGGTCGGACTCGTGCGGGCCACCGAAATCCTGCATCAGGCGCGCAACGATGCGGCGCGGCGCCACCAGACCGAACCGCAGACCGTCACCGTCGCCCTCGACCGGCCGTCGGCCCCCGCCCCTACCGCCAGTGCGCCGCCGCCCCAGGGACAGGACCGCGTGGTCGATCTACAAGTCTAGAGCCTCGTCTTGAAAGGTCGCCACCGGCATTCGGAGCGATGACAAGCGATGAAATCGGACGCCGTTGCCGCGCGCATCATGCCGGATCTGACATCCGGCCTATCCTCGACGCCGGGTAGCACTGGCAGGCCGGTGTCGCGAAGGTTTCGCTTTTGCGGCGCGCAGGCGGTCTCGGGCGATTCTCTGTGCCGATCCGCCGGCCCTCGGTGGACGGTCGGTCTTTCGTCGCCCTCCGCAGCGGAACGTTAAGGTCGTTCGCGTCGAATGCTCCGGTCGATCGATCGAGGAGGGTGCCGTGGAGGAGAATCGGCGGGGAGCCCGGCGCGCGGACGCCTTCCGGATCGGATCGCTCGTGGCCGAGGCAGGGTCTGCTCCGATCGATTGCCTGGTCTGGGACCAGTCCGAAACGGGGGCCCAGATCGAGGTCGAGGACGGCCAGGCGGTGCCGGACGCGTTCACGCTGACGGTGACCGCCTATGCCCGGCCCCGCAGCTGCAAGGTGGTGTGGCGGCGTGGCCGCAAGCTCGGCATCATCTTCACCGCTTGAGCGGCCGGAAGAACGGGCCGGTGCGCGCGCCTCAGGACCACACCCGCAGAATGATCAGCAGCCCGACCGGGACCACGAACATCAGGCCGATGGCCCATTGGATGTCGTTCCGCGCGCGCTTGATCTCGCCTTCCAGGGCGTCGATGCGGGCCTCGAGGGCGCGGAACCTCGCCTCGTCCATTCCATGCTCCCTTGGTTCGGTTGGCACCGCGATGGAAGCATGTCCCAGGCGGCGGTGCCGCTGACGGATGGTCATCGGCGATGGCCGGGTCGGATAGCGAGAACCGACGGTGTTCGCGAGTCCGCGCTTCGCCATGCGCGATCGGTCCAGGGCGTCGTGGTTAACCGCCCATTGACCGTGATCGCTAACAGTTCCTTCGCGGTTTTGCGGATCGAACCGGCACCGATAGCCCGTCGTCGGATCAAGGAGAGGGCAGGTGGCCGGGAGCGAAAGCGTCTCGGGATCCGCGATCGCGGCGCAGGGACTGCGGGTGCAGCAGGGCCGGTTGTGCGTCCTGAGCGAAAACCTCGCCGACGCGCAGAGCACCGCCACGACGCCCGGCGGCGATCCCTACCAGCGCAAGATCGCCGTGTTCGCACCGGTCGCGGGCCATGCCGAACTGATTGGCCGTGTCTTGCGCGACACCAGCCCCTTCCGGGTGATCC
>NZ_JAIEOF010000453.1 GCF_019750675.1 Methylobacterium sp.
CTTCACCACAGGTTCCACCAAGGAACAGAATCTCACTCATCTGTATTTCTCGTCCGATCATTCCTGCTCGCGCATGGCTCGCTCGAAAAACGCAGGAACACATCGTGCATCCGATGCTCCAACCTGCGCTGTCAGATGCTTGTGTCGAAAACACGACAGCAGCATCTCGCGCCGAGACCCTTGGCGCAACTATGCGCGAGAGGGAGCAACCAAAAATCGACCTCCCTCTTGACAGGACACGACCAAAAATCGCCTAGAACGATCGCATTTCCAAATTCCGAGGATTGTCCTCCATGCAGGTGATCGAGACCGACATCCCGGTCGTGCGGCGCATCGTTCCCAAGCGGTTCGGCGACGCGCGGGGCTGGTTCTCGGAGACGTACCGGGCGGATGTGCTGGCGAAGGCCGGCATCGCGGACGTCTTCATCCAGGATAACCAGTCCTTCTCGGCACCTCAAGGCACCGTGCGGGGGCTGCACTTCCAGCGGGCCCCGATGGCGCAGGCCAAGCTGATCCGGGTCCTGTCCGGCGCGATCCTCGATGTCGCGGTCGACCTGCGGCGCGATTCGCCCACCTACGGGCAGCACGTGGCGGTGCGACTCGACGCGGAGGCCGGCGAGCAGCTCTACGTGCCGATCGGCTTCGGGCACGGCTTCTGCACCCTCGTGCCCGACACCATGGTGGCCTACAAGGTGGCCGGCGGGGTCTACAGCCCCGAGCACGACGGGGCCCTGCTCTGGAACGATCCGGCGCTCGGCATCGCCTGGCCCGTCACCGAGGCCGAGGCGCAGCTCTCGGACAAGGACCGGGTCGCGCCGCGGCTGGCCGAACTTTCGCCCCCGTTCTGAGAACATGTCATCCGGGCCGCGGGCCCGGCCCGATTCCTTAAGAGACCCTACCCCCATGCGCATCTTGGTTACCGGCGGCTGCGGCTTCATCGGATCGGCACTGGTCCTGCACCTGGTGCAGGACCTCGGACACGAGGTGGCGACGCTGGACGCGCTGACCTACGCGGCCAACCCGATCTCGCTCCAGCCGCTGGCCGACAACCCGAAGCACCGCCTGGTCGAGGCCGACATCTGCGATCCGAAGGCGGTGCACGCCCTCTACGCCGCGTTCCGGCCCGACGCGGTGATGCACCTGGCCGCCGAGAGCCACGTCGACCGCTCGATCACCGACCCGGGGGCCTTCATCCGCACCAACGTGGTCGGCACCCAGGTCATGCTCGACGGCGCCCGCACCTACTGGGACGGGCTGACGGGCGAGGCCAAGGCGGCGTTCCGCTTCCTGCACGTCTCCACCGACGAGGTCTACGGCTCGCTGCCGCCGGACGGGTTCTTCACCGAGGAGAGCCGCTACGACCCGCGCTCGCCCTACTCGGCCTCGAAGGCGGCCTCCGACCACCTCGCCCGGGCCTGGCACGAGACCTACGGCCTGCCGGTGCTGGTGACGAACTGCTCGAACAATTACGGCCCGCGCCACTTCCCCGAAAAGCTCATCCCGCTGATGATCCTCAACGCGCTGGAGGGCAAGGCTCTGCCCGTCTACGGCGACGGCCTGAACGAGCGCGACTGGATCCATGTCGAGGACCACGCCCGCGGCCTCGTGGCGGTGCTGGAGAAGGGGCGGGTCGGCGAGACCTACCTGCTCGGCGGACGCTCGGTGCGCAACAACCTCGCGGTGGTCAAGGCGCTCTGCGCCGCCTTCGACCGGTTGCGCCCCGAGCAGGCGCCGCACGACCGCCTGATCACCTACGTCACCGACCGGCCCGGCCACGACCGGCGCTACGCCATCGATCCCGGCAAGGCCGAGGCGGAGGTCGGCTGGCACCCGACCAAGGACTTCGAGCGGGCGCTGGAAGAGACGGTGCGCTGGTACCTCGACAACGAGGCCTGGTGGCGTCCGATCCGCGAGGGTCGCTACACCGGCGAGCGCCTCGGCCTCGGCTTAGCCCCCAAGGAGGCCTGAACCGCGGATGTCGGAACCCATGGACATCCTCATCCTCGGCGGGGCCGGCCAGGTCGGCACCGAGCTGCAGGCCCCCGGCCTCTGGGAGGCGAACGTGCGCCTCCACGCCCCGACCCGCGGTGAACTCGACATCACGGACGGGGCGGCGCTCGCGGCGGCCCTCGGCCAGCGCCCCTACGCGGCGGTGGTCAACACGGCTGCCTACACCGCCGTCGACAAGGCCGAGAGCGACATCGCCGCCGCCTGGAGCCTGAACGCCGTGGCGCCGGCGCTGCTGGCCGCCGCCACGGCCCGGGCCGGCATCCCCCTCGTCCACGTCTCCACCGACTACGTCTTCGACGGGGCGGGCACGGGCGCCTGCACCCCCGAGACGCCGGTGAACCCGAGGAGCGTCTACGGCGCCAGCAAGGCGGCCGGCGAGATGGCGGTGCGCAGCGCCAACCCGCGCCACGCGATCATCCGCACCGCCTGGGTGGTGAGCCCGCACCGGGGCAACTTCGTCAAGACGATGCTGCGGCTCTCGGCCGAGCGCGACCGTCTCAGCGTGGTCGACGACCAGCACGGCAACCCGACCAGCGCGGGCGACCTCGCCGCGGGCCTGGCCGTGATCGCCCAGCGGCTCGCCGCCGACCCGGGCGCGCCCACGGGCACGCATCATTTCGTCAATGCGGGCGCCACCACCTGGTGCGGCTTCGCGAAGCGCATCGTCGCGGCCGCCGCCCGGCGCGGGGGACGGGACATTCCCGTCGACCCGATCCCCACCAGTGCCTTCCCGACCCCGGCCCGGCGCCCGGCCAATTCGCAGCTCTCGACCGAGAGCCTGGCACAAGCCTACGGCCTGACCCCCCGGCCCTGGACCGAGGCGCTGGAGGACATCCTCGACCGGCTGATCGGACCCGGGCAGCAGCCCAAGGAGACACAGGCATGAAGGGCATCGTACTGGCCGGCGGCACGGGCACGCGCCTGCACCCGGCGACCCTGTCGATCAACAAGCAGCTGCTGCCGGTCTACGACAAGCCGATGATCTACTACCCGGTCTCGGTGCTGATGCTGGCGGGCATCCGCGAGATCCTGATCATCTCCTCGCCCGAGCACCTGGACAACTACAAGCGCCTGTTCGGCACGGGCGAGCAGTTCGGGCTGTCCTTCACCTACGCGGTGCAGCCCCGCCCCGAGGGCCTGGCGCAGGCCTTCATCATCGGCGCCGAGTTCGTCGGAGACGACAGCGTCGCCCTGGTGCTGGGGGACAACCTGTTCTTCGGCAACGGCATGAGCGCGTTGCTCAAGCGCGCCCGCGAACGCACGACGGGCGCCACGGTGTTCGCCTACCACGTCGACAACCCGGCGGCCTACGGCGTCGTGACCCTGGACCAGGCGGGCCGGCCCCTGCGGCTCGTCGAGAAGCCGCCGGAGCCCGAGAGCCCCTGGGCGGTGACGGGGCTGTACTTCTACGACAACCAGGTGGTGGACATCGCCGCAGCCGTGAAGCCCTCGGCGCGGGGCGAACTCGAGATCACCAGCATCAACGAGGCCTACCTGGAGCGGGGCCAGCTGCACGTGGAGCGGATGAGCCGCGGCTATGCCTGGCTCGACACGGGCACGCACGACAGCCTGCTGGAGGCCTCCGAGTTCGTGCGCACCCTGCAGCACCGGCAGGGCCTGCAGGTGGCTTGCCTGGAGGAGATCGCCTACCTGCAGGGCTTCATCGGCCAGGAGCAGCTCATCGCCCGCGGCAAGCTCTTCGCCAAGACCGCCTACGGCCAGAACCTCCTCAAGCTCGCCAAGGAAGACCCCGAAACCCTCCTGTCGCGCTGACACGACCCACCCCGGGCCGGATCGTCTTCGGCGCCGGACGGCCGGCCCTCGCGGGTCACCTTGGATTCGCACGGCCGCCGGAGGGGGTCTCCCCGACGCGCGGCCGTTCGGCTATAGGAACGACCATGGACAACATCATCCGCCCGACCTTCGGCGCCCCGCGCCGACCGGAACAGCCCGATGCCCGGCGCGTCCAGGTCTTCACGCAGCGCGTCTACGGGGAGGCGAATGGCTGCCGGGTCTGCCTCGTCCACGAGGCGGACGCCCCCGAGGGCGATGTCTACAAGGTCGTGGTGGGCTTCCTGTCCGACGACGAGGTCAGCACCGTGGCGATCCTGCCGGCGACGCCCGAAGGGGACACCGATTCCGAGATCGTGGCCCTGGCGATCCTGCGCACCCTCGCCATGCTCGAAACCGGCGCGACACCACCCGGCACCGCCTGACCCGTTCCCCGGTTCGCCGGCCCCCGCGATTACCCGGCGAACCACACTTGCCTCCTCCGGGAAAGCCATGCTATCGCCCCTCCACCGGAACGGACCGGGGCCGATCCAGGCCGGTGCGACGCACCGATCAGACGGAAACAACCGGATCCATCCTCGAGCCACGCGAGGATTTTGGGGGATAGTTTAACGGTAGAACAGTGGACTCTGACTCCTCTAGTCCAGGTTCGAATCCTGGTCCCCCAGCCACTGTCAGAACTAAGCCATTCAGATCACCTAGCTTCTTACGCAATCGTCCTGCGGAGTGAGCAGGTTGCTACGCTCCGATACACAGGCCGCTCAACCGGGCGCCGAAGGAGCGGAGTGGCCACGATCGCGAATGTGGTCGTTGAAGCCTGCTTGAGGCCCTCCGCCAGCCGTCACATCCGTTTCGTTAGCAAACACACATTTCGCCTGATGGGGCGGAGTGGAGAGCGGATGTGCCCAGCCCGAGATCGGACGCATCAATGAGGCGCGCCTGAATGACAGGGTGCTGCGTGCGGGCTTTCCGCCGTGGCGCACGGTCTAGGGCCGGTTCCGGCGCCGGATCGCGAAGCGGCTGTTCGAGGATCTGATGCGGGCCCCGGCCCACCGACCTCACCCTTTCGCGAGCGCCGCACGTTCGCGGCTGTCGTCGCCACCGGCTTTCAGGCCTCGGGCTTATCATTCGGCACGATCCTGGGCCGGCATCGTTGGTCCCTCAGCCGGCACCGTAGCCGCCCTTCTCGTTCGTTGGGTGCCGGCTCGGCGAGTGATCGTCGTAGCCGCCCGTTTCCGGACCCTGGTTCTGGGACGGAGCAACGCGACCGGGCGAGGTCGGGCCGGCCTCGGCCGGATCGTCGCTGACACGGCGGTCGACCAGGGACTTGCCCTTGGGCGGCACGTTTAGAACGGGGACGGTCGGCTTATCGTCCGAAACCATGGCACACTCCATCGTCTTGGCATCCTGCGAGGCAAGAAGCCGCCAACGCCGGAGTTCCGTCCGGCCTAGAAGCGCTCGGAACGGGATGCCGATATACCAGCCATGAAAGCCCGTGCGGCCGCTGTCTCGACATTGACCGCGACCGCCATTGTCGTGGCCGACATGATCGGCGTCGGCGTGTTCACCAGTCTCGGGTCCCAGGTCACGGACATCACGTCCGGCTTCATGCGGCTGTTGCTCTGGTTCGTCGGAGGCGGCGTCGCCCTGTGCGGGGCGTTCTGTTGGCCCGAGATCGCGACGATGTTTCCCCGCTCCAGCGGCGAGTACAATTTCCTCACCCGGATGTACGGCTTAGCCTTCGGTTTCATGGCCGGCCGGCTCTCGGCCACCGTCGGCTTCGCCGCACCGGTGGCGTTCGGGCAGCAGGCCAAGGCCGTTCTGCCCGGTGCGCCGCCGCTCCTCCTCGGCTTCGCGGTCATCTGGATCGTCACGGCCGTCCACCTGAGCGGCACGCGCCACGGCAGCGGCCTTCAGGCCGGCTCCACGCTGCTGAAACTGGCGCGGATCGTCGCCTTCACCCCGCTGATCTTCCTGTCCGTCACGCTGCTGATGCTGGCCGGGTTCCTGCTCCACGTCCTCGCAAAGCAGTGGGGGCCGGAGGGAACGCGGCCGACGTCTCTGACGTAAGCGAGGCTTCTCAGGACTTGGTCGCCCGAAAGACGTCGCGCCTTGCGGGTTTCGCGGACCTGAAAAGAAGCAACCTCACCTGAATGCGACTGTTCCGAAGCGGCGCTTGAGGCCAGTCTCACGCATGGAAATCCCGTCCCGCGTGGGACGCTGACGGTCCGCTCACGGCTCGCGTCGTCCGGGCCCATCCGGCGCCACCGCGACCTCCGCTTGTCGCGCCTGACGCTCGGCCTGCCGTCGCCCGAGCCAGAGGCTGTTCACCAGCCAGGCCACCGAGAGCGGAACCGCCGTCACGGCGACGGCCGTCGAGCCGAGCCCCAGCGCGGCGATGCCCGCGAAGGACCAGGCCCCGAGTTGGTCGCCGACGCGGTAGATCACCGTGTCGATGAAGTTCTTGGCCTTGTAGCGATCCTCGCGCGGGACGACCGTGAAGAGGACTTCGCGGATCGGCCGGGCGATCGCGAAGTTGCCGGCTCGGCGCAAGACCTGGAACACCACGATGGCGGTGATCGTGGGCGAGACCGCGAGCGCCGCGAAGCCCAGAATGCTCGCCGCCGGCAGCAGGGCGAGCGCCGGCCCGACGCCGATGCGCCGGACGATCCGACCCGTGAGGAAAAACTGAACGCCGAGGGTCAGCACGTTCACCAGGAGGTCGACGCTGGCGAAGAACGCCGTCTGCGCCCCCCGATCGGGGAAGCTGCGCTTCGCGATGCCGGCCTGCTCGAAATACAGAAAGGTCGACGTGATGGAGAACAGGAGCAGGAACAGGCCGATGTTGAGGAGGTAGGGCGAGCGGAACGTGCGGGTGATGCCGGCAAAGGCGCTCCCGCCGATCGCCTCCGCCGGCGCGGCGTCCCCGGCAACCGGCGCCCGGTGCAGCCGGTCGGACAGACGCGCGAGGCCGCGCATGCTGAACACGGCCGCCTCGAGCAGGACGGCCGCGCCGACGAGGAGGGCCCAGGTCGGCACGTCGCGGGCGAGGATGGCCGTCGTCGCCGAGCCGGCGATGGCCCCGAGGGTCGCCCCGGCGGCGATGAAGCCGAACAGGCGCTTGCCCTGCTCGGTGGAGAAGACATCGACGATCGTGGCCCAGAACACCGAGACGACGAACAGGTTGAAGATCGACAGCCAGACGAAGAAGGCGCGGCCGATCCAGACGTCGCCCTCCGGACCGGCGACGTAGAGGCCGCCCGCGAACAGCAGGATGTTGGCCGCGAAGAACCGGTAGGTCAGGGGCACGAACCGGGCTCGGGGCAGCGTCTTCACCAGCCAGGCGAACGGCACGTTCAGGACCAGCATGCCGACCAGGGTGCCGGTGAACAGCCAGGGCAGGTTCTCGAGGCCGCCGGCGATGCCCATCTGATCCCGGATCGGGCGCAGCACGTAGTAGGCCGCCAGGATCGAGAAGATGTAGGCCCAGGACCAGGCGAGCGCCGGAGCCTCTCCGGGCCGGACGTCGACGAGGCGCCCGAGCCAAGCGGCTGCGGACCGGTCAGGCGTTCCGCCGGGCGGAGCCGCCGGACCGGCGGCGCGATTCACCGGGCGACACCGAGGCGGGAACGCAGTTCCGGCCCGGTGATCTCCAGGCCGAAGCCCGGGGAGCCCATGGCGAAGCTGTCCGCCTTGGTCAGCGGACCGACCACCACGGGATCGAACCCGGCCTCTTCGACAAGCCGGCTCACCGTCGCGAGGGCCTGCGGATCGTCGCCCGCCAGGGGAATGCCCATGCGGCCGCCATCGCGATGCGCGTTCTTGGCGAACACCTTGTAGTTCGCGAAGTTGAAGGCGCGCACGATCCGGGCGCCGGCGAGATACTTGGCCGAGACCGCCGCGATGCCCTGCGCCTGCACCTCCCCGTAGACCTCGCCGTCACGGGCCTGGGTCGCGTTCCCGGCGTCGATGACGACCTTGCCCGCCCAGGCCGCGGCGTAGTCCCGGGCGAGTTGCGGATAGGCCTTGTAGGGCACGGCGACCACCACGACGTCGCCGAAGGCGATCGCCTCGGCGGGCGTGCCGGCCCGTACCCTGGGGCCCAAGCCCTCCACCAGGGTCTTCAGCTCCTCCGGGTGGCGGGAGGAGAGCATCACCGCGTGCCCGGCCTTGGCCCAGAAGCTCCCCAGGGTGCCGCCGATGTTTCCGGCCCCGATGATTCCGATCCGCGCCGGCACCGCCGCCTTCACCGGTTCGTTCGCCACCGGTTCCTTCGCCACCGGTTCCTGGGCGACGGCCGGAACCGCCGCAGCCAGAACGCCCGCGGCCGCGAGCGTCAGGAGCGCGCGGCGGGAGACAGAGTTAAAGTGCATCGACAAGGGCCTCCATACGGGTGCGCAGGGCGGCGTCGGGCATCCGCCCGCGCGCGGCGCCGAGGTTGTCCTCGACATAGGCGGCCTTGGCCATGCCGGGGATCGGGCAGGTCACCGCCGCGTGCCCGAGGACGTATTTCAGGAAGAATTGCGGCCAGCTCGCGCAGTCGAACTCGGCGGTCCAGGGGGGCAACGCGCGGCCCTGCACGGCCTTGAACAGGCGGTCGCGCCCAAAGGGCACGTTGACCATCACGGCCATGCCGCGCTCGGCCGCGAGCGGCAGGATGCGCTCGGCGGCGCGGCGGTCGTCGAGAGCATAATTCACCTGGATGACGTCCAGGGTCTCGCGTTTCATCAGGGCTTCGAGGTCCGGGAACTGGCTGTCGCGCCAGACCGTGACGCCGACATACCGGATCTTCCCCTGCGCCTTGAGCTCGCGCAGGGTCGCGAGGTTCGCGTCCGGGTCGATCAGGTTGTGGACCGCGATCAGGTCGATCACCGGCGTCTTCAGCCGCGCGAAGGAGCGGGCGATCTCGGCAGCCCCCCCCTCGCGGCCGGGGGTCCCGACCTTGCTGCACAGGAACACCTTCTCGCGCAGCCCGTCCTCACCGAGGATGATCCCGAGCACGTCCTCGGCCGTGCCGTAGCTCGGGGCGGTGTCGATCACGGTTCCGCCAAGGGCCACGAAGCGCTGCACCGCCTCGCGCAAGGGGGCCACTTTCTCCGGAATCGGCTCGACCTCGTAGCGACGCGAAGTACCGATGCCGACCACCGGGAGGGTCTCGCCGGAGGAGGGGATGGGGCGACGCAACACTCCGACGGTCTCCGCCCGGGCGGGGGCGGGCGTCCGCGCGAGCAGCAGGCCCGACAGGGGCAGCAGCCCGGCCCCTGCCACGAAGGCGCGTCGAGATGGATGCATGGGGCACGGACCTCCGGCAGGCGACGTCCGGTCCATCTAGGGTGGTTTCGCCCGTCGTCAGGGGGGCGGCAGGAAGTCCCGGGCGCGATGCGCCCGGTCCTCACCCGGCGCCGCCGCGGAGCGCGCCGGTTGCCGAGCCGGGATGCGACCGCCTAGGGAACGATGAGCAGGGCGCCGCCGAAGCGACGTTCCTCGGCCGCGACGTGGGCCTCGACGATGTCATCGAGCCTGAAGCGGCCTCCGATGTCGACGCTGACATGCCCCTGGGCGATGGCCGCGAACACGTCGGCCGCATTGGCGCGGAAGGTTGCCGGGTCGGCATTGTGGGGAAAGACGGAGGGGCGCGTCAGGAAGAGGCATCCCTTCTTGTTGAGGAGCTCCGGATCGACCGCCGGGGCCTTCCCGGACGAGGCGCCGTAACAGACGACGAGACCGAACGGGGCCGCACAATCGAGCGACTTGATCAGGGTGTCCTTGCCGATCGCGTCGTAGACGACACGCGCTTTTCGGCCGCCGCTCGCTCTTAGGAAGGCGTCGGGCCATTCCGGATCGTTGAGGTCGATGACATCCACGCACCCAGCGGCGAGCGCGGTCTCCCGCTTGCCGGGAGAGCCCGTGGTACCGAAGACCGTGGCGCCCAGCGCCGTCGCCCACCGCGTCAGGATCTGCCCGACGCCGCCGGCGGCCGAATGCACCAGCAGGACCTCGCCGGCCTGCACGGCGTGCGTCTTGCGCAGGAGGTACTGGGCCGTCATCCCCTTGAACAGCAGGGTCGCCGCAGCCTCGTCGCTCACCGTGTCCGGCAACGCGACAAGCTTGTCGGCCGGGACGTTTCGACGGTCTGCATAGGCGCCGACGCCGGCGTTCATGTAGGCGACCCGATCGCCGCTTCGGATGTGGGCGACACCCGAACCGACCGCTTCGACGACCCCCGCCGCCTCGAAGCCAAGGCCCGTCGGCAGGGGAAGCGGATAGATGCCCTTGCGCTGGTAGATGTCGATGAAGTTGAAGCCGATGGCCGTTTGCCGAACCCGCACCTCACCCGACATCGGTGAGGCAAGCTCCTCCGTCACGATCGATAGCACCTGTGGCGAGCCGAACTCGGTGAGTTTGACGACACGTCTCGTAACCATGCGATTGCAACTCCGTGACAA
>NZ_JAIEOF010000025.1 GCF_019750675.1 Methylobacterium sp.
TTCGCGGACGGCATCGACATCCACGCGGCGACCGCGAGCGCGATGTTCGGGGTGCCGCTCGCCGAGATGACCTCGGACCTGAGGCGCCGCGCCAAGACCATCAATTTCGGCATCATCTACGGCATCTCGGCCTTCGGTCTGGCCGACCGCCTCGGCATCGGCCGCGAGGAGGCCGGCGCCTTCATCAAGCAGTATTTCGAGCGCTTCCCCGGCATCCGCGCCTATATCGACGACACCCGGCGCCGCTGCCGGGACCTCGGCTACGTCACCACCCTGTTCGGCCGGGTCTGCCACTATCCGCAGATCCGCTCGAACAACCCCAACGAGCGCGCGAGCGTCGAGCGTCAGGCCATCAACGCCCCGATCCAGGGCTCGGCCGCCGACATCATCCGCCGGGCGATGATCCGCATGGAGGACGCCCTGAAGGCCGAGCGGCTCAACGTGCGCATGCTGCTGCAGGTGCACGACGAACTCGTGTTCGAGGCCCCCGAGGACGAGGTCGAGAAGGCCCTGCCGGTGATCACCCGCATCATGGTCGACGCCCCCGCCCCCGCCCTGACCCTGCGGGTGCCGCTGGTGGTGGAGGCGCGGGCGGCGTTGAACTGGGAGGAGGCGCATTGAGGTGCTCTTCTGTACGCCCTCAGCCCTCGAAATTCAGGTCGTCGCCAATCAGGAGATCGCGCCCAGTCCTGGGAACGGGAAATCCGTAACCGGCCCCCGTCTCTCCCCAGGACAGACGACCGCTCGCATGGTATTTGCTCATGTAGATGTCGATGCAGATCTTCTGCAATGTTAGATGAAGAGCTTGAACCGCATCGATACCCGCACTGAAATTGTACCTGCGCTCATGCGGCCAACCGATCTCGTATCGGCAGACCCATGAAGAGCCGTCTCGCTCCGGGGTAGAGATGAGCACCTCGATTTGCAGTTCAGAACCATCGGTTCTGTAGCTCAGAACGCGCTCCGCAATGATCACGCGCACCTCCTCTCTGCCGGGGGCAGCTTTGATCGATATCGCCCGTAACTGGCACGCATTGGGGTCGAGGCCCGCGCCGTCCTTAGAGTGCCTCGCAAAACCCCGACCGTCGACAGTTCTCGCCTTGAGCACCCGGTGCCACGGGAGTTTTGTGAGAGACACTTAGTCGGGAGACACCTCACTCAGCGCCGCCTCCGCCCGGTCGAGGAAGCCTGCGATGTCCGTGCTAAGCATCAGGGGCAGGTATTCGGCGATGCGCTCGTCCGGCCAGGACCACCACTCCGTTCTGAGCAGCCGCGCGATGGTCGCCGCATCGAAGCGGTGGCGGACCACCTCTGCGGGATTGCCGGTCACGATGGCATAGGGCGGGAGGTCGCGCCGCACGACGGCGCCCGCGCCGACGACCGCTCCGGTGCCGATGGTGACGCCCGAAAGGATCGTGCAGTTCGCTCCGAGCCAGACGTCGTCGCCGATCACCACGTCGCCGCGCGTGTCGTGATCCGGCCCGGCCTGCAGGGCCGGTCCCCACAACGCCCCACCCACGAGTCCCGCGATAGCCTTGAACGGGTAGGTGGTCACGAGGTCGGTGCGATGATTGCCGAGGGCGATCGTGACGCTCGGCCCGATGGAGCAGAACCGCCCGATCGTCAGGCCGGCGAGATCGGCTTCGAGCACGCGCGGGCACCCGTAGGTATGCGCGCCGATGGACTAACCCCAGCGCTGAATCTCGCGGGCGAGATGGAAGCGGGTGAGGTCGTCGAAAACGGGCTGGGGATCGATCATGGGGTCTCCTGGCCGCGCGCTCGGCCGGTCCAGACTGCATCGCGAATGCAGCGTTGTCGCCAGTGCATCGGAGCCGTCCCTCGTCGCAGAGGGCTCCGCGATGGCGCTGGGGCAGGCGAAGAACACCCCCGCGAACGCAATGCTCCAATGCGACGCAGGGTGGAACACCCCGCCGGACCACGTGTTGCCGCACCGCAAACGAATATTCAGGAACGGCGCCCTCCGGGCGCCCCGGAAAGAGAACCCGCCATGACCAAGTCCCTCCTCGCCGCCCTCGGCCTGTCGGTCGCCGCCCTCGCCACCCCGGCGCTCGCGCAGGAGCCGCTGTCCTTCCGCGTCGCGCCGCAGTTCGACGGCAACCAGCCGGCCGTGACCGACACCTCCGATTTTCGCGCCGCCGCCCTGCGCTCGGATGCGGTGAGCATCGAGTCGAGCCGCATCGCCCTGGAGCGCTCGCGCAACCCGCGTGTCCGCCAGTACGCCCACAACGTCCTCGTGGAGCGTAAGGCCACCACCCAGGCGCTTCTGCCCGAGGGCACCTCGCTGACCGCCGGCGGCACCGTCGTCTCCGACACGCAGCCCTTCGAGACCCGCCTCGACAACCCGGTCGGCGTGGTGCTCGCCCCGGTGACGATCTCGGCCACGATCGCCCAGCGGGTCTTCGGCGGCGTCCTCGGCGGCGTCGGCCTCGTGGACAACAGCCCCTCCGAGCCGGGCCGTCGCGTCGCCATCGGCGCCGAGGGTCAGGGCCGCATCGACCGCCTGAAGTCCGCCCGTCCGGGCCGCGACTTCGACCGGACCTACGTCGACCAGCAGGCCAATTCGGACGCCCGGACGCTGGGCCTGTACGCCTCCTACGCCCGCAACGGCGACAACGCGCAGGGCCGTGAGTTCGCCAACCAGGCGCTGCCCTACATCGCCGGCGAGCACGCCCACTCGGCCAACCTCGCCGACCGCATCAACTGATCGGTCTCTCAGACCAAATCCGTTTGATCCCTTCGGGATGGCGGATTTGGGCTTCGCTCGAGCGCCGCGTGGGCTTGCTGATACATCATCCGCTTTGATCAAGCGGATGACATATCAGACACGACACGACGAAGGGCCGCCCCGTGGGACGGCCCTCTTTTCGTGGCGCGGGGCCGTCCGGTCCGTCAGGCGGCCGGGACCAGGGCGTCCACGGCGGCGGCGAGCTCGTCGAAATGGGCGATGACCCGATCCGGACCGAGTTCCGTCACCGGCAGGTCGGTGTAGCCGAAGGGCACGGCCACCACGGGGATGCCGGCGGCCTTGGCGGCGTCGATGTCGGCGCGCGAATCCCCCACCATCACGGCGCGGGCCGGATCGCCGCCGGCCCGCTCCATCGTCAGGGTGATGTGGCGCGGATCGGGCTTGAAGTACGGGAAGGTCTCGCGCCCGCAGATCGTCGCGAAGCGGTCGGCGATGCCGAGCAGGCCGAGCAGGCGCACCGCCTGTCCCTCGTACTTGTTGGTGCAGACGGCGAGGAGGAAGCCGCGGGCCCGGAGGGCGTCGAGCGCCTCGACCACGCCGGGGAACAGGTGCGACTGCTCGCAGAGATGGTCGCCGTAATGGGCGATGAAGTCCGAGAACAGCGCGTCCAGGCGCTCGGTGGACAGCGGCTCGCCGGCCGTGGTGAAGCCGCGCTGGATCAGCGCCTTGGCACCCGCCCCGATCATGTCCCGGGCCTGTTCGAGGGGCAGCGTCCGGAGTCCCTCCCGGCGCAGGATCACGTTCAGGGTACCGATGAGGTCGCCTGCGGTCTCGGCCAGGGTTCCGTCGAGGTCGAACACGGCGATCGGGGGTCGGGCGGTCATGGGGTCTCGCGGTCAGGACGGGGGCCGATCGCCCCTGGAGCGGGCGCGGTCGCGGGGCGGGTTCGCCCGGCTCTAGACCATCGCGTCCGATCCGGCGAGGCGTGCCGGCTGCCGCCGGCCGATCCTTTGCCGGTGGACAGGCCCCGCGTCCGCCGCACGTGCCGGCCGGGGCACACTTGCCTCCGCGTCACGGCCTCCTGTACGGTTTGCCACGTCGACGGCCGGGGGGTCGGTTCGGCCATCATCCGAAGGTTCCTGCCGTGTCGGCACGGCGCCCGCGCCCCGCGAGGGAGCGGCGACGCGGAACGGTCGGGTGCGACGATTTCGGAGGGGGCGATGGTGGATACGGTCCCGAGCTGGTCGGACGAGCGCGTCGACCACCTGCGCAGGCTGTGGGAGGAGGGCCTGAGCGCCAGCCAGATCGCCACGCAACTCGGCGGGGTCACCCGCAACGCGGTCATCGGCAAGATCCACCGCCTCGGCCTCTCGGGCCGGGTCAAGTCGGCCGAGATGGCGGCCGGCACGCCGCGTCCCAATCCCGGCGACGCCGTGATGGATGCCGAGGACGCGATCCCGATGGGTGAGATGCCGATCGGGACGCTCTCGGCATCGACGGTCGCCCCGGTGGCGCTCTCGATCACCCGCCGCGTGACCATCATGGATCTGCGCGAATCCATGTGCCGCTGGCCGATCGGCGACCCGACCGCGCCGGACTTCCACTATTGCGGCGACCGGTCGATCACCGGACTGCCCTACTGCACCACCCACGCCCAGATCGCCTACCAGCCGGCCGCCGAGCGCAAGCGCGACCGCCGCATCGGCGGCTTCCGCTGATCCCGCAGCGCGGGGGGATGGCACGGTTTCGCCACGTCGCGCGTTGGGTTCCGTCGCCGGTTCCCGACCGGCGCGGGAAGGTGATCAACCGTGACGGAGACATCGAGCAGCACCGACGCGGCCGAGGCCGCCTTCCTGGATCTGCACGCGCAGCGTGAGGATCTCGAGCGGCAATTGTCCATGGCCCGGATGCGTCAGCAGTTCGGCACCGGCCAGGACGAAATCGAGCGGGCGGGCGACGAGGAGAAGTCTCTCCTCCTCAGCCTGGACCGGGTCCTGACGCAGATCCGGGCAGCGGAATACAAGCGCCGACCGAACTCGCGGCGCTGGTAGGCGAGTCAGTCCATCCGGCGCCGGTCGCGCTCCTTGTGCCGGAGGCGCAGGAGCAGATCGATCTGGCTGTCCGGGATCGGCTGGGTGTCGCAGGTTTCTTCATAGATCGAGCGCAGGGCTGTCCCGAGCCGGTAGCGCGTGTCGTCGGGCAGGTTCGGCTGACACGCATTCTCGTGCGCGGCCTCCCTCTCGCGGTCGCAAATCCTCTGGTCCAACGTCTCAGTCCCTCGTTCGAGCGATCCAACGCCGGCGCCGAATCGGAGCGCACTCGCCGTTTATCGAGTGTCACCGAACGTGGTTAAGAAAGCCTTAACGCCGGACCCACCTCGCGCTCAGGCGTCGGCCGCCTGCAGCAGGCGCGCGGCCGCGGCCCGGGCCTCGTCCGTCACCGTGGCGCCGGCCAGCATCCGGGCGATCTCCTCGCGCCGGGCCGGGGCCTCCAGGGAGGCGACCCGCGTCGCGACCCGGTCGCTGCCCTTGACCGGGTCCTTCGCGATGAGGAAGTGCGTGCCGGCCCGCGCCGCCACCTGGGGGGCATGGGTGACGGCCACGACCTGGACCTGGGTGGAGAGCCGCCCGAGGCGCGCCCCGATGGCGTCCGCCACGGCGCCGCCGACGCCGGTGTCGATCTCGTCGAAGATCAGGGTCGGCGCCGAACCCTTGTCGGCCAGCACCACCTTGAGGGCGAGCATGAAGCGGGAAAGCTCGCCGCCGGAGGCGACCTTCATCATCGGGCCCGGCCGCGTCCCCGGATTGGTCTGGGCCCAGAACTCGACCCGGTCCATGCCGGCGGGATCGCGCGATTCCGGATCGGTGGCGATCTCGGTGATGAAGCGGGCGCGCTCCAGCTTGAGCGGAGGCAGCTCGGCCTTCACGGCCGCGTCGAGGGCCTTGGCCGCACGCTTGCGCCCCTCCGTCAGCCGGGTGGCGGCCTTGGCATAGGCGGCCTCCGCGTCGGCAAGGGTCTGTTCCAGGCCCGCCATGGCCTCTTCGCCCGCGTCGATGGCGGCCACATCCGCCGCGTAGCGCTCGCGCAGGGCGGCCAGATCGTCGACCGGAACCTGGTACTTGCGCGATGCGGCGCGGAGCGCGAACAGCCGCTCCTCCACCCGCTCCAGTTCGCGCGGATCGAACTCCGCCTCGCGCAGGGCGACGTCGAGGACGGTGTGGGCCTCGTCGAGGGCGGTCAGGGCGGTGTCGAGGGCGGCCACGCAGGGCTCGACCAGGGCGGGCAGCTGCGCGGACCGCCGTTCCAGCTTGCGCAGGGCCGAGGAGAGGTGGGACACGATGGCGCCGCCGGAGGCCTCGATGGCCTCGTTGAGCTCGCGCGCGACCTTCTCGCTCTGCTGCATCACCGTGCGGCGCTCGGCCAGGGTGGTCTCTTCCCCCGCCTCGGGCGCCAGGATCTCCAGTTCGGCGACCGCGTGGCGGAGGAAGTCGGCCTCCTTGGCGGCGGCCGCGACGCGGGCGCGGTGGTCCGAGAGGGCGCTGCGCGCAGCCTTCACCCGCCGGGCCGCCGACGTCACCTGTGCGAGCGGCCCCTGCAGGTCGCCGAAGGCGTCGAGGATGGCGCGATGGGTGGTGGGATCGGCGAGTGCCCGGTCGTCGTGCTGCCCGTGGATCTCCACGAGGGCCGCGCCGATCGCCCGCAGGGCCTGTACGCCGACAGCCTGGTCGTTGACGAAGGCGCGGGTACGCCCGTCGGCCATCTGCACGCGGCGCAGGATGAGGTCGCCCTCGGTGTCGATCTCGGCCTCCGCCGCGAGCGCCCGCGCCGGATGGTCGAGGGGCACGTCGAACACGGCGGTGACGGCGCCCTGCCCTTCTCCGTGGCGCACGAGGCGGCCGTCGCCGCGCCCGCCCAGCGCCAGGGCGAAGGCATCGAGCAGGATCGATTTGCCCGCGCCCGTCTCGCCGGTCAGGACACTGAGTCCATCGCGAAAATTCAGGACGAGCTTGTCGATGAGAACGATGTCGCGGATCGCGAGCTGGCTCAGCATGCCGCGTCTGGGGTCCCGTTGTGAACGCTGGCGCCGTGTTTACGGCGAAGTGCCGCCGGCTTCACGCAAAAAGATGCCGCCCCCCTCGGGGAGCGGCAAAGCGGCACTTGACGGGCGTGGAAGCCGGAGACCTACTGGGCCTCGGCGGTGCGCCCGATGACGCCGCGATAGACCTTGCTGAGCCAGGAGGTCTTCTCCTCGCGCGGCTCCAGGCCACCGTTCTGAAGGAGCGCGTGGGCGTCCTTGTACCAGGGGCTGTCGGGGAAGTTGTGGCCGAGCACGGCGGCGGCGGTCTGCGCCTCCTGGGTCAGGCCCAGCGCCATGTAGGCCTCGGTCAGGCGCTCGAGGGCCTCCTCGGCGTGGCGGGTCGTCTGGTACTTGCTGACCACGTCGCGGAAGCGGTTGATCGCGGCGGGGAAGTTGCGGCGCTCGAGGTAGAAGCGCCCGACCTCCATCTCCTTGCCGGCGAGCTGGTCGCGGGTGATCTGGATCTTGGCCTTGGCGTCGGCGGCGTATTCGGAGGTCGGATACTTCTGGACGAGTTCCTGCAGGCCGGCGAGCGCCTTCTCGGAGCGGTCCTGGTCGCGGGTCACGTCCGGGATCTGCTTATAGTGCGACATCGCCATGAGGTACTGGGCGTAGGCCGCGTCCTTGCTCGCCGGGTGGCGCTGCAGGTAGCGCTTCGAGGCGTTGATCGCGTCGTCGTACTTCGCGCCCTCGTAATTCGAGTAGGCGGTCATCAGCAGCGCTTTGCGCGACCAGTCGGAGTAGCTGTAGGCCTTGTCGAGTTCGCCGAACTTCTTCGAGGCGCCCTCGTAATCCTTGTCCTCCATGCGCGCCAAGCCCTCGCTGTAGAGCTTGTCGGCGGGAACGTCCGGGATGACCTCGGGCTTGTACTTCTCGGCGAAGGGATTGATCGAGTCGAGGGCGTCGCAGCCACCCAGGCCGAGGCCGCACAGGGTCACGAGCACGGCCGCCATCGTACCGCTTTTGGGTTGGTTCAGGCGCATTCCGGTCTTCCCCCAACAGACGGGTCCGTTTCGGACGCGCGTCGTCAAGCCATCACAGTCAGGTCGGTCGCGTGGCTGACGGCCTCATGCCACGATCCGGGTGCGTTGCACACCGGACGGACGTCCCGTTTCACGCTGGATTCACCGTGGAGGGCGATTTGGGCGCGAAAGCGGCGGGCGGGCCACGCCCTTAGCAGAAAGGAGAGGTGTGTGTCGGTGGCGCTACAGATCGCCGACGAAGGCGGCGATCCCGAGGCTGGCGCCGAACTCGGTCAGGCTGGTCTCGCGGCGGGTGCTGGCGCCCTCGACGATGGCGTAGTTGGCGCGATCGGAGAACAGGGCCGTGAGGACGCCGACATTCATGCGGTGGCCGCCGCAATAGGACCGGTAGCCACCCTGGAGCGGCAGGCCCGCGAGGGCGAGGTCGCCCACCGCGTCGAGGAACTTGTGCCGGACGAACTCGTCGGCGTAGCGCAGGCCCTCGGGGTTCACGACCGCGGTCTCGCCGACCGCGACGGTGTTCTCGAGGGACGCGCCGAGGGCGAAGCCCGCCTTCCAGTAGCGCTCCACGTCGCGCATCATGCCGAAGGTGCGGGCGCCGGCGATCTCGCGGCGGTAGGCGGCGGGGGTGAGGTCCATCGCCTTGCGGCTGCGGCCGATCACCGGGTTCTCGAAATCGATCTCGACGTCGAGGCGAAAGCCCCTGTCGATGGGGCGAAGTTCGGCGAAGGCGCGGCCGACCTCGATGCGGACGGCGCGGAGCACCTTGATCCAGCGGCGGGGCGCGCCGCACGACGCGATCCCGACGGCGTCGATGGCCTGTACGTAGGGGAGCGCGCTGCCGTCGAGGATCGGCATCTCGGGGCCGTCGATCTCGACGAGGACGTTGTCGATCCCCAGGCCGTAGAGCGCCGACATCAGGTGCTCGATGGTGGCGACCGCGCCGCTCTCGACGTCACCGATCACGGTGCAGAGCTCGGTGGCGGAGACGCAGGCGTGGTGGGCCTTGATGAGACGGTCGTTGCCGGTGGTCATGCCGGTGCGGAGGAAGGCGATGCCGTGGTTGGCGGGCGCCGGATGCAGCGTGATCTCGACCGGGTTTCCGGAATGGACGCCGATGCCGCTCAGGGTCGCGGGGGCTTTGAGAGTTGTCTGTTGGTTCGTTCGCATTCCATAGCCCTCGGCCGTGATCGGGCGTGCCCATCCCATCGGGATAGGCATTCAGCCCCTGGCGATCCGTCCGCTGCTTGAAGCCCCTGCCGGCGCTTGACGGTCTGAAACCGCCGCGCCTGTCGTTCCAAAATTCGTATAGCTGCGCCGCAAAGCGAGGCCAAATCACGGATTCTTACGTACTGTTACAGCCGCGGTTTCGTCAGGCGATTTCGAAAGTCTATTTAGAACAGTGACTTGAGAACAAGCATGGCCCGGAGCCGTGGGGCTCCGGGCCTGTGACTGAAATACCTCAGCCGGTGGGTCGTGGGGCGTCGGACGCCCGGCTTCAGTTGGCCTGGCGGCGCAGGAAAGCCGGGATTTCGAGCTGGTCGTCGTCCATCATCCGGGGCTGGGGCGCGACGCGGCCCTGGGGATCCAGGTTGCCCTGGGCCGGGCGATAGGCCGGCGGTGCCTGCACCGGTGCACGCCGGGGCGCTTCCACGGGGGCGGCGGCCTGGGGCATCGGGGCGGGGGCGCGCATCGGCGGAAGCGGTGCGGCCTCGGCCTCCTCACGGCGACCGCCGAACCCCACGGTGGCCAGGCGGCGCAGCAGGGTCATGCGCTTGGAATCCCCGGCCGGCTCGGCCGGCTGCTCCTCGCGGGCCCGCAGTTGGGCCTGGGCGGGAAGCGGCAGGTCCTGGATCTGCGGCATGCGGGGAGCGCGGGCGACGGCCACGGCCGGACGCGGCGGCACGAACGGACCGGCGGCCATTTGCGGAGCGGGCTCGGGGGCCTGGACCGGGGCGGGCTCGTACGCCATGGCGGCGCGGGGCTGCGTCTGGGTCAGCATCACCTCGTCGCGCATCACCGGCGCCTGCGGCAGGTCCACCCGCATCGGCTCGGGCGCGAAGGCGACCGGCTCCGGCGCGCGGGGCGCCTGCATCGGCGCCGGGGCCTGGGCCGGAGCGGCCTGGACCTGAGCCGCAGCGGGAGCCGCCGGGGCGGCTACGGGCTGCTCCTGTCCGGCGGGGCGAAAGGTCGGCGCGGGCTGTGCCGCCCGCGCCCTCGCTTCCGCTCGCAGACGCTCGGCGACTTCGGCGATGCGCTGCTCGGTCTGCACGATGTCGGGGTTGTTCTGGGAGTTGGCGGCGATCAGGGCCGGCTCGATGCCGGTGGCAACCACCGAGACCCGGATGATGCCGTCGAGGCTCTCGTCGAAGGTGGCGCCGAGGATGATGTTGGCCTCGGAATCGACCTCCTCGCGGATGCGGGTGGCGGCCTCGTCGAGCTCGTACAGGGTCAGGTCGTTGCCGCCGGTGATCGAGATCAGCAGGCCGCGCGCGCCCTTCATCGAGACTTCGTCGAGGAGCGGGTTGGCGATGGCCGCTTCCGCCGCCCGGTTGGCGCGGTTCTCGCCCGAGGCCTCGCCGGTGCCCATCATGGCCTTGCCCATGCCGCGCATGATCGCGCGGACGTCGGCGAAGTCGAGGTTGATCAGGCCTTCCTTGACCATCAGGT
>NZ_JAIEOF010000202.1 GCF_019750675.1 Methylobacterium sp.
TTGAAGACGGGCGCGGAGCGCGTGGCCGTGCCGGCGACGGTTCGGCCGCCGATGAAGTGCGAAATCGCGGTGGGCATGATCGTCTCGTGTCCTGTGCGGGGTGTTTTAGCGACGCGGAGCGTGGCCGGCCTGGTCAGGGGGTGTCCAGGGCCGCGCTCTCCGGTGCGGGCGCGCCGAGGCGGTTCGCGAACTTGCCGAAGAACTCATCGGCGAGCTTGCGGGACGTGGCCTGGATCAGACGACCGCCGAGGGAGGCGATCTTGCCCCCGATCTCGGCCTTCGCCTCGTAGCGCAGGATGGTGTCGGGGCCATCCTCCGTGAGGTTCACCACGGCGCGCCCCTTGGCGAAGCCCGCCATGCCGCCATTGCCCTGGCCGACCAGGGTGTAGCCCTCGGGGGCCCGGATATCCTCCAGCCGGACGGTGCCGGCGAAGGTGGCCGAGACCGGGCCGACCTTCAGGGCGACCTTGGCGGCCATCTCCTCGGGCGAGACCTGGGTGAGCTCCTTGCAGCCGGGGATGCAGAGCGTCAGCACCTCCGGGTCGTTGAGGGCGGCCCAGACGGTGTCGCGGGGCGCCGCGATTCGGTACTCGCCGGTGATGTCCATGCTGTCCTCCCTGGCTCGCGCCGCTGCCGGCGCGGATCGGCCGGCCTCTGAGATCGACCACGCGCTTTTTTCAGACCGCGCAGTACCGATCCTGGATCTCGGTGTCGGCGCGCAGAGCGGCGGCCGAGCTCTCGTGCACGACGGCACCCTGGTCGATGATCACGGCGCGGTTCGCGAGATTGAGGGCCCACTCGACGTTCTGCTCGACGAGGAGCAGCGTCACGCCGCGGTCGCGCAAGGACACGAACAGGCGGCCCATCTCCTCGACCAGCACCGGCATGATGCCCTCCGATGGCTCGTCCAGCAGGATGAGCTTGGGCCGCGCGATCATCGCGCGCGCGATGGCGAGCATCTGCTGCTCCCCGCCCGACATCGTCACGGCGATCTGGTCGAGGCGCTCGGCCAGCCGCGGGAAGGTCTCGGCGATCTCGGCGATCGCCGCCCCCTCCTTGATCGTGCGCGGCGCGCGCAGGAGGCCGAGCCTCAGGTTCTCCCGCACGGTCAGGCCCGGGACGATGCGCCGGTCCTCGGGCACGTAGGCGAGGCCTAGGGGAAAGCGGGCATGGGCGGGACGGCCGAGCAGTTCCGTGCCGAGGAAGCGCACGCTGCCGCCCACCTTCGGGATCAGGCCCATCACGGCCTTCATGGTCGTGGTCTTGCCCGCGCCGTTGCGGCCGACCAGGGCCAGGATCTCGCCGGCCCGGACCTCGAGGGAAAGTCCGTGCAGGACGTGGCTCGGGCCGTACCACGCGTCGAGGCCATGGATCTCAAGCATGGCCGTACCCACCGCTCTGGCCGAGATAGACGCGCCGCACCTCGCGGTCGGCCTGGATCTCGGCCGGGCTGCCATCGGCGATGAGCCGGCCGTGATGCAGCACGAGGATGCGTTCGGACAGGCCGAGGATCATCTTCATCTTGTGCTCCACGAGCAGGATCGTGCGCGTCTCGCCGAGGCGGCGCAGCAGGGCGACCATCTCCTTGGTCTCCTCCGGGCCCATCCCGGCAGTCGGCTCGTCGAGGAGCAGGAGCTTGGGGTCGCTCGCCAGGGCGATGCCGATCTCCAGGGCCCGCTGTTCGCCATGGGCGAGGGACGCGGCGGGACGGTCGCGCCGGCCCGCCAGACCGATATCGGCGAGCAACGCATCCGCTCGCTCCGCGAGGCCGGTGAGCGCGTCGCGCCGGCTCCAGAAGTCGTAGCGGCTCGCCCGCGCCTGCATCGCCGTCCGCAGGTTCTCGTGGGCGGTCAGGCGCGGGAAGACGTTCGTGATCTGGTAGGAGCGCGCGATGCCGAGATGCGCGAACCGGGCCTGGGGCACCCGCGTCATGTCGCGGCCCCCGAAGCGGAGCCGCCCGGCCGTGGGCGCCAGGGCGCCCGAGAGCAGGTTGAACAGCGTGCTCTTGCCGGCCCCGTTCGGGCCGATGATGGCCGTGATGCGCTCCTTGCCGAAGACCGCGCTGACGTCCTCGAGAGCCGTGAACGCGCCGAAGCGGCGGCCGAGCGCCTCCACTTCCAGGATCGGAGCCTGCGGAACCGGATTCATGATTGCCTCCGGCGGAAGGAGAGGCGTTCCAGGGCCGAGCCCCAGAGGCCGCGCGGCAGGAACAGCACGAACAGGATGAACACGGTCCCGAGGGCGAGCTGCCAGTGGGGCGTCCAGAGGCTGAACACGTCCTCCAGGACCAGCACCACCAGGGCGCCGACGAAGGGGCCGAAGAAGGTGCCGGCGCCGCCCACCAGCGTCATCACCACCGCCATGCCGGAGGTGTGGTAGGCGAGGCTGTCGAGGGGAACGATCGAGAGGTGGATCGCCGAGAGCGCGCCGCTCAGGCCGCAGAAGAGGCCGGACAGGACGAAGGCCAGGTGCTTCGAGCGCTCCACGTCGAAGCCGCAGGCGCGCGCGCGGGTCTCGTTCTCGCGGATCGCCTCGATGGCCGCCCCGAAGGGCGAGGCGAGGATGCGCGAGATCAGCGCCAGGGCCGCCCCCACGAAGGCCAGGACGAAGAGATATTTGACCTGCGGGTCGAGGATGTCGAGCGAGATGGGTCCGAGGCCGATCCGCGAGACCGTGAAGCCGCGCAGGCCGTTCTCGCCGCCGGTCCAGGACGAGGCCTGGAGCGCGGCGTAGTAGACGAGCTGGGCGAGCGCCAGGGTCACCATGGCGAAGTAGATGCCGCGCGAGCGGATCGAGACGGCCCCGACCGTCAGCGCCAACGCGCTCGCCGCGACCGTCCCGAGGCCCATCGCCAGGAGCGGGTGGAGTCCGTACGCGCCGATGGCGATGCCGGTGACGTAGGCGCCCGTTCCGAAGAAGGCCGCGTGCCCGAAGGAGAGGAGGCCGGTGTAGCCGTAGAGGAGATTGTAGCCGACGGCGTAGAGCCCGTAGATCAGGACGTTGACGGCGAGCGCCTGCGAGGGGAGCAGGAACGGCAGGGTCAGGAGCGCGAGGATCGAGAGCGGCGCGCGCCAGCGCGAGAACCCGGCGACGCCTGGGGCGCGCCGCGGCTTCACCGCCCCCGGCGGGGCGTCGACGACGGTCTGGTCGAGGGTCTGCATGTGCGATCTCCCTCAGACACCGAGGCCGGGCTTGCCGAACAGGCCCTGGGGCCGGATCAGGAGAACCAGGGCCATGAAGGCGAACATCGCGATGCTGGCCATCTCGGGGGCGACCAGCGCGGTCATCGACACCACGATCCCCACGAGGAGGCCGGCGACGACGGAGCCCATCAGCGAGCCCATGCCGCCGATCACCGTGACGGCGAAGGCCTCGCCCAGCACGACGTTGCCCATCTCCGGATTGACCGAGCGCATCGGCGCGGCGAGGACGCCGCCCAGGGCCGCGAGCGCGATGCCGAGGCCGAACACCCAGAGCCAGAGCCGCTGGATGTCGATGCCGAGGACCCGGAGGATTTCCGGGTCGCGGGCTCCGGCCCGCACGATCAGCCCGAGCCGCGTCCGCTCGAGGCCGTACCAGAGGACGACGAGCACCAGCGCCACCACGCCGACGACGAAGAGCCGGTAGATCGGGAAGTAGCCGATGCCGAGATCGGCGACCCCGGAGAGTTCCTCCGGAGTGGCGAAGGGCAGGCCGTCCGAGCCGAAGAGGATGCGAACCCCCTCCACCAGGACGTAACCGAGCCCGAAGGTGAGGAGCAGGGGATCGTCCGGCGAGCGGCCGGCCAGGGGCCGGATCAGGAAGCGCTCGACCAGGAGGCCGAGAGCCCCGACCATGAGCGGGCCGACCAGCAGCGCCGCCCAGAAGCTGCCCGTGCGCTCCATGACGAAGACGCCCGCGTAGGCGCCGACCATGAAGAAGTTGCCGTGGGCGAAATTCACGATGCCGAGCATGCCGAAGATGATCGACAGGCCGAGGGCCAGCATCACGAACACGGCGCCGAGCGCCACGCCCGAGAACAGCTGCATCGCGATGAGTTCGAGGTCCAAGGCGGCGAAGGCAGAGGTCATGGCCGGCTCCCGCTCATGGCGCCCGATCAGGCCCGGTGGCCGAGTTCGTCGCAGGTGCGGAGGGCGGCCTCGGAGCCGGCCTCGACCTCCAGGATGCGGAACAGGTCCGCCTCGCCCTGCATCTCGGACTTCTTGCGCGATTCCGTGATGAGCACGGACTGGATCGCCTGGTGGTCGCAGGCGCGGTAGCGCTCCGGACCCTTGGCGACGTCGTAGGTCAGGCCCTCCAGGGCCGCGATGACCCTATCCGTGTCGGTATCGCCGGCCGCCTTCACGGCCATCAGCAGGGAGCGGACGGCCGTGTATCCGTAGGCGCCGTAATCGGTCGGGATCGCGTTGGCGTAGGCGGCCCGGAAGGCGTCGTTGAAGGCCTTGGCCGAGGGCACGGTCTCTTCCAGGCGCCAGTAGTAGTTGCTCGCCCCCACCACGCCCTCGAAGGCGTCGGCGCCGCCCGCGAGGCGCTGGTTGTGCAGCAGCACCGGCACGACGATCCGGGCGGCCTTCTTCAGCCCGAAATCATTCGCCTGCTTGATGCTGTTGGCCTGATCGCGCCCGAAATTGCAGATGCACAGGATGTCGGGGCGCATGGAGCGCAGGCGCGGCATGAAGGTCGAGTAGTCCGGCGCGCCGAACGGGTGCAGGATCTCGCCGGCCGTCTCGGCGCCGATGGCGGCCGCCGCGCGCTTGAACCCGCGCAGCATCTCGTGGCCGTAGGCGTAGTCGGCGGCGAGGTAGGCGACCCGGGTGCCCTTCTTGAACGTGTGCTTGGCCACGGCCGCCGTGGTCATGTGCGGGTTCAGCGCCTCGTGGAAGGTGTAGCGGCTGAAATCCTTGGCCTCGTTGATCGTGTCGGACTGGCTGATCGACACGTAGAGGACCTTGCGCGAGCGGGTGATCTCGTTGACCGAGAGCTGGACCGCGCTCGACAGGGCGCCCACGATGAAGTGGGCCTTGTCCTTCTCGATGAGCTCCAGCGTCCGGGTCGCGGCCTCGCCGGGGTTGAGCTTGTCGTCACGGACCAGGAGTTCGGCCATCCGGCCGTTCAAGCCGCCGGCCTCGTTGAACTGCTTCACGGCGAGTTCGGCCGAGCGGATCTGATCCTTGGCCTCGGCGCCGAACGGGCCGGTGACCGGCGTCGGGAAACCGATGCGGATCGGCTCGGCGGCGCGGGCGACGAACGGCATCCCGATGCCCGCGAGCGCGCCCGTGGCGGCCAGTCCACGCACCAGCGTCCGGCGCGAGACGGAGCCGTGTCGCGATCCCTGTTCGATCATGGTTTCCTCCTGTCGTCGCGCGGGCTCGTGAAGGCGGCCCGCGTCGCGAAATCCGGGTGGCGGAAGTACGCCTGGGGAAGTCCGCCGGGGATGGATCAGATCACGTCGAGCGCCCTCAGGATGCGTTCGGGTGTCATGGGAAGCTGGGAGATGCCGGCGCCGAGGGGGCGCAGGGCGTCGTTGACCGCGTTCAGGGCCGCGCCGCTGGAGGCGGCGGTGCCCGCCTCGCCGCAGCCCTTGGCGCCGAGTTCGGTGTCCAGGGTCGGTGTCTCCACATGGGCGATGACGATGTCGGGCATCTCGCAGGCCATGGGCACGAGGTAGTCGGACATCGACCCGTTCAGGAGCTGGCCCGTCTCGCCGTAGCGGCATTCCTCGAAGAAGGCCGCGCCGAGCCCCTGCACCACGCCGCCGCGGATCTGCTCGTCGACGAGGAGCGGGTTGATGACGCGCCCGCAATCCTCCACGACCCAGTGCTTCAGGATCGTGACGAAGCCGGTCTCGACGTCGACCTCGACGAGGCTGCCGTGGATGCCGTTGGTGAAGGCGAAGGGATAGCCGCGCGGCGCGAAGTGGTGCGCCACCGTCAGGGCCGGGGAGACGTCCGGCGGCAGCAGATCCGAGCGGTAATAGGCGAGGTTTGCGACCTCCCGCAGCGTCATGCGGGGCATGCCGTCCGCGTCCGTGACCGCGTCGTCGCGGATATCGAGGGTGCCGGGCTCCGCCTGCAGGATCGCGGCGGCGATCTCCAGGATGCGCGCCTTCAGCTTGCGGCTCGCCTGGAGGGCCGTCTCGCCGCCGATGCCGGCGCCCCGGCAGGCCCAGGTCGCCCCGCCGGAGGGCGTGGTCTCGGTGTCGCCGGTCAGGACCCGGACGTGGTCGCGGTCGACGCCCAGGCCTTCGGCGACGATCTGGCCGATGATCGCCTCGCTGCCCTGGCCCTGCTCGGTGATGCTGATCGCGCAGCTCACCTCGCCGGCGGGCGTCAGCTTCAGGACGCATCCGTCCTGCGCCGAGATGTGCGCGCCCCCGACGCCGTAGAAGGCGGGCGTCGGATTGGTGATCTCCACGTAAGTCGCGATGCCGATGCCGCGATGGATGCCCTTCGCGCGCAGGGCGGCCTGCTCCGCGCACAGCGCCGGATAGTCCATCAGGGCGTGGAGCTTCTCCAGGCAGGTGGCGAGGGAGAGCTTCTCGAAGCGGTACCCGCTCGGGGTGGTGTGCGGGTACATGTCGTCGGTGACATAGTTGCGCCGCCGGATCTCGAAGGGATCGAGCCCGAGCCGGTCGGCCGCGAGGTCGACGAGGCGCTCCGTCACCGCGCAGGCGATCGGATGGCCGACCGCCCGGTACTGGCTCATCTGCACCTTGTTCTGGGCCACCACCGTCAGGTCGGCGCGGTAGTCGGTCAGCCGGTAGGGCGCGCCGATCAGGCGCACGACTTGGTTGCCCTCCACCGCGCTGGTGCGCGGATAGGCCGAGAACGGGCCGACGCCCGTCACGTCGTCGACCTCGATCGCCCGAAGGGTGCCGTCGGGGCCCACCGCGAGGCGCGCGCGCACGCGGTGGTCGCGGGCATGGATGTCGCTGGCGAAGGCCTCCATCCGGTCGGCGGTGAACTTCACCGGCCGCTTCAGAAGCAGGCTCGCGCCCACCACCGCCATGTCCTCGTGGTAGAGGTGGAGCTTCATCCCGAAGGAGCCGCCGACATCGGGGGCGATTACCCGCACGCGGGCCTCCGAGAGGCCGAAGTGGCGGGCGTAGAGATCCTGGAACTGGTAGGGCGTCTGCGTCGATTGGTGGACGGTGAGGCGAGCCTCGCTCGGGTCGAAATCGGCGAGCACCGCGCGCGGCTCCATGGTCACGGCGGTGTGGCGGCCGAAGCGCAGATCGACCGAGACGATCTCGGCCCCCGCGAAAGCGCTGGCGGTCGAGCCCGCCTCGATGCGCGTGCGGAACAGGACGTTGTCGGGTGCGCCCGCGTCGATGACGGGGCTCTCCGGCGCCCGGGCCGCATCGAGGTCCACGACCGCATCGAGTTCCTCGAACGCGACCGCGATCACCTCGAGGGCATCCTCGGCCTGGGCGCGGGTCTCGGCGATCACCATCACCACCGGCTGGCCCGCCCAGACGACCTTGTCCGTCGGCAGGGGGCGCTGGGGCGCGGAACGCATGCCCTTGAAGTGGCTGAGCGTCCCGACCCAGGGCGTGCAGAGGGGCTCGAAATCGGCGCCGGTCAGCACCCGGTGGACGCCCGGCATCGCGGCGGCGGCGGACACGTCGATCACGCCGAGCCGCGCATGGGCGTAGGGGCTGCGCAGGAAGGCCGCGTGGAGCATGCGGGGCAGCACCACGTCGTCGGTGTAGCGGCCCCGCCCCGCCAGCAGGCGCCGCGCGCCGGGGCGCGGCAGGCCGCGTCCGATATAGCGGCCCGCGCCCGGGCTGTCGGCCGCCGCGCTCATATCGCCGCCTCCCGGCCTGGCTGCGGATCGGAGCGGCCCGCGCGGGCCTTGGCGACGCTCTCGATCGCGTCGACGATGGCCTCGTAGCCGGTGCAGCGGCAGTAATTGCCCGAGAGCGCGTCGCGGATCACCTCCCGGGACGGGACGGTGCCGGACGCCGCCCACGCCCCGAGGCAGTCATGCGCCACCACCAGGATGCCGGGGGTACAGAACCCGCATTGCAGCGCGTTGCGGGCATGGAACGCGGCCTGGAGGTCGGCGAGGGTCCCCGCCTCCGACAACCCCTCGACCGTGTCGACCCGGAGCCCGTCCGCCTGCACCGCGAGCATCAGGCAGGCATGGACCGGCTGCCCGTCGAGGTTGACGATGCAGGCGCCGCAGGCGCCGGTCTCGCAGCCGAGATGCGTGCCGGTGAGGCCGAGGTCGCCGCGCAGGAAATCGGCCAGGGACAGGCGCGGCTCCACGAAGTGCCGGACCGGCGTGCCGTTCACGGTGAGGGAGAGGGACTGCGGGGTGCTCATGCGGCCACCGCCTCGGCCCCGCCCTCGCCCAGGGTGGCCAGGACCCGACCGAGCAGGACGCGGGCGAGATGCATGCGGGCCGCCGCCGAGAGGCTGTCGTCGTCGTCCGGCGAGATGTCGTCCCCGAGGGCTGCGCGAGCCGCCGTGATCGCATCCCCGTCGAGGGGGCGCCCCGTGAGCGCGGCCTCCGTCGCGGGGGCCCGCATGGGCGTCGGCCCCACCGAGCAGAACCCGAGTCGGGCCGAGGTCACGAGCCCCTCCGCGAGTACGAGGTTCGCCGCGAGCCCGACCATCGCGTAGTCGCCGCGGCGCCGGGCGATCTCCGTGAACTGCATCCGCGACCCGGACGCCGCCAGCGGCACATGCACGGCGGTCAGCATTTCGCCGGGGACGAGGGCCGTCTCGTAGAGGTCCTGGAAGAAGTCGTCCGCCGGCACGGCGCGGATTCCATGCGGCCCGGTGATCTCCAGGGTCGCGCCGAGGGCGCGCATGCAGGCCGGCAGTTCGGAGGCGGGATCGGCCAGCGAAAGGCTACCGCCCATCGTGCCGAGATTGCGGATCGCCGGATGCGCCATGTAGGCGGCGGCCTGGGTCAGGATCGGCGCGTGGGCGGCGATGAGGGGGGATGCCAGGGTCTCGGCGTGGCGCGTGAGGGCGCCGATCCGCAGGGATTCCCCCTCGATGGCGATGCCGCGCAGCGCCTCGATCCGTCCGATGTCGATGAGGAGATCCGGAGCGTCGAGGCGCAGGTTCAGGGCCGGTAACAGGCTCTGGCCACCCGCGAGGTAGCGCGCCTCCCCGGCACAGGCGCCATAGGCGTCGAGCGCCTCCGCCACGCTTGCCACGCGGCGATAATCGAAGGCCCGCGCCTTCATCAGCGTCCCTCCCACAGGCCGCGTATCGGTGCGATCACTCGTTGTTGACCGCTTGGTTACAAGCTATCCAGGGTCGGACGGCATCGTCAAGCGAAATAACCAGGCGGTCACGAAGCATGGATTGTCCCGATGCCCGCGCCCCGGACGCGTCGGCCGCGCGGTCGGAGAAGGCCACGCTCGCCGGCCGGCGGCGCTTGCCCGCCGCGCAGCGCGAGCGGCAGATCGTCGAGGCGGCGGCGCAGTTCTTCGCGGAGCACGGTCTCGCCGGCCAGACGCGTGAACTGGCCCGCGAGATCGGGATCACGCATTCGGCGATCTTCCGCTACTTTCCGACCAAGGAGGCGCTTCTCGATCGTGTCTACGACCACGTCTACGTCCAGCGCTGGAACCCGGCCTGGGACGGCCTCGTTCAGGACCGGTCGCAGACGCTCGAGGCGCGGATCCTGCGGTTCTATCGGGAATACGCCGAGAAGATCTTCGACTACGTCTGGGTGCGGATCTTCGTGTTCTCGGGCCTGAAGGGCTACGACATCGCCCCGCGCTACCTCGCCATCATCCGCGACCGGGTGATCCATCCGATCTGCGCGGAGATGCGGACGGACCTGAACCTGCCGCCTCCCGAGACCGTGCCACTGACCGAACGCGAAACCGAGGCCGCCTGGGCGCTGCACGGAAAAGTCTTCTACTTGGCCATCCGCAAGTTCGTCTATGGCTGGCCGATTCCCGACGACCTCTCACAGGTCATCGCCGACGATGTCGGGGCGTTCCTGAGGGGCGCGGCGCCCATCTTCGTCGATAGCGTGACCGATGCCTCACCGTCCTGAATGCTGTGGCGTGGCCATGATTGGTCAGAGATTCTCAATGTAAATCAGGAGGATGGCCTCGATGGAAGATCCCTGGGGCAACGAAGTCGGGGGCTTCCCAAGGCAGAGCCAGGTCCGGAACCGCCCGTCCCTTCTCCGACCGAGATGGTGGCGCACGGATGAATTGCTTTTGACCGCGCAAGGCCGTCGACCGGACATCGCTTCCGACGGAACGATGGTCCGTGCTCGAAGACACTTGGTCGGCCCGACGGCGCATCGAACGACATCTTGGCCGCGGCGGCTCGATCCGACGTGTGCGACAGACTTCGACGAGGCCTCTACCCCCTTACCCTATCGGGTTGTCACGGAGTTGCAATCGCATGGTTACGAGACGTGTCGTCAAACTCACCGAGTTCGGCTCGCCACAGGTGCTATC
>NZ_JAIEOF010000445.1 GCF_019750675.1 Methylobacterium sp.
CGCAGGCGGTCGGTGCCGTCCACGACCACGCGGTCGCCGTTGCTCAGGCCCTCCGTGACCACCGTGCGCGGGCCGTCCGCCTCGCCGAGCTTGACCGGGCGGACCACCACCTTGTCGTCGCCCTGCATGAGGTAGACGTAGGTGCCCGGCGTGCCGCGCAGGATCGCCGCGGTCGGGACGATGGGCGCGTCGCGTACGGTGTCGACGGTGAGCTTGGCGTTGACGAACTGGTTCGGGAACAGCGCGTCGTCCTGGTTGGCGAAGATCGCCCGCAGCTTCACCGTGCCGGTGGTGGTGTCGATCTGGTTGTCCACCGTGTCGAGGACGCCGGTGGCGATGGCGTTGGTGTCGCCCCGGTCGTAGGCCGTCACTGCGAGCTTTGCGCCGGCACGCACCCGCCGCATCACCCGCGCGACGTCGTCCTCCGGCAGGGTGAAAACCACCGAGATCGGGTGCAACTGCGTGACCACCACGATGCTGGTCGAGGCGGCGGTGATGTAGTTGCCCTGGTCGATCTGCCGCAAGCCTACGCGGCCCTCCACCGGCGAGACGATGCGGGTGTAGGCGATGTTGAGCTTCTGCTGGTCGACGAGGGCCTGGTCGGCCGCCACCGTGCCCTCGTTCTGCTTCACGAGAGCCCCTTGCGTGTCGACGTTCTGTTTCGAGATCGAATCCTGCTGGGAGAGGCGCTGGAAGCGGGCGAGGTCGAGCTTCGAGTTCTGCAGCAGCGCCTGGTCGCGCATAAGCTGGCCCTGGTACTGGGCGAGCTGGGCCTCGTAGGGTCGGGAATCGATCTGGGCGAGGAAGTCGCCCTTCTTCACGGTCTGGCCCTCGCGAAAGCCGATCTCGGTCAGGTAGCCGCTGATCTGCGAGCGCACCGTCACGGTGGCGAGCGGGGTCACGGTGCCGAGGCCGGCCAGCACGATCGGCACGTCGCCCGGCGCGACCGTGGCGATGCCCACCGCCTGGGGTGGCTCCGCATGCCCGCCGCGGCCGCCGCCCTTGCCGCGCCCGGGCGTCGCCGTGGCCTCGGTGCCGGATTTCGGCGCCCAATAGTAGCGGTAGCCCGCATAGCCGGCACCCGCCAGGAGCAGCAGCACGACGAACCAGAGCCCCGCCCGGCTGCGGCGGCGCACGGGCGGCGCGTCGCGCGTGTCGGCCGGCATCGCGCCGGGATATTCCCGCGCGGTCTCGGTTCGGATGGGCGAGGTTTCGTTCATGGCCTGACGATCGCGGTGTGTCGGAAACGGCGTGACGCGCTGGAATGTCTCACGGCATCCTCACATGAGACCAACGAGTCTGGTCCCTCCTCCATCCGGCTCTGCCGTCCGGGCTTGCCGCATTGTCCTCAAGATAAGTCCGCCGACCGGTCAGCGACAGCATCGAGCGAGGTCGCACCCCATCGAAACCGTCGCGGCGCCCGCGCGGCGCGGCGCCTTTCGGTTCTGCGCGCGCGAAGACCCGCCCCGCACGCGCCAAGACGCCCGAACGAGGCTTCGAAAAGGGAACGCGGCACGGCATGGCACGCCTTCTGGGGGACCAATGCGACTCCAGTGGGGCCTTCGGGTTTCCCCCGTGTTGCTGGCAGCCCACGGGGTGCCGGCATGGTGCCGTCTCTGTGGACACCGGTTCGGCGCGCACGCGAAAAAGGCCGTCGCCGGGGCAGGCGACGGCCTTTTCTTGAACGGACCGGAGCGGTGACAACGTGAACGGAACGAGGGGGCGAAGTCCCGCGCTGGCAATCACCGCTCCAGCCGTGTCCCAGAGATACGTGATGGCTGATGATTGTCAATAATCGTCAGTCGACATCGATCCTGGCCGGCGCGGCCAGGTGCGAGGCCGCACATTTCGCGGGCGCGTGGCCTCGTGCTACGCCATGCCGGCCAGAGCCCGCGTATCGTCCTCGAGCCCCCCGCGACCCATGAATCCCGTCCTCGCCGATCTGCCGACGACCGTCTTCACGGTGATGTCGGGCCTTGCCAGCGAACTCGGCGCGATCAACCTGGGCCAGGGTTTCCCCGATGATCCGGGACCGGAGGATGTCCGGCGCCGGGCCGCCGAGGCCATCCTGCACGGCAACAACCAGTATCCACCGATGATGGGCATGCCGAGCTTACGCCGGGCGATCGCGGCGCATTACGCGCATCACCAGGGGCTGGACCTCGATCCGACGGCGGAGGTGATGGTCACCTCCGGGGCCACCGAGGCCATCGCGGCGGCCCTGCTCGCCCTGATCGCACCGGGCGACGAGGTCGTGCTGTTCGCACCCCTCTACGACGCCTACCTGCCGCTGGTGCGCCGGGCCGGCGGCGTCGCCCGCATCGTGCCGCTTCAGCCACCGCATTTCCGGCTCGACGCGGGCGCCCTCGCGGAGGCGTTCTCGGACCGGACCAAGCTCGTGGTCCTCAACAATCCCCTCAACCCCAGCGCGACGATCTTCGGCCGCGAGGACCTGGCGCTGCTGGCGTCCTTCTGCACGCGCCACGACGTGGTGGCGATCTGCGACGAGGTCTGGGAGCACATCGTCTTCGACGGCGCCCGGCACATCCCCCTGATGGCACTGCCCGGCATGCGCGACCGGACGGTGAAGATCGGCTCGGCCGGGAAGATCTTCGGCCTCACGGGCTGGAAGGTCGGCTTCGTGATGGCGGCGCCGGCCCTGCTGCGCGTGGTGGCCAACGCCCACCAGTTCCTCACCTTCACGACGCCCCCCGCCCTGCAGGAGGCGGTGGCCTACGGTCTGGCCAAGGAGGACGCCTACTTCGCCGGCATGCGCGCGCGCTTCGCCGCCTCCCGCGACCACCTCGCGACGGGCCTCGCCGCGCGGGGCTTCCGGGTACTGCCCTCGCACGGGACCTACTTCCTCAACGTCGATCTCGCGCCGCTGGGCTGCGACGACGACGTCGCGTTCTGCGACGACCTCGTGCGCCGGCACGGCGTCGCGGCGATCCCGATCAGCGCGTTCTACCCCGACGCCTCCGTGCGCCACCTCGTGCGGCTGTGCTTTGCCAAGGCCGACGATGTCCTCGACCGGGCTCTCGACCGGCTCGCCACCGTCGCCCGGCAGGCGGCCTGATGGGCGGGTTCGCGCGGACGGCGCTTGCGGGGGCGCAGGGCCGGGGCCACATCCTGGCGCATGACCACGCCGCGCATCACCCGGAGCCCGACCATGGACTTCACCCAGACCGCCGGTGCCACCGCCCGCTTCCGCCCGAAGGCGGACGACCGCGAGGCGACGCTGTTGCGCCTGGAGGCGTTCGCGCATCTGATGGACTCGGCCTTCGTGATCCCGGGCATCAACCGGCGCGTGGGTCTCGACGCGCTGGTCGGCCTCGTGCCGGTGGTGGGGGACGTGGCCGGCATGTTGCTGGCCTCCTACATCGTGGTGGAGGCGCGCCGGCTCGGGGCGCCGCGCTGGCTCATCGCCCGGATGGCCCTGAACATCGCGGCGGACGGGGCGCTCGGCGCCGTGCCGCTCGCGGGCGACCTGTTCGATGCGGCCTTCAAGGCCAACCGGCGCAACGTGCGCCTGCTGCGGCGCCACCTCGAGCGTCACGGCGGCCTGCGCCCGAACGAGATCGAGGGCACGGCAACGCGCATCGACGGCTGACCGCCGGCGGACGGAGGGGCGCCCGATGAACGAGGTCGCGCGTCCCGACACCGCCCAGGCGGTCGCCCTGCCCCCGCCGCACCGCGGCCTGTCGCCGCTCAACCGGCGGCGGCTCGCCAATTTCCGGCGCAACCGGCTCGGGTACTGGTCGTTCCTGATCTTCACGGGCCTGTTCGTCACGAGCCTGTTCGCGGAGTTCATCGCCAACGACCGGCCCCTGGTGGTCTCGTACAAGGGCGAGATCCTGTTTCCGGTGGTCATCGACTACCCGGACGAGAAGTTCGGCGGCTTCTACGCCCGGCCGAACTACCGCTCGGCGGAGACGCGCAAGGAGATCGCCGACAACGGCTGGGCGATCTGGCCGCCGATCCCCTATTCCTACGACACCATCATCGACGGCCTGCCGACCCCCTCCCCGTCCCCGCCGACCTGGCTGCTGACGGAGGCGCAGTGCCAGAACGTGGGCAAGACCTGCGCCGAGCTGGAGACGCACTGGCTCGGGACCGACAACACCACCCGCGACGTGCTGGCGCGCATCATCTACGGCTTTCGCATCTCGGTGCTGTTCGGGCTAATCCTGGCCCTGATCTCGTCGGCGATCGGCGTCGTCGCCGGGGCGGTGCAGGGCTATTTCGGCGGCTGGGTCGATCTCGCCCTGCAGCGCTTCATCGAGGTCTGGAGCGGTATTCCGACCCTCTACCTCATCATCATCATCTCGGCCTTCATCGAGCCGGGCTTCTTCGTCCTGCTGGGCATCCTGCTACTGTTCTCGTGGGTGTCCCTCGTGGGCGTCGTGCGCGCCGAATTCCTGCGTGCCCGCAACTTCGAGTACGTCCGCGCCGCCCGGGCCCTGGGCCTGTCGAACATCCGCATCATGAGCCGGCATCTCCTTCCCAACGCCATGGTGGCGACGCTGACGTTCCTGCCCTTCATCCTCAACGGGTCGATCGGGACGCTGACCTCCCTCGACTTCCTCGGCTTCGGGCTGCCTCCGGGCTCGGCCTCGCTGGGCGAGCTCCTGGCCCAGGGCAAGGACAACATCCAGGCGCCCTGGCTCGGGCTGACCGGGTTCTTCGTGGTGGCGGTGATGCTCAGCCTGCTGGTCTTCGCGGGCGAGGCCGTGCGCGACGCCTTCGATCCCCGCAAATCCTTCGGCTGATCCCGATTTCCCGCGCCGCGTCAGAGCGGGCGGGAGGCGCCGCCATCGAGGAGCCAGCCCTTCGCCCGCAGGATCAGGGCCGGGCGGACGCGGGCGACGTCGTCGCCGTCGACAAGGGGCGAGGTGGAGAGCGCGGCGAGATAGGCCTGCTCGCTCGGGCGACAGGCCCGCAGGGCGGAATCCGCCGCGATGACCCGGCTGGAGAGAGCGACCTGCAGGGCGAAGTTCCTGTGCAGACAGGCGCGCCAGGCGCCGTGGCGGTCCGCCACGCCCGGTTGCCCCTCGGCCGAGGCGCCGCCCGAGAACAGGATCAGGCAGAGGAGTGAGAGCGCGGGCAAGGCGCGGTCGCGGATCGTCATGGCGAGGCTTCCCGAACCCGGTCACCCTCGCGCGGCCAGGCTTAACCCGGCCTTAAAGCGTGCATTGTCCCCAGTCTCGTTCCGGGACGCTCAGCGGTTGGCGGTCGTGACCGGCGAGGTGGCGCGGCCGAGAGAGACCCAGCCGACCGTGCTCTGGCTCTCGCGCTTGATGAAGGTGTAGCCGGTCTGGCGCCAGGGGAGCACGGCGCTGGTCTTGTTGTCGAGGACGAGGTCGCCCCGGTCGGTGATCAGGGTCAGGACGGCGTGGCCCTCGCCCTTCTCGTCGATGACGACCGTCATGCGCATCGCCCGGCGCGGCAGGCCGGCCTCGGCCAGGAACTTGCGCTTGAGAAGCTGGAAGTCCTCGCAGTCGCCCGATCCGTCCTCGGCCAGATCCCAGCGATCGGCGACGTTCAGGTGCTCCATGTCGGTGACCGCCCGCAGGGACTTGTTCACCCGGCGGTTCACCGACACGATGGTGTTCCAGGTGGCGGGCGTCAGGGTGATCTGCGCCGGCTCGGCGGTGTCGACGGCGCATTCGGCCGTGTAGCTCTGGCAGAAATCCACCCAGGCGGCGATCGCCCGGGCCGGCGCACCGGCCGTGATCGTGCTCGGCACCGTGGGCAGAGACGCCAGGGTCTGCGCGCCGGCGCCGGGCGCCAGGGTGAGGCCGGCGAGGAGCACGACCCCGCCGAGGGCGGCGAGACGGCCCTTGAGGGTCGGGAAACGCTGGGAAATTCCGTACCGCATGACCGCCGCTGGTCCCGTTAAGCTTCTGTTAACGAATGTCCCATGGCAGGCGTTGCACGGCAATCGGCGGGTTAAGAAAAGGTTAACGGTGTGGATGGCGGGGTCCGGGCCGCGCAATCGCCGGGCTTTTCCCTGGGCGTGGACGACGGGCCGCCCTGGCACACCGACACGGTTCGTCGGATGATTCACCCCGGATCGCCTTCGGATTTCCGAGGCGCGCGACCGGGCGGACCGGGATCGCTTGGTGCGCGGGACGATCACGGCCTGATCGCGCGTGCCGTCGCGCCACCATCACGATCGACCGATACGGTGCTTGGCACATCGCCAAGCTGCACCATCTTCGTCCACGAGGGCGCGACGGGGCACGATGACGAGGCATTCACAATGAATTCGGATAACTTTTATCAGTTTTTCTGCGGCTTGCTGACGAACACAGCATCGGCCGCACTTCTGGCAAGCCTCTTGACCCTTCCGGCGCGCGCTCAGGAGATGCCTTACGTCGATACCGAGCGCGGCACCTTCCTCATTCATGGCAATTACTGTGGGCCTGGAAACCGAAGCCCGCGTCCGCCGATCGATGCTCTGGACGTAGCCTGCATGCACCATGACATATGCTCGCCCCCGCGCGGTCAGGTGGCCACCTGTGCCTGCAACGATCGCCTGCATCGGGAAGCGGAGGCGGTATCGCTGGACCCGAACCAGCCCGAAAGCCTGCGCGACACGGCGGGTCTGGTCGCCGACACCGCGACCGCATTGCCCTGCCGGTAGCGACCGGGATTTCCGTCACGCGCGCGACGGTGCTGGGGATCGGTTCCGCCAAGCGGAACCGATCCCGGGCGCGGGGCTCAGGCCTGCGGCAGGTCCGGTGTGATGCCGAGGTTGGACAGGCCTTCCTCGAGAAGGTCGCCCGCGTTCGGAATTCCCAGGATCTCGTGGGCCGCGCCCTCGCCCGCCGCCTCGCGCTCGCGGGCGAAGCGGACCGCGTCGGCCCACTCCTCCGGCTCCATGTCGCCGCGCCCGATATAGAGGAGCGCCAGGAGGTCGGCGCGTTCGTCGTCGTTGAGGGCGCCGATCATCGCGCGCAACTCCTCCTCGGTGGCGTCGTCGGTGCCCGAGATCAGCACGTCGGTGGCACCGTCATCGGTGGGGTTCGAGCCGGAATCGGGATCGGTCGCCCCTTCCTTCACATCGACGGCGCGCACGCGCAGGATGATCTCGGTGACCTTGTCGACGGCGATGTCCATGAATGCATTCCCGTTTCACCGGCCGCCGGCAGTGGCGGCCCCGAGCAGCGACAACGGGCCAGGCCGGATCCGGTTCGCGTCGCGGCATGCGCGGCCGAGCGCGGGGGTGAGCCGATGACGCGCTGGATCGGCGGCCTCGACGGCTGCCGCGGCGCCTGGGCGGGCGTGCTCCTCGACCTCGACGACCCGGGCCGCTACCGGGCCGCGCGCTTCGCCCGCGTCGCCGACCTGCTGGACGCGCCGGAGGCACCGCTCAGCGTCGGGATCGACATCCCCATCGGGCTCGACAGCCACGTGACGGGGGGCGGGCGCGCGGCCGACCGCGCGGCGCGGGCGCATCTCGGTCGGGGCCGGGCCAGCGTGTTCCGGGTGCCGGCCCGCGCGGCGGTCCATGCCCAGACCTACGCGGAGGCCAAGGTCCTGTCGCGGGCGCACAGCACGCCCCCCTTCGCCCCCTCGATCCAGTGCTGGAACATCCTGGGCTACGTCCGCGAGGTCGATACGCTCCTGCGCGCGCGGCCCGAGTTGATGATGCGCCTGCACGAGATCCATCCCGAGATCGCGTTCCACCGGCTCAACGGCGGGCGGGCCCTGGCGGCGGGCAAGAAGGGGCCCGCGCGCCAGGACGGCCTGACCGAGCGCCGCGCTCTGCTCGCCGCCGCCGGCCTGCCGGCCGGGCTGATCGCGGCCCGGCCGGCGGGCATCGGGGCGGACGATCACCTCGACGCCCTGGCCGGCCTCGTCGTGGCCCGCGATATCCTGGCGGGATGCGCGATCCCCCTGCCCGATCCGCCGGGGCGCGACGCGGCAGGTCTACCGATCGTGATCTGGATGCCGGCCCGGGCCGCCGGCCCGCCCCTGGTCCCGGGCGATTTCCCTGTTAAAGCGAAGCGCTGAGTTGGGGTACGAGATGACGCAGGATCTAGCCGTTCGCGACATTGCCCGAGCCCTGGTGTTCGACCCGGACCGGCGCCTGCTGCTCATCGCCTACGAGGCGGTGCGGCCGATCGATCCGGCGCGGCCGGATGACCGCACCTTCTGGTTCATGCCCGGCGGTGGGCTGGAACCGGGCGAGGACCACGTCGAGGCCTGCCGCCGCGAACTCTCCGAGGAGATCGGCGTCACCGGGATCGAGATCGGGCCGCAGGTCGCCGCGTGCGACGGCCCCTTCCATCACTTCCGAACCTCGCGCGATGCCCGCGAGCGCTACTTCGTCGTCCACCTGCCCGATGCGACCGTGGACACGAGCCGGCTCGCCGAGACCGAGGACAACCCGGTTCTCGGAACCCGCTGGTGGACGCTGGCCGAACTCGAGGCCACGTCCGAGCGGATCGAGCCGAAGGGACTGGCGGCGGTCGCCCGCGACATCATAGCCGGGACGATACCTGCCACGCCGGTCGTCCTAAACTGGCGGGAGCAACCCTAGCCATCCGGCTTGCCGTGCGATGGCGAGCCACCCAGATCGCCCGTCACCCGAGGCGCGCGTCGCCCCAAGACGCCCGTCCAAGACACCTGTGAGTCACGAAACCCATGAGCGAGGACCATTCCATGTTTCCAGAGACGCTGAAGGCCGGCTACCGCTCGTTCATCGACGGACGCCTCACCGACGAGGCCAAGCGCTACGCCAAGTTGGCCGATGGCCAGAGCCCCGAAGTGCTGATGATCAGCTGCTGCGACAGCCGCGTCTCGCCCGAGGTCATCTTCGACACCGGCCCCGGCGAACTCTTCGTGGTCCGCAACGTCGCCAACATCGTTCCGCCCTACGAGACGGGCGGCGACTATCACGGCACTTCGGCCGCCATCGAGTTCGCCGTGGAGGGCCTGGAGGTCAAGCACATCGTCGTGCTGGGGCACGCCACCTGCGGCGGCATCAAGGCCTACGCCAATCCCGCCAAACCCCTCTCCAAGGGTAACTTCATCGGAAGCTGGGTCTCGCTGGTCGAACCCGCCGCCGCCCTGGCGGGCGACCCGAACGCACCGGATTACCTGACCCGGCTCGAGTACTCGATGGTCGCGCAGAGCCTGAAGAACCTGATGACCTTTCCGTTCGTGCGCACGCGGGTCGAGAGCGGCCGGCTCGCTCTCCACGGCGCCCATTTCGGCATCGCCCGCGGCGAGTTGCTCCTGCGCGACCCCGAGACCGGCGAGTTCAAGCCGGCCGTCGATGGGGCGGGCCGTAGCCTGACCCCCGCCGCCATCATCGGCCGCGCCGTCGAATAGGCCGGAAACGCGAAAGGACGTCGCGCCCCGAAGGCGCGACGTCCCTTTTGTCTCGAACTACGCCGGGCGACGGGCCCGGCGTGTCGCTTCGTTCGGATCAGCGGGCGCCGGGGAGGCGCTGCGCCATCTGGTAGTGGGACTGCAGCACCGGCAGGGCCTGCTCGGCATGGGCGCGCAGGGCCGGGTTCGGGCCGGACGCGGCGTAGGAGCGGAACATGCCGATGGTCATCTCGTGCGACTGGACCTGCATGCGGCCGTAGAGGCTGTCGAAGCGCGGGCCGGCCGGGGTCTGCGAGAGTTCGGCGAGCATCGCTTGCTGCTGCGGGTTCGGCTGGACGATCGTGGTGCCGGCCGTGGCGTCGACATCGCCGCTGAAGGCACGGCTGCCGGTCTCGGCGCCGCGCGCCGCACCGCTCCCGAGGCCCTCGACGCCCGCCACCGGGCCGCCGCTGAGCGTCCCGCCGACGACGCCGGCCGCCGCACCCGTGGCCGCGCCCACGGCACCACCGGCCACCGCGAGCGGGGCGGTGATCAGGCCGCCGACGCCCTCGTTGTTGCGTACGGCCGCGTAGTTGCGCTCACCGCCCGCCAGGGCGACGTTGGCGGCGCGATGATCGCGGATCGCTTCGCGGGCGAAGCGCAGCACCTGCGGGTTCCGGCTCTTGTTGAGCGCGATCTGGCTCGACTGAATCTCGAAGGCGTTGGCCTGCATCGCCTCCATGCGGAAATCGCCCGGCATGCCCTGCGCGAAGGCGGGGGTGGCGAGGGCGGCCATCACGGCGGTCAGGGCAAAGGTCTTCTTGATCATGAGATCCTCGAATTCGTGTTGATAGACGTCACAGGCGGCGCGCCAGGCTAAAACAACCCGTCCGCGCAACGTCCCGTCACGGTTGCGGGGCCAACGACGTAAGCGCGATTGAGTTCCATGCTCGCGTGAACCCATTTTCGCACCCAGTTCGGAAATCTTTCCCTGATTAAGGCCAAGCTTTGCGGACTCACTAGGCTGCGGGTTGCGGACGAATGCCTGGAGACACGGTTCGCGACCTTCGAGACGGCGAGCCGGAAAGGCGCTGTCGGAAAAGGCACTCGGGAAAAGGCACTCGGGAAAAGGC
>NZ_JAIEOF010000353.1 GCF_019750675.1 Methylobacterium sp.
AGCGCTACTGGCGCGACGCCCGCCTGACCACGATCTTCGAGGGTACCAGCGAGATCCAGCGCCGGATCATCAGCGACCGGATGCTGCCGAAGCCGTGAGCCTTGTGGCTCAGTGAGTCTTTTGGCTCAGTGAGTCTTTTGGCTCAGTGAGTCTTTTGGCTCAGCGGCCGCCCATCACCAGGCGGAGCTTGCTCGCCAGATCCTCGCGCCGGTACGGCTTGCTCAGGAGCGGCAGGTCCACGGGCACGCCCTGCTCGCCCAGCGCCGAGCCGGTATAGCCGGAGGCGAGCAGCACCCGCAGGCCGGGGCGAAGCTGGCGCGCCTGGAGGGCGAGCTCGATGCCGTTGAGGCCGCCCGGCATCACCACGTCCGAGAACAGGATATCGATGCGCTCCGGGCCGCGCAGGCGGTCCAGGGCCTCGGAGGCGCGGGTGGCCGTGAGGGTGCGGTAGCCGAGCTCCGACAGGCTCTCCACCGCCATCTCCAGCACGGCGGCCTCGTCCTCCACCACGAGGACGACCTCGCCCTCCGCGGCCCGGCGCAGGGGCAGGAGGGCGTCGGCGCGCGGCGCGGCGGCGACCGGTTCGGACGAGCGCGGCAGGTCGATGGTCACCGTGGTGCCGAGGCCCGGCGTGCTCGCCACCCGGACCTGCCCGCCGCCCTGGCGCGCGAAGCCGTAGACCTGGCTCAGGCCGAGCCCCGTGCCCTTTCCGACGTCCTTGGTGGTGAAGAAGGGCTCGAACGCCCGCGCGGCGGTGGCGGCATCCATGCCCATCCCGGTATCGTGCACCGAGACGCGAACGTAATCCCCCGCGTTGAGGTCGGGCCACGCGGCGGCGCGCTCCGCCGTCACGGCGAAATTCTCGGTGCGGATCGTCAGGGTGCCGCCGCCCGGCATGGCGTCGCGCGCGTTCACCGCGAGGTTGAGGATGGCGCTCTCGAACTGGCCGGGATCGAGCCGGACCGGATCGAGGGCGGTGTCGAGGTCGAGCACGAGGGTGACGGCCTCGCCCAGCGCCCGCTGCAGCAGGCCCTGGAAATCCTTCAGGAGGTGGTTCGGGTTCACCGTCTCCGGCCGCAGCACCTGCCGGCGCGAGAACGAGAGCAGCTTCTCGGTGACCTCGGCCCCGCGCCGGGCGGCGAGCATCGCCGAGGTGGCGAGGCGCTCGACCCGTTGCGGGTTGTCCGGGCGGCGCACGATCATGTCGAGGTTGCCGACGATCACGGTCAGCAGATTGTTGAAGTCGTGCGCCACGCCGCCGGTGAGCTGGCCGATCGCCTCCATCTTCTGCGACTGGCTCAGGCGCTGTTCGGCCTCGCGCCGCTCCGTCGTGTCGGTGACCACGCCGATCATCCGGATCGGGGTGCCGGCCTCGTCCCGGTAGGCGCGCCCGCGCACGTTGATCCAGCGCTCCGCGCCGTCGCCCGCCCGCGTGATCCGGCACTCGACCTCGAGATGCCCCTCGCGCTGCGCCCGCGCGACGGCGGCGGCGACCGCGGGGCGATCCACGTCGGCCACGTGGCGCAGGAAGTCCGACAGCCCCCAGGACGGCAACAGGGTGTCGTAGCCGAAGATCCGGTCGTGCCGCAGGGTCCGCTCGGCCCGGCCCGTGGCGAGGTCGAGGCGCCAGTCGCCCATGTCGGCGGCCTCGAGGGCGACCAGGAGGTTGTCGCGGGCGATGGCGAGTTCGGCCCGCTCCCGCTCGCGGCCCTCGGCGACCCGTTCGGCCGCCCCGTAGAGTCCGTCGACTTCCCGGAGGTAGACCCCGAGGAGGATCATGCCGGCGGCGAGCGCCTCCAGGCGCCCGGCGAACCACCCCACGGTGCCGCGCGCCGCGCCCGGCAGGGTGACGAGGTTGTCGAACAGCAGCAGCAGCAGCGAGACGGCCAGCCAGAGGTGGAGCACGCTGCGCAGGCGCGTGGTCCAGCACAGGATCGCCAGGGCCAGGACGTTGAGGAAGACGACGCCCGGCCCGATGCCCGACGTGGTCAGAAGCCAGTAATCGTCGCCCTCGACGCTGCGCGGCAGGTAGTCCACGAAGTCGATGACGATCCACGACAGGACGCCGACCGCCGCCAGGGTCGCCAGGGCCGCGAGGGTGCCGACCCGGCCCTCGGACCCGGCGGGCACGAGGCGCCGGCGCCGGTCGCCTTCCATGATCGCGTAGGGCAGCGCGAAGAGCGGCGGCCCGAGGTGCCACAGGGTCCAGAGCCACGTGGTCGTCGCCGGGCCAGCGCCGAGGATGCGCCCCGGCGCGAAGATGCCGGGAAAGCTGAGAAGCTGCACCGCGACGATGAGCGTCGTGTAGAGGCTGCCGGCGGCGAGGACGAGGAGCGAGACCGATCGGGTGCGCCGGTACTGGGTGAAGAGCAGGGCGGTCGTGACGGCGTAGACGGTGATCAGCGCCGCCTGGTAGCTCGCGACGAAGCCCGGTATCGGCCCGATGGGTCTTGCGGCGATCGGGACGAGCGCGAGGGTGAGGAGCCCGAACGCCACCGCCACGACGGTGGCGAACCACCTGTTGCGACGGCTCGGGGCGGCGGTCGCGAGGGTCGAGAGGTCGAGGTGTCCAGACGCTTCCGGCACGAGGGGGCTCCGGGCCGCGCTCACGGGCAGGTCGCCCGGCCGTCAGGACCGAGGCGAGTCTAGCACCTTCCGGATTCCACGCCATGCCGGCACGGCCTGTTCGCGCCTCGCGAGACCATGCCGTGCGGGGGCTGTTGCCGCCGCGAGACAGCCGCCCGGCCGGGGCCGTCACGCGAACCAAGCCGGGACGGGAACTCCGCCCCGTGAGCGGGCCGCCGGTCCCCCGTCCGGGAGGGACCGACCGCGCGCCGGGGCGGAGCGGAGAGCGCCTACTTCTTCGAGGCGAGGTACGCGATGACGTCGTCGATCTTCTTGTCGTCGGGATAGCCCGCGAACACCATCTTGGTGCCGGGCACCTTGGTCTTCGGGTTCTTCAGCCACTCGTGCAGGTTGGCCTCGTCCCAGGTGATGCCCGAGCCCTTCAGCGCCGCGGAGTAGGTGTACCCCTCCTCGGACGCCGCCTTGCGCCCGACGACGCCGGTGAGGTTGGGGCCGACGCCGTTCTTGCCAAAGGCGTGGCAGGCCTTGCAGGGCGCGAAGGCCTTCTCGCCGGCCGCCGCATCGCCCTCGGCCTGTGCCGCCAGGGGAAACAGTGCCGCCACGATCGCGCCGAGCATGATGTACCGCATGGGGTTTCCTCTCCGATGACTTTTGTTGCGCTCAGGAACCTAAGGCGCAGCCCCGGAAACGTATCCATACGTTCGGCGCTATCACGGTAATTTGAAGTGAGCCGGTGGGATTAGCCGCGATCGGCCCTGGAAAGCGCCGGCAACGCCCATAGAATTTTTTTACCGATCTCGCATCGCACGATGACGCATCGAAGGGGTGGGGCCATGCCGATCCAGCCAGCCGACGTCTCCCGGTTCCTCGACCGCTCCGGCTGGAGCCAGGCGCAGCTCGCCTGGACGCTGGGGATCAATCAGCCGCGCATCTCACGGTTCATCACGGGGCTGAAGAAGCCCAATCCGCAGCTTCAGGCGGCGCTGGAGACATTCTTCGCGCATGATCCCCGCGCCGGCGCCCCGACACCGCGATCCGATTGACCACGCCCCGGCCACGTCGCAGGCCCGGATCCGGCCCGGTCGCGAATTCGGATCGGCGGCAGTCGGAGAATGTCCCGCGAAAAAGGCCGATCGCACGGCGATTTGCGAAGGCGGGAATGGGGCGGCGCGGACACGAATCCGTGAGCCGATGATGCATATTTGCATCACCTCATTTTAATCCCGAAATCGGACGCAACCGCAGGGATTATTTCTGATTTTTTCTGGCAGATACCCCTCAAATCAGAGGGGGGGCCTCAGTTGAAACGCGTATTGCTCACCGGCGCGACCGGTCTCATCGGGGGCGCCGTCCTCCACCACGCCCTCGACCGGGACGATGCGGTTTCGTGGGTCTGCCTCGTGCGCTGCGCCAGCGTCGATCAGGGCCGGCAGCGCGTCGCCGCCCGACTCGCCCGCTTCACAGATCCGTTCACGGCCCAGCGCCTCGCCCGCAAGGTGGAGATCGTGCCCGGCGACTTCACCCGCGCCGACCTCGACATGGATCCGCGCCTGGACGACGTCACCCACATCCTGCACCTGGCCGCCGACACGTCCTGGTGGGGGGACGAGCGGGTGAACCGGACCAACCACGACGGCACCCTGGCCCTGGCCCGGCGCGCCCGCGCCATGGCGGGGCTCGAGCGCTTCCTCCACGTCGGCACCGCGATGATCTGCGGCGCCAACGCCCCCCACCGGGTGGAGGAGGCCGCCTACCCGGCGGCCAATGCCCGCCACCTCGTGGCCTACACGGTGTCGAAGGCGGCGGCCGAGACCTCGCTCGCCGAGCACTTCCCCGATCTGCCGGTCGTGGTGGCCCGGCCCTCCATCGTTGTCGGCCACTCCACCCTCGGCGCGGGCCCGAGCTCCAGCATCCTTTGGGTGGTCCGCGCCGCCGACCGCCTGCGCATGCTGCCCTGCGGCGACCAGAGCCGGGTCGATATCGTGCCCTCGGACTGGGTCGCCGAGACCCTGCACGGCCTGCTGTTCAAGCCGAACCTCGCGCACCGGGTCTACCATGTCTCCGGCGGGGCATCGTCCAGCGCCTCCTGGCGCGACCTCATCGACGCCTTCGAGGCGGCCGAGCCGTCCGACGGCGTCAGGGCCTTCCACCGCTTCGACCTGTCGGACCGCGCCGCCCTGCGCGCCCGCTTCGCGGAGGTGTTCGGGCTCGACGGCTCCCTGAAGCAGGCGATGCTGCGCGCGACCCGGGCCTACTACGCGTTCTGCTCCCTCGATCTCAGCTTCGACAACACGCGGCTCCTGGCGGAGGGCTTCGCGCCGCCGCCGTCCCTGCCGGCCTACCTCGCCACCTGCCTCGCCAATTCGGGGGAGATCACCGCGCAGTTCGCCGACGACCTCGAGATGTTCACGGCCCCCGTACAGAGCGCGCCCGCGGCGCTGACGGCCATCGCGTGAACCCGTTCCTCATCCTCTCCCTGGCCATCGGCGCCGAGATCACCGCCACCCTCGCCCTCAAGGCGGCCGATGGCCTGACCAAGCCGGGGCCGACCGTGCTGGTGGCGCTGGGCTACGGCACGGCCCTCTGGCTGATGTCCACCAGCATGGACATGCTGCCGATCGGGGTCGTCTACGCGATCTGGGCGGGCGTCGGCATGGTCGGGGCGGCCCTCGGGGGCGCCCTCCTGTTCGACGAGCCGGTCAGCCCGACGATGATCGTCGGCATCGGCGTCATCGCGGTTGGGGTCGCGATCCTGGCTTCCGCACAGACGAGCCACTGAGGCGACAAGCGCCGCATCGCCCCGCGCCTCAAATTCGACGCGGTGCGACCCGACGCCAGTGCCGCACGAATCGGGGGCACCGGTCCGTGGGCGCGCGACCGCGCCACGCCACACCGGCGCCGGCTCTCCCCGAGCCCGTGCCGAGACCACCAGGGGCGCCCCAACGCCCCCGGACGACGATCCACGCCCAGACCGAGACGAAGTTGCGCCTGATGAACGGGACCCCGCCTGCGATGGCCAGGATCGTCATTCCCCTCGGGCTGCTGATCTGCGCGGTCGCGGCCGCGAGCATCTGGCCCGGCCCCATCGTGGCCGTCGCCACGTCGATCCGGGACCGGCTCACGACGGCCGGGACGGCCGGGGCGGAAGCGGGCCAGCCGCCGGAACCGTCCGGGGGGCGGCTGTTCCGGCCTAGCCCCGCCCAGCGCGCCGCCCTGGACATCCAGCCCGTCCGCACGACGAGCTTCCGCCCGGAGGGCACGGCGGAGGGCCGCATCGCCCTCAACGACGACGACAACGTGCCGGTCACCTCTCCGTATGCGGGCCGGGTCACGCGCGTGCTCGTGCGGGCGGGCGACACGGTCAAGGCGGGCGACGTCCTCCTCACCCTGGAGGCCACCGACATGGTCCAGGCGCAGAGCGACTACCAGGCCGCCCTCAACACCCTCGCCAAGGCGACCGCGCTGCTCAAGCTCGACCAGACCATCGCGGCCCGTCAGCAGGAGCTGTTCCAGGCCAAGGCGGTGGCGCTCAAGGACTACCAGTCGGCGCAGAACGACGTGATCGGCGCCCAGAGCGACCTGAAGACCGCCGAGGCCGGCCTCGAGGCGGTCAAGAACCGCCTGCGCCTCCTCGGCAAGACCGACGCGGAGATCGCCGCCTACGAGCGCAAGGGCACCATGAGCCCGGAAACCCAGATCCGGGCGCCCATCGCCGGCACCATCGTCCAGCGCAAGGTCGGTCTCGGCCAGTATCTCTCCGCCTCCAGCGACCCGGTCTTCGTGATCGGCGACCTCTCGACGGTGTGGCTGGTGGCCAACGTGCGCGAGAGCGAGATCCCCCGGATCCGGATCGGGCAGGAGATCGAGGCGACGGTGGCGGGCTTCGGCGAGCGGGTGTTCAAGGGGCGGGTGAACTACATGTCCGCCAGCCTCGACCCGGCCACCCGGCGGCTCGCCGTGCGCAGCGAGGTCGCGAATCCCGAGGGGCTCCTGAAGCCCGAGATGTTCGCGGCCTTCACCATCTTCACCGGTCCCGGACAGACGGCCCCGGCGGTGCCCGCCGCCGCCATCGTGTACGAGGGCGCGCAGGCGCATGTCTGGGTGGCGCGGCCGGACGGCGCCATCGAGGCCCGCCCCATCACCCTCGGCATGACCGCCGGGGGCCTCGCCCAGGTGACCGGCGGCCTTGGCGCCGGCGAGGCGATCGTCACGCGCGGCGCGGTCTTCATGGATCGGGCCACCAGCGGCGACAAGGCGTCCTGAGACGGGCGTCCGCCATCCTTCGAGGCCGGATCCCTGTTCGAAGCCGACACCTTTTTTCGAGGCGCAGACCTGTCATGACCCAGTCCCACCCATGAACGGCCTGATCGTCTTCGCCCTGCGCCAGCGCGTGCTGGTGTTCCTGCTGTTCGTGGTGATGCTGGCGCTCGGCTACGCGAGCTACACGCAGCTCAACATCGAGGCCTATCCCGACCCGGTGCCGCCGCTCGTCGACGTCATCACCCAGAACCCCGGGCAATCGGCCGACGAGATCGAGCGCTACATCACGATCCCCCTGGAGGTGCAGCTCGCCGGCATCCCCAATACCACCGTGGTGCGCACCATCTCGCTGTTCGGCCTCTCGGACGTGAAGGTGCAGTTCAACTACAACTTCACCTACCAGCAGGCCCTGCAGCGGGTGCTCAACCGCCTCTCGCAGCTGCCGCCGCTTCCCAACGGCGCCCAGCCGCAGATCTCGCCGACCAGCCCCGTCGGCGAGATCATGCGCTACAAGGTGACCGGGCCGCCGGGCTACTCCTCCACCGACCTGAAGACCCTGCAGGACTGGGTGCTGCAGCGCCGGTTCAAGGCGATTCCCGGCGTCACCGACGTCACGGCCTTCGGGGGCCGCACCAAGGAATACGAGATCGCCGTCGACCTCACCCGGCTCCAGGCGCAGGGGCTGACCCTGGTCCAGCTCGTCACGGCGCTGAACAATTCCAGCATCAACGTCGGCGGGCAGACCCTGAACGTGGGCGAGCAATCGGCGGTGGTGCGCGGCATCGGCCTCATCCGCGACATGGACGACATCCGCGACACGATGCTGACCCAGGTGGCCGGCGTGCCGGTCCTGGTGCGCGACGTCGCCGAGGTGCGGGTCTCGAACGCGCCGCGCCTCGGCATCGTCGGGCACGACGGCGCGAGCGACATCGTCGAGGGCATCGTGCTCATGAGCCGGGACGGCGAGAGCCTGCCGACGCTGAAGCTGGTCAACGCCGAGATCGACAAGGTCAACGCCAGCGGCATCCTGCCCCCGGGCGTGCGGGTGGAGCGCATCTACGATCGCAGCGGGCTGATCCACACCACGACCCACACGGTGATGCACAACCTCGTCTTCGGCGTGGTGCTGGTCTTCGTGGTGCAGTGGCTGTTCCTCGGGAGCCTGCGCAGCGCCGTCATCGTGGCGGCGACGATTCCCTTCGCGCTCGGCTTCGCCATCCTGATCCTGGTCCTGCGGGGGGATTCGGCGAACCTCCTCTCCCTGGGGGCCATCGATTTCGGCCTGATCGTCGACGCCACCGTGATCATGGTGGAGAACGTGTTCCGGCACCTGGCCGAGCCGGAGCACGGCGGCGGCGAGGCAGCGCCGGGCGGCTTGAGCGGGCGCCTCGGCACCATCGCCATCGCGGGCGCGGAGGTGAACCGGGCGATCTTCTTCTCGGCGACCATCATCATCGTGGGCTTCCTGCCGCTCTTCACGCTGACCGGCGTCGAGGGCCACATCTTCGGCCCCATGGCCAAGACCTACGCCTACGCGCTGCTGGGCGGGCTCATCGCCACCTTCACGGTCTCGCCCGCCCTCTCGGCGCTGATCCTGCCCAAGCACGTGGAGGAGCGCGACACCCTGATCGTGCGCGCCTTACGCTTCGGCCACGTGCTGATCCTGCGCTTCGGCCTGCGCAACAAGGTGCTGTCGCTCCTCGTCCTCGCCGCGCTTCTCGGCGCCTCGGGCATCGCCGCGCGGACGCTGGGCCTCGAATTCCTGCCCAAGCTCGAGGAGGGCAATCTCTACATCCGCGGCACCATGCCGGCCTCGATCTCGCTCGAGGCCGGCAACGCCTACGTGGAGCGCCTGCGCAAGATCATTGCCGAGGTGCCGGAGGTGGTGACCGTGCTGTCGCACCAGGGCCGCCCGGACGACGGCACCGACGCCACCGGCTTCTTCAACGTCGAGATCCTGGCGCCCCTGAAGCCCTTCGACACCTGGCGCAAGGGCCTCGACAAGGAGACGCTGGTCCGCGACCTCTCGGCCAAGCTCGACGAGGCCTTCCCCGGCATCGAGTTCAACTTCTCCCAGTACATCGAGGACAACGTCCAGGAGGCGGCCTCGGGCGTGAAGGGCGAGAACTCGGTCAAGATCTACGGCAACGACCTCAACGACCTCACCAAGACGGCGGAGGCCATCAAGGCCACCCTGTCGACGGTGCCGGGCATCGCGGATCTGGCGGTCTTCGCCTCCCTCGGCCAGCCGACCGTGCGGATCGACATCGACCGGCGCAAGGCCGCCCGCTACGGCCTGTCGCCCGGCGACGTGAACACCACCGTCCAGGCCGCCATCGGCGGCCAGACCTCGGGCGACCTCTACGAATACGGCTCGGACCGGCACTTCCCCATGCGGGTGCGCCTTGCGCCCCAGTACCGCCGCAGCCTGGAGACCATCCGCAACATCACCATCGGGGCGGCCAACCCGGCCGGCGGCGTGGTCCAGGTGCCGCTCTCCGAGATCGCCACCGTGGAGCTCGTCTCCGGCGCGGCCTTCATCTACCGCGAGAACCAGGAGCGCTACATCCCGGTGAAGTTTTCGGTACGCGGGCGTGATCTGGGTGGTGCGGTCCTCGAAGCCCAGGATCGCATCGCCCGCGAGGTGACCCTGCCGGCCGGGTTCCACCTCGAATGGGTCGGGCAGTTCACGAACCTCCAGGACGCCGTGCAGCGCCTGACCATCGTGGTGCCGGTGACGATCGCGCTGATCGCCCTGCTGCTCTACGTGAACTTCAACTCCGTCACCGACATGGCGCTGACGCTCAGCGTCATCCCGATGGCGATGATCGGCGGCATCTTCGCCCTCGTCCTGACCCTGACGCCGTTCTCGATCTCGGCCGCGATCGGCTTCATCGCCCTCTTCGGCATCTCCACCATGGAGGGCGTGATCCTGCTCTCCTACTACAACCAGCTCCTCGACGAGGGCTGGGCCCGGGCGGACGCGGTCTGGCACGCCGCCAACGTGCGCATGCGCCCGGTGATGATGACCTGTGTGGCCGCCTGCGTCGGCCTGCTGCCGGCGGCGATCTCCACCGGCATCGGCTCGCAGGTGCAGAAGCCCCTGGCCCTCGTGGTCGTGGGCGGCATCCTGCTGGCGCCCAACCTCATCCTGGTGGTGGTCCCGATCCTGATCGCGCTGTTCTCGCGCCGGGTGCCGGCGACGGTTCCCTCGGACGCGGCCGTCCGGGCCTGGGCCCGGGCCGAGCACGCGTGATGCGCAGATCACAGCCTCGCGCGCCTGCGCCCGCCCGCGTTGACTTCGACGCCGCCCCGGCGCCTCTACGGCCGCGGTTGGCCACAGGATCCTCCGGCATGGCGGCATCATCCCAGAACGCGGCGCAGGCCGGCCGGGGCCCGGCCCCGCGCGGCCTGCGCGGCGCCCTGCTCGCCCTCGCGATGACCGGCCTCGGCGGCTGCGTGGTCGGTCCGGACTACGTGCCGCCGGCCGATCCGCCGGTGACCCGCTACACCCGCGAGCCCCTGGCCAACCCCAGCGCCGCCGACACCATCCGCACCGCCCATGGCGGCTCGGCCGACCAGAATTTCGTCTCGGGTGCCGACGTGCCGGGCC
>NZ_JAIEOF010000462.1 GCF_019750675.1 Methylobacterium sp.
TGTTGATCTCCACCGCCATCATGGCGATCTTGTCGGCGACGCGCGGGAAGTTGATCAGCGCCTTGCCGAACTGCACCCGCTCCTCGGCGTAGCGCAGGCCGAGATCGAGGGCGTTCTGCGCCACGCCGATGGCGCGGGCCGCCGTCTGGATGCGGGCGGATTCGAAGGTCTGCATGAGCTGGGCGAAGCCCTTGCCCTCGACCTCGCCGAGCAGGTTGGCGGCCGGCACCTCGAAGTTGTCGAAGGCGAGCTCGTACTCCTTCATGCCGCGATAGCCGAGCACGTGGATCTCGCCCCCCGACAGGCCCTGGACCGGGAAGGGCTCGGCGTCGGTGCCGCGCGGCTTCTCGGCGATGAGGAGCGAGAGGCCCTTGTGGCCCTTCTCCTCGGGCTTGGTGCGCACCAAGCAGGTCATGATGTCGGCGCGCACGGGGTGCGTGATCCAGGTCTTGTTGCCCGAGATCCGCCAGACGTCGCCGTCCTTGACCGCCTTGGTGCGGAGCGAGGCGAGGTCCGAGCCGGTGTTCGGCTCGGTGAACACGGCGGTGGGGAGCGTGTCGCCCGAGGCGATGCCGGGCAGGAAGCGGTGCTTCTGCTCCTCGGTGCCGCCGCACAGGATCAGCTCGGCGGCGATCTCCGAGCGGGTGCCGAGCGAGCCGACGCCGATATAGGCGCGGGACAATTCCTCCGAGACCACGCACATGGAGATCTTGGGCAGGCCCATGCCGCCGTACTCCTCCGGGATCGTCAGGCCGAAGACGCCGAGTTCGGCCATCTTGGTGACGATCTCCATGGGAATGTAGGCGTTCTGGCTGTGCCACTCGTGGGCGTGCGGCACGACCTCGGCGAGGCCGAAGCGGCGCATCTCGGAGCGGATCGCCTCCATGTCCTCGTCGAGGCCGGACTTGCCGATGGTGGCCGCCCCGCCGTTGTCGCGGATGCGGGCGACGAGGGCCGCGCGGTTCTCGGCCGTGTTGCCCTCGGCGATCAGGGTCTCGACCGCCGGCGTCCGGAACTTGGCGACCTCGCGGGCGGCCAGGCCGAGGGAGCCGGTGGGGCGGACCATCTCGCCCTGGCTCATGGGGATGCCGGAGAAGATCTGGTCGAGGTACTCGCCGAGCCCGATCCGCACCAGCAGGCTCTCGGTCTCGCCGAACTCGCCGGACTCGGTCAGGCGCTGCGCGTAGGCGGCGAGTTCCCGCACGCCCTCCGCGTAGGTGGCGGTCCAGGCCAGGCCGTGGGTGGCGTGCTGCGCGGTTTCCATCTTCTCGGCCGAGATCTTGCCCTCGTCCGACAGGACGGTGGCGCGCACCCGGCGGGTCGCCTCGGCCACGAGGCCCTTGGCGGCCTCGGCCGCCTCGCGGGCCAGGGACAGGAGATCCTGCGGTTCGGTCGAGACGACGGGGGATGCGGACATGGCACACTCGCTGACGGGGGATGGGGCTTTGCCGTTCATTATAGGCGGCTTTGCCGGGACTGTAGAGGCGTCTCGCCGCAGTGCGGCACTATCCCGCCTGAATGCATTATTCGCGGGCGCGAAAAACCCTGATGTTTCTTGAGGCGGCGGGGTTTGTTGAACTTTATTGAGTGCGATCCCAAAGAAATAATCACCCCCGGCTCGCGATGGCGACCCCGAGAATCGCGATGGCCATGCCGCCCATCTGCACCGGCTCCAGCGCCTCGCCGAACAGGCCATAGGCCATCAGGGCGGAGACCGGCGGCACCAGGAACAGGAGCGCGGCGACCCCCGCCACCGCCCCGCGCCGGATCAGGGCGAGGAGCAGCAGGATCCCCGCCACGGAATTGACGAGGATCGACCAGGCGAGGCCGGCCCAGAGGGGCGCCGATCCGTCGAAGCGCCCCGTCCCCAGGAGGAGCGCCACCGGCACGGCGAGGAGGGCGGCCCCGACGAACTGGATGGCGGCGTTGGTGAGGAGGTCCGCCCCGCCCGCGCGGCTCTTCTGCCAGAGGGTGCCGGCGGTCATCGCCACCATGGCGGCGAGGCAGGCCGCCAGCGCCGGCACCGGGATGCCGGCCGCATCCGGGGCGCCGACCTTCGGGGCCAGCACCAGGAGCGCGCCCGAGAACCCCATGCCGATGCCGAGCCAGCGGCGCCGGCTCACCCGCTCCCCGAGGGCCGGCCCGGCCAGCATCGCGGTCAGGAGCGGTTGCAGGCTGCCCACCAGGGCGGCGATGCCGGCGGGCAGCCCGTGCTGGACCGACCAGAACACGCCGATGACGTAGACGCCCTGCATCATCACGCCCGCGATTCCTGCATGGAGCCAGCCGGCCCGGTCGCGCGGCCAGCGCGCGCCGCGCCAGAGCGCGAGCGCGATCAGGACGAACGCCACGCCGACCACGCGGATCGCCACGAAGGTGAACGCCTCCGCGTGCGGCGCCACGAAGCGCGCCGCGACGAAACCTGTCGCCCAGATCAGGACGAAGAGACTGGAGACGAGGGCCGGTGCGTGCATGGTGCCCGGGAGCCATCACGCCCCGGCGGGGAATTCAACCCTGTTCGGCTCCGGTTCCCGGCGCCGGTTCGTTTTGCGGGCGCGTGGGGCGTTGCGCGAAAGGCCCGCGTTGCGTTTAGAAGACACGCCCGAGCCGTTCGGCCCGGATCGCCCGCCCCGAGCCCGAGGACAAGCCCCAACCCCGTGAGCCGAATCCGCAAGCCCTTCGAGATCGCGGGCGTCGCCGCGCAGCGCTTCGTCGCGCATGACGGCTGGGCCATCGCCAGCCACATCGCCCTCTCGACCCTCACCGCCCTCTTTCCGTTCCTCATCCTGCTGGCGGCCCTGGCGGGCGTGTTCGGCACGAAGTCGCTCGCCGACGAGGCCGGCGTGCTCATCTTCGACGCCTGGCCGCGCGAGGTCGCGAAACCCATCGTGGCCGAGATGCACCGGGTGCTCACCGAGCAGCGCGGCGGCGTGCTCACGGTCGGCGCGGTGCTGGCGCTCTACTTTTCGTCCTCCGGCGTGGAGAGCCTGCGGGTCGGGCTCAACCGCGCCTACGGCCTGCGCGAGGCCCGGCCCTGGTGGCTGACGCGGCTGGAATCCATCGCCTACGTCGTCTGCGGCGCCTTCGCGATGCTGGCCTTCGCGCTCCTGGTGGTGCTCGGGCCGCTGATCTGGCGCAAGGTCATCAACGTGGCGCCGGGTCTGGAGCCCCTGAGCCTCACGGTCGCCATCGGGCGGATCGGCATCACGGCCTTCCTGCTGCTCGCCGTGCTGGTCATCGCACACAAGTTCGTGGCCACGGGGCGCCGCTCGGTCTGGGCGGTGGTCCCCGGCATCGCGGTCACGCTGCTGCTGTGGTTCCTGGCCGGCCTCGGCTTCGGCTATTACCTCGACCGGTTCTCGAATGCCTACGCCTCCACCTACGGGGGCCTGGCCACCGCGATGGTGTTCCTGGTCTTCCTGTACTGGCTCGCCGCGATGTTCCTGTTCGGCGGCGAGATCAATGGCACCGTCATTGCAGCGCGGCGGGTGCGGCTTCAGGCGCGGATGCAGGAAAAGCAGGCTCGGGCCCGGGGGCTCTGAACCGGCTGTGATTCATCCGCGCGCGGCGCCACGCGATGACATCCGTCTGTGACCTTTGCGGCCTAGCCTCCCGGATCGCGCGCGGGCAGTGAGGGGGCCGGCGGTGGCGCGGCGGCCGGCCCGGGGGAGCTTCGATGCGGATCAGGTTTGGGTGCGAGATGGGTTACGAGTTCCCGCAGCCGACACCCCTGATCGCCCGGCTCACCTCCTATCAGGCGGGGGGCCTCGCGGCGGTGCCGCCGGACGTGCTCACCCTCGATCCGCCGCAGCCGGTCCGGACGTTCCGCGACGTCTTCGGCAACCGCACCGTGCGCTTCGTGGCCCCCGCCGGCCCGCTGACCCTGTGCGTCCGGGCCGAGATCGAGGACGACGGCGAACTCGACCCCGTGGTGCCGGAGGCGCGCGAGCACCCGGTGGAGGACCTGCCCGAGGAGGCCCTGCCCTTTTTGGTCGCCAGCCGCTACTGTGAATCCGACCTGCTCTCGCGGGACGCCTGGGACCTGTTCGGCCACCTCGAGCCCGGCTGGTCCCGGGTGCAGGCGATCTGCGACTACGTGCACGGGCACATCACCTTCGGCTACGGCTACGCCCACGTGGACCGCACGGCGGCGGACGCCTTCGTGAGCGGACGCGGCGTCTGCCGGGATTACGCGCACCTGTTCGTGGCCTTCTGCCGGGCCCTCAACATCCCGACCCGGTACTGCACCGGGTATCTCAGCTTCATCGGCGAGCCCGAGCCGCACGCGCCGGGGGATTTCGCCGCCTGGACGGAGGTCTATCTCGGTGGGGCATGGCGCATGTTCGACCCGCGGAACAACGCCCGCCGCCGGGGCCGCATCCTCGTGGCGCGCGGCCGGGACGCGGCGGACGTGCCGCTGACCCACACGTTCGGCTCCAACCGCCTGACCAAGTTCCGGGTCTGGGCCGAGGACGCGACGGTGCCGGCCGTCGCGGCGATTCCGGCGCCCGCCGAGCCCTGATACCGCTTTCGGTCGAGCTCTTCGGTCGGCCTGGTCGGAACGGGCCCCCTCTCCTTCCAGAAAGCGAGCGCGGCGCGCCTGACGGGTCAGTTCATAAATCGGAAATGACATGAAGGACTTGCGAGCCGCGCTTCACGTCGCGCCGGAAGGACGCAAGGCCGCCTGCCGCGATGTCGAAGGCGAGAGGCAAGCGTCCTCGCGACGCCTCCGAAACCCTTCGCAAGCCCCTTCGGCGCAAACGAAAAAAAGCCCTCCCGGTCATCCCGGGGGGGCTTCGTCGTATCCGGTGCCGCCCGTTCAGGCGGCCAGGGGCATCGCGTCCGGCTCCGCGGCCATGAACTGGGCCCGGGCGAGGTCGGCGAAGCGGCCGTTCTGGGCGACGAGGTCGTCGAAGCTGCCCGATTCGACGATCCGGCCCTCGTGGAAGACGAGGATGCGGTCGGCGTTGCGGATCGTCGCGAGGCGGTGGGCGATGACGAAGGTGGTGCGGCCCTCCATCACGGCGTCGAGGGCACCCTGGAGCTTGCGCTCGGTGGTTGCATCGAGGGCAGAGGTCGCCTCATCGAGGATCAGGACCGGCGGGTTCTTGAGCAGGGCGCGGGCGATGGAGAGGCGTTGGCGCTCGCCGCCGGAGAGCGAGCGACCGCGTTCCCCGATCACCGTGTCGAGGCCGTCGGCCTGACGGGCCATGAACTCGGTGGCCTGGGCGCGCTCGAGGGCGTCGAGCATCTCGGCGTCGGTGGCGTCGGGGCGGCCGACGAGGAGGTTCTCGCGGATCGAGCGGGCGAACAGCATCGGCTCCTGGAAGACCACGCCGATGTTGTGGCGCAGGCTGGTGAGGCCGATGTCGCGGATGTCGGTGCCGTCGATCCGGATGGCGCCGTGGTTGGGGTCGAAGGCGCGGTGCAGGAGGCCGAGGGTGGTCGACTTGCCCGAGCCGGTGGTGCCGACCAGCGCGATGGTCTCGCCGGCCTCGGCCGTGAAGGAAACGTCCTCCAGGGCCTTGCGGCGGGCATTGTAGGAGAAGCCGACGCCCTCGAAGGAGACCGCGCCGTCGAAGCGCGCGACCTGCTGGGCGCCCGGGCGGTCGTGCACGGCCGGGGCGGTGTCGAGGATCTCGAAGTACTCGGCGATCTTGGGCATCTGCTGGAACAGGCCGTTGATGCAGGTGGCGACCTGATCGAGGCGCGAGACCAGCATGGTGGCGAGACTCATGAAGGCCACGACCTCGCCGACGCTGGCCTGGCCGTGCTGGTGCAGGGCGATGCCGGTGATGAAGATCGCCGTCATGGTCAGGGTGGCGGAGGCGCGGGTGGCGACGTTGGCCAGCGCCCACCAGGACAGGACCGGGATCTGCGCGGCGAGCAGGTTGCGGATGATGTCGTGCATAGCCTCCTTCTCCGCCTTGGCGCGGGTGAAGGACTGGATCACGGCGACGTTGCCCAGGGCGTCCGAGGCGTGCTCGGCCAGACCCGACTGGTAGGCCTCGACCCGGCCCTGCAGGGTCTCGGTGCGGCGCATGACCATGGTGGTGAGGGCGGTGAAGGCGAGCACGAGCACGACGAGGATCGCGCCGAGCTGCCAGTTCACGAACAGGGTCATGGGCAGGAGCACGATCAGCGACACGAAGGCTACGAAGTGGTCGCGGAAGAAGCCGAGCCAGAGCCAGAACATGCCGTTCGAGCCCTCCAGCATCGCCTTGAGGACGCGGCCGGAATGGTTCGAGGAGTGGAAGGCGAGCGGCAGCTCGAGCACGTGCTCGAAATAGTTCGCCATGGCCGCCAGCCGGTTGCGGTGGGCCAGCCGGTCGGCATGCAGCGCGATGGTGACGCCGGCCGCGATCGTGAACAGGCCGAAGGCGACCCAGGCGGCGATCAGCGGGGCCAGCGTGGCGAAGGCGTTGGTGTTGCTCTTGAGGTGCGTGAGCTGGTCGATGATGCGGCCCATCAGCAGCGGCTCGGCGAAGGCCGCCACCGCCAGGGCCACGTTGGCGAGGGCGAGCAGCGCCGCGAGGCGGCGGTCGGCCCCCAGAAGACCCATGACTCGTGCGTAATGACGAACCAACGACATGATACCGTGTGCTCCGTGCCGGATCGGGCCGCCGCGGGGGCACACCGGAGGCCGCCCAAAAGCGCCGCCAGATACCCGCCGCCAAGCCCTTGGCGTGCCGTGCCTTATGTCCGGCGCTCCCTGAACGGTGCATGACCCGATCGTCGGCCCCTGGCCAGCATTTTTACGGTTCCTTCAGCATGATTTCGTAGGGGTGGGTTCGGCGCCCGTCCTCGCGGCGCCACCGCGGCATGCGGGCAGCCGCTCAGGCGTCGGGTGACATGGATCTCGCAACCGGTATCGGGCTCATCGGCGGCTTCGCCGTGGTCTTCATCCTGATCATGATCGATGGCGGCAACTTCGCCGCCTACTTCGACAAGCACGCCGTCATCGTGATCTTCGGCGGTGCCACCGCCGCCACGATGATGCGCTTTCCCTTCTCGACGATGATGCACGGCCTACCCATGGGCCTGCGCTACGCCTTCTCGATGCGCGCCATCAAGCCGCGCGAACTGATCGAGGAGATCACCAAGATCGCCGACGTGGTGCGCAAGTCCGGCCCGATGGCCCTGGAGAACATGGAGATCTCCGATCCCTTCCTGGCGCAGGGGGCCCGCTACATCGCCGACGGCTACGACCGCGAGTTCATCCGCGACACGATGGAGCGCGACCGCGACAACTTCCTCATGCACCTCGACGAGGGCTCGAAGATCTATCGCGCCTTCGGCGACTGCGCCCCGGCCTGGGGCATGATCGGCACGATCCTCGGCATGGTGACGATGTTCGCCAACATGTCCGACCCCTCGAAACTCGGCCCCGCCATGGCCACCGCCCTGCTGGCCACCCTCTACGGGGCACTGATCGCCAACATGATCACCCTGCCGCTGGCCGACAAGCTGCACGTGAAGCTGGAGGAGGAGGACGTCTCCCGCTCGCTCATCATCGACGGCATCCTGCTCATCCGCGACGCCAAGAGCGCCTCGCTGGTGCGCGAGATGCTGATCGCCTACCTGCCGCACAACCACCGCGACGAACTCGTGGCCGAGGCGGCCTGACGCGCATGACCGAGCGGGGTCGCGCGCATGGCTAAGAAGAAGCGCGGCGGCGCGCATGGCGGCCACGGCTGGTTCGTGACCTTCGCCGACCTGATGGCGCTCCTCATGAGCTTCTTCGTCATGATCGCCGCCTACTCGACCCAGGACCAGAAGAAGATGCAGGCGGTGGCCGGCTCCATGCGCGACGCCTTCGGCGTCAACAAGGAGTCGCGCTTCGCCGGCATCATCGAGAAGGATGGCCTCGCCCACGCCGACAAGGTGAAATACAAGCGCGACATCCCGCCCGAACTCGCCTCCGACCACACCACCCCGCCGGCGGTGGACGGCAACGTCGACGAGGGCATGCCGGACAAGGGCTATCCGGACGGCGCCGGCCTCGCCGCCGCGAGCCTGCGCCAGGCGATGCAGGACATGCCCGAGGTCGCCGAACTGTCGAAGAACATCTTCGTTGCACCCTCGCAGCGGGGCGTCGACGTGTCCATCGTCGACCAGGACGGCGCCTCGATGTTCCGCGACGGGTCGAGCCGTCCCAACGACCGCACCCGGCGCCTGCTGGAGCGCCTCGCCGTGACCCTGCGCAAGATGCCCAACCGCATCGCCATCACGGGCTACACCGCCACGGAACGCCCTGGCTCGCGTCCCCTCGCCCCGCCCTGGGAACTCTCCGCCAACCGGGCGATCAGCGTGCGGGAGATCCTGGCCGGCAGCGGCGTGCCCGACGACCGCTTCGCCTCCGTCACGGGCAAGGCCGACACCGAGCCGATGTTTCCCGACAACCCCTACCTGCCCGCCAACCGGCGGGTGACGGTGACGCTCCTCAGCGAGCCCGCCCCGACGCCCCGCATGAAGAACTTTCCCTGAGTCGTCCTCCGGCCGCGATGCGCGCGTCGGCCCGGCCAGACGTAACATTTGTTTATCGAATGCGGCGGTATCCCTGGCGTGACCCGGCCGGGCTCCGTGCGAGGCGGCGGGCCAACGGCCCCCGTCACGCCACCAGGTTGTCCCCATGCTGTCCCGCCTCGTCGACCTGAAGATCGCCGCCAAGATCGGCTCGGCCCTGGCGATCGTCCTCGTGGCGTCCACGACCGTCTCGGTGCTGTCACTGCGCACCCTGTCGACCATCGAGGACGCCGGCGAGCGGACGCGGCACACCTACGAGGTGCTCGGCGAGATGAGCCGCCTCACCGGCGCGATGGTCGACCAGGAAACGGGCGTGCGCGGCTACCTCGTCTCGGGCGATGCCGCCTTCCTGGCGCCGTACACGGGCGGGCAGACGGCCTTCGCGTCCGCCCTCGATGCGGCCCGGCGGCTCACGCAGGACAACCCCCGGCAGCAGGAACGCCTGCGCACCCTGGAGGCCGCCGCCCGCCAGTGGCGGGAGAACGTCGCCGAGCGCGAGATCCGCCTGATGGCCGCCCCGGCCACGCAGGAGGAGGCGCGCCGCCTGGAGGCCTCCGGCGCCGGCAAGACCGCGATGGATGCGGTGCGGGCCCGGGCGGGCGAGATCGTGGCCGAGGAGACGTCCCTCCTGAAGCAGCGAAGCGACACCGCCGACGCGGCGAACCGGGGCGCGCGGCTCGCGAACTGGATCGGGCTCGGCGTGATCCTCCTGGTCTCCGCGCTGGGGCTCGTGCTGTTGCATCTCGGGATCGCGCGCCCGATCCGGGCCATGACGTCGATGATGGCGCGCCTCGCGCAGGGCGAGAGCGATCTGCCGGTCCCGGGCGCCGGACGCCGGGACGAGGTCGGCGCCATGGCGGCGGCCGTGGGTGTGTTCAAGGACAATCTCATCCGCACGGTCGAGCTGGAGCGCCAGGCGGAACGCGCACGCGCCAGCATCGAGGAGCAGCGCCGGATGGCGATGCGCGAACTGGCCGATGGGTTCGAGCGGACCGTCGGCGGCATCGTCGATGCCGTGGCGGCCTCGGCGACCGAACTCCAGGCCACCGCCCAGGTCATGAGCACCACCGCCACCGAGACGAGCAGCCAGTCGACGAACGTCGCCGCCGCCGCCGAGGAGGCCGCCACCAACGTCACCATGGTGGCCTCGGCCGCCGAGGAACTCGGGTCCTCCGTCGCCGAGATCGGCCGTCAGGTCGACGGGTCGGCCCGGCTCGCCGGCGCCGCCGCCAGCCAGGCCGCCGAGACCACGCGTCTGGTCCAGGCCCTCTCCCGGAGCGCGTCGAAGATCGGCGAGGTCGTCGGGCTGATCTCCAGCATCGCGGGCCAGACCAACCTGCTGGCGCTCAACGCCACCATCGAGGCGGCGCGGGCCGGCGAGGCCGGGCGCGGCTTCGCGGTGGTCGCCACGGAGGTGAAGGAGCTGGCCTCGCAGACCGCCCGCGCCACGGACGAGATCGCCCGCCAGATCACCGAGATCCAGGCTTCCACAGGCCAAGCGGTCGCGGCCATCGAAGGCATCGCCGGACAGGTCCGCGAGATGAGCGATGTCGCGACCTCGATCGCGGCGGCCGTCGAGGAACAGGGCGCGGCCACGCAGGAGATCGTGCGCAACGTCGCCCAGGCCGCTGGCGGCACCGACATGGTGACCACCAACATCACCGGCGTAGCCGATGCGGCCGCCGGCACCGGCGCGGCGGCGGGCCAGGTCCTCGGCGCGGCCTCCGAGCTGTCCCGCCAGAGCGAGCACCTTGGGGCCGAGATCCAGCGCTTCCTTGCCACCGTCCGGGCGGCCTGAGCCGCATCGGGCTGACGGTCGCGGCGACCCTGAGCCGTTTCGGGCCGTCTGCGAGCCGCCGCCGACTACCGCGCGACCAGCAGGGCCCAGTAGACCTTGTATTTCGAGCCCGGCGCGTAGGCGGTGGCGATGCCCATGCGGCGGGCGTCGGG
>NZ_JAIEOF010000138.1 GCF_019750675.1 Methylobacterium sp.
GCGCCGCCGACATTCTCGAAATAGACGTCGATGCCGTCCGGGCAGGCCGCCGCCAGGGCGTCGGGGAAGTCGTCCGCGCGATGGTCGATCGCCGCGTCGAAGCCGAGGGTATCGCGCAGGTAAGCGCATTTCTCCGGACCGCCCGCGATACCGACCGCGCGTGCCCCCCGGCGCTTGGCGATCTGCCCGACCAGGGAGCCGACCGGCCCGGCGGCGGCGGCGACCGCCACGGTCTCACCGGCTTTCGGCCGGCCGATGTTGCGCAGGCCCGCATAGGCCGTCATCCCGGGCATCCCCAGGACACCGAGCGCGGTGGTGACGGGCGCTGCCGCCGGATCGAGCTTGCGCAGGCCCCGGCCGTCCGACGTGGTGAATTCCTGCCAGCCGCCGAAGCCGACAACCATGTCGCCGACGTCGAACCCGGGGTGATCCGAGGCCCGGACTTCCGCCACGGTGGCACCCACCATGGTGTCGCCGATGGCGACGGGCTCGGCATAGGATTTCGCCGCGCTCATGCGCCCGCGCATGTAGGGATCGAGGGACAGGTAGCGGTTGGCCAGCAGCACCTCCCCGGCTTTCGGCACGGGCATGCGCGCCTCCTCCAGCCGGAAATGCGAGGCGTTCGGCTCCCCGTGCGGGCGGGCGGCGAGGACGATGCGGCGGTTCGCGGTGGTCATGGGAACTCCGGGGTTGTCGCGCTTTGCGAAGGCCGATCGGCAAGTCCGTCCGAACGCACGCGGGTTCGGGCGACTGCCTCCGGTTCAGATGGGTCGGCTCGGTCCAAGGGCAAACCGGACCGGGTTCACCCGTGCGGGCCGCGCGCTATCTGCAGGGCGACGGTTGCAGTGCGTTGCGGCCTTTCGCAGGGAGGTTGGACGATGACGGTGCGTGGCTGGGCCATCGGCGCGACGCTGCTCGGCGTCGGAGCGGCGCAGGCCGCGGCAAGTCCGCTCGAGCGTTATCGCTGGAGCGCGCGCGTCCTGGTGGTCTCGGCGCCCGGCGCGGGCGATCCGAACCTGGCTGCCCAGCGCGCCATCCTGGCCGAAGTCCGCCCGGGCCTGAAGGAGCGCGATCTCGTGACCCTCGAGGCGGTGGGCGATGCGCCGGAGGCTATTCGCCTGCGCGCGACGCTCCGATTGCCGCCGGACGCGTTCCGCGTCGTGCTGATCGGCAAGGACGGGGAGGCCAAGCGCGTCGAGGGGACGCCGTTACCGGCCTCCGCCCTCTTCGAGACCATCGACGCCATGCCGATGCGCCGGGACGAGACGCGCCGATAGGCGCGCTTCGACCGGGACCAGGAGCGAAAACGAGAAGGGGCCGCACGTGGCGGCCCCTCCCCCGTCAACGATCGCTCGGGATCGATCAGTAGCAGCGCTCGACCAGCACCCGGCGGTAGCCGTAGGGCGTCCAGCGCACGCGCGGAACCGTGTAGCAGCCGCCCCCGTAACCGTAGTCGTAGGCACCGTACCCGACCGGCGCGTAGCCATATCCGTACCCATAACCCGGGCCGTAGCCGCCGTAGAGACCACCGGCCGCGAGGCCGAGGCCGACACCCAGGCCCAGGCCACCGAGGCCGTAGCCGTATCCTCGGCCGTAGCCGCGACCGTAATAGCCGCCGCGGTAACCGCCGAAGCCACCGCGATATCCACCGAATCCGGCGTTGCGGAAGCCGCCGAAGCCGCCCCGATATCCGCCGAATCCACCGCGGAAACCGCCGCCGCCGAAGCCACCGCGGAAGCCGCCCCCACCGCCATGGAAACCACCGCCGTGAAAACCGCCACCGCCGAAGCCGCGCGCGTCGGCCGTCGCCGGAATCATCGCGAGCGCGCCGACCATGGCTGCGGAAGCGAGAAGAACTCGTTTCATCACATCGTCTCCGAAAGAAGCCGAAACGTCCCCGTCAGCCGAAAAACGCGGATGCACCCAGAACGGTTCAGGAGCGTTTTGTTTCTCCCCGTTTCGTGAAGTCGGCGGCCCGCCTCGCCTCCTTCGCCCCGTCGCCCTTGAAATGGGCGCGGGTTTCGGGCGAGGAAGCGCAGCCGGCCGCCGCGATCCCTCGGCGGGCGTGGTGGCGGGTGATACGGGTGATCATGGTGCAGGTTGTCGAGCGGGCTCGCGTTCGGGTGAGCCGTTTCCCGGTCCTCGCCTTCCTGCGCGTCACGGCCCTCGGCCTCGCCCTGGGCGGGCCGGCCGCCGCCGCGCCCGCTACTGCCCCCGCCCCGGCGCCCTGCCGCGCCGTGCAGGCCGAGGGCGAGGCCTACACGGTCTGCACGGTCGACCTGCGCCGCGAACGGGTTCGTGTGTTCTGGCTCGGGGCCGACGGCCTGCCCTATTCCTCCCTCTCGACCCTGGCCGAGAAGCAGGGCACCGGCCTGCGCTTCGCGATGAATGCCGGCATGTACGACAAGGGTCAGGCCCCGGTCGGGCTGTACATCGAGGACGGGCGCGAGCTGAAGGGCGTGTCCACCGCCAACGGGCCGGGCAACTTCCACCTCAAGCCCAACGGTATCTTCTGGGTGAAGGGCGAGCGCGCCGGCGTGATGGAGACGGGCCGCTACCTTCGCGCCGCCCCCAAGCCCGACTTCGCCACCCAGTCGGGCCCGATGCTGGTGGTTGACGGGCACATCCACCCCAAGATCTCCGCCGATGGCCCGAGCCAGAAGATTCGAAACGGGGTCGGGGTCCGCGACGATGGCCGCACCGCCGTGTTCGCGATCTCGGAGCGCCCGGTGAGCTTCGGCGCCTTCGCGCGCCTCTTCAAGGACACCCTCGGGTGCCGCAACGCTCTGTTCCTCGATGGCAGCGTATCGAGCCTCTACGCTCCGTCCATGAACCGCTCGGACCTGAGCCGGCCCCTCGGCCCGATGGTCGGGGCGGTGGCGCGCTGAGAACGGGGCCGTTCAGGCATCGTCCTCGCGGCCGAAGACCTCGCCCTCGTCGGCCAGCCGCGCATCGTCCTCGTCGCTCCGCAGGATCTGGAGCGCGCGGTACTGCTGAAGCAGGCCGCGCAGGCGGATGTTGGCCTCCGCGCAATCGGCGGGCTCCGGGCTGTCCGCTTCGCAGCCCGCGATGGTCTCCTGGGTCTGACGGTCGACCGCCGCGCGCTCGGTCGCGCTCAGGGTTTCGAGGTCGCCGAAGCCGAGTTCCAGGGCGATCAGTTCGGCGATCTCGCGCCGCTTCTCCGCGATCTCGGACATGTCCCCTCCGGGTCCGTTTACCGCCCCGTTCACAGAACGGTCAGTGCCGCCAGGTCGATCCAGGCCTCCTGCTCGTCGCCGTCGACGTCGCCGTCGACGAACCAGCGGCAGAGCGCCCGGTCCCCTTCCAGGGCCACCACCGTCATGGTGGCCTCGTTGTCGTCGGATGCGACGAAGTCGCCGACCTTGATCTCCATGGACTCCCTCCTCGCCTCGATGATGATTGGTATCAGACCCGCTTCGCGCGCTTGCCGAAGGCAACGGAGAGGCGGGCGCGCACGCCCTCCGGGATCTCCGTGCGCGACTCGATCCGCACGCAGGGCATCTCGCTGCCGATCGTGCTGCTTGGGTCGAAGTCGAAGCGCATGTGGCGCAGGCCGAGTTCCAGGCGGGTGACGCCGTCCGACTGTGTCAGATCCTCGCCGAAGACCTCGATCAGCGGTCCGTCCGGGTCGCCCTTCTCGATCTGGATGATGAAGTAGCCCGCCGGCTCCTCCTCGTCGTCGGCCCCCGAGATCAGGGTGATGCCGTTCTCGATGTCGAGGCGAACCCGCTCCACCGCGAAGGTGGTGACGTCGTCGTCGTCCATGCTGCGTGTCTCTCGCGAAGCGCCCGCCGTGGCGGGTTGGCTGATGGAATGGGGCAATGCCCGGGCGTCGTGTGCGATGCGCTCAGCGCTGTCCGTGCCGGGTGTCGGCGAAGAGGTCCTTGAACTGGCGCGGCTGCGAACGCCAGTACTGGCACGGTGCCCGCACCTGCGCGCCGAGTTCGGCCGCCGCGTGCCAGGGCCAGCGCGGGTTGTACAGGAGGGCGCGGGCCAGGGAGACCGCGTCGGCCTGACCCTGGGCCAGGATCGATTCCGCGTGAGCGGCCTCGGTGATCAGCCCGACCGCGATGGTGGTGAGCCCGGTCTCGGCCTTGATCCGTTCGGCGAACGGCACCTGGTAGCCTGCCGAGAGCGGGATCTGCTGGCGGGTAGAGAGGCCGCCGGTGGAGACGTGAATCGCGGCCGCGCCCCGGCGCTTGAGGGCGTGGGCGAGTTCCACCGTTTCCTCCAGGGTCCAGCCCTCCTCGACCCAGTCCGTGGCCGAGACCCGCATCCAGACCGGCTTACCCGCCGGTACGGCCTCCCGCACCGCCTCGAAGCATTCGAGCGGAAACCGCATCCGGTTGGCGAGCGAGCCACCGTACTGGTCGGTCCGTTGATTGGACAAGGGCGAGAGGAACTGGTGCAGCAGGTAGCCGTGCGCTCCGTGCAGCTCGAACCCGTCGATGCCGAGGTTCAGGGCTCGGCGCGCGGTGGCGACGAAGCCGTCGCGGATGCGCTTCAACCCTTCCGAATCGAGGGCCTGGGGCGCCACCTCGTCCGCCCCGTGCGCCAGCGCCGAGGGGGCCTCCGTTCGCCAGCCGTCCGGTGCCTCCGGGTCGATCTGGGCGCCGCCGTCCCAGGGAGCCCGGCTCGAGGCTTTCCGACCCGCATGGTTGATCTGGATCGCGATGGGCACCGGCGCGTAGCAACGCACCGCGTCGAGGACCCGGCCCAGCGCCCGCTCGGTCTCGTCGGAATAGAGCCCGAGATCGGTGGGCGAGATCCGCGCCTCCGGCGAGATCGCCGTCGCCTCCAGGGTCAGCAGCCCCGCCCCCGACATCGCCATCTGCCCAAGATGCATGAGGTGCCAGTCGCCGGCCTGGCCCGCATGGGCCGAGTACTGGCACATCGGCGCGACGATGATGCGGTTTTCCAGGGTGAGGTCGTCGAGGCGCAGGGGCTCGAACAGGCGGGCGGTCATGCGGGGCTCCGGCTTGGCGGTAGTCCCGCATACGTGGCGCGTCCGGGGGCGCTTGGCTACCCGGCCCCGATCCCCCTCCCCTTCAGGCTGGCGCCGATCTCGTCGAGGACACCGGCATCGTCGATGGTCGGCGGGGTCGTCCAGGGCTCGCCGTCGGCGATGCGCTTCATGGTCCCGCGCAGGATCTTGCCCGAGCGGGTCTTGGGCAGGCGCTGCACGGTGAGCGCCAGCTTGAAGGCCGCGACGGGCCCGATCTGCTCGCGGACCAGGGCGACGAGTTCGCCCTCGATCGCCTGGGTCGGGCGGTCCACCCCCGATTTCAGCACCACGAAGCCGCAGGGCTGCTCGCCCTTCAGGGCATCGCGGATGCCGATGACCGCGCATTCGGCCACGTCCGGATGGCTCGCCAGCACCGCCTCCATGGCGCCGGTGGAGAGCCGGTGCCCGGCGACGTTGATGATGTCGTCGGTGCGGCCGAGCACGGTGACGTAGCCGTCGGCATCGACGATGCCGGCGTCCGAGGTGTCGTACCAGCCTGGATAAGTGGAGAGGTAGCTCGACCGGAAGCGCTCTTCCGAACCCCAGAGGGTGGGCAGGCAGCCGGGCGGCAGGGGCAGCCGCAGGGCGATGGTGCCCATCGTGCCGGCGGGCACAGGCTTGCCAGCCTCGTCGAGGACGGCGAGGTCGTAGCCCGGCATCGGCACGCAGGCGCTGCCGTGCTTGACCGGCAACTGGCCGAGGCCGACGGGATTGCCCGCGATGGCCCAGCCGGTCTCGGTCTGCCACCAATGGTCGATGACCGGCCGGCCGAGGGCCCGCTCGGCCCAGGCCACCGAATCGGGGTCGGCCCGCTCGCCGGCGAGGAACAGGGAGCGGAAGGCCGAGAGGTCGTAGGCACCGACCCGCTCGGCGCGCGGGTCTTCCTTCTTGATCGCCCGCAGCGCGGTGGGGGCCGTGAACAGGCAGGCGGCGCCGGTTTCGGAAACGACCCGCCAGAGGGCGCCCGCATCGGGTGTCCCCACCGGCTTGCCCTCGTAGAGCACCGTGGTGCAGCCGTGGAGGAGCGGCGCGTAGACGATATAGGAATGGCCCACCACCCAGCCGATGTCGGAGGCGCAGAAGTAGGTTTCGCCCGGCGCCACGTCGTAGAGGTTGGGCATCGACCAGGCGAGCGCGACGCAATAGCCGCCCGTGTCCCGCACCACGCCCTTTGGCTTCCCGGTCGTGCCGGAGGTGTAGAGGATGTAGAGCGGATCGGTGGCCGCAACGGTCACGCAATCCGCCCGCCGGCCCTCGGCGTCCGCCCGCGCCACCGTCTCGGCCCAGTCGTGGTCGCGCCCCGGCACGAGGTCGGCCGGCCCCTGCGGACGCTGCAGGACGAGACAGGCCGCGGGCTTGTGCGCGCAGGCCGCGATCGCGGCGTCGAGGAGCGGCTTGTAGGCCACGACGCGGTTCGGCTCGATGCCGCAGGATGCGGCGAGCACCACCTTCGGGGTGGCATCCGCGATGCGGATCGCGAGTTCGTTGGCGGCGAAGCCGCCGAACACCACGGAGTGGACGGCCCCGAGGCGCGCGCAGGCGAGCATGCCGAACAGGGCCTCGGGCACCATCGGCATGTAGATCACGACGCGGTCGCCCCGCCCGACCCCGAGGTCGCCGAGCACGCCTGCGAGCACGGCCACCGCGTCGCACAACGCCGCGTAGGTGATTCGCCGTTTCGTGCCGGTGACGGGCGAATCGTACAGGATCGCGGCCTGGTCGCCGCGGCCGGCGGCCACGTGCCGGTCCACGGCATTGTGGCAGGCATTCAGGGTCGCGTCGGGGAACCAGCGGCCATAGGCGCCGGCCGCCGCATCGAAGGCGCGGGTCGGCGGGCGCGCCCAGTCGATGGCCCGGGCCGCGTCGAGCCAGAACGCCTCCGGATCGCGCAGCGAGGCCGCGTGGGTCTCGACGTAGCGGCCGGGGAGCGGCGTCGGAGTGTGGGGCGTGGCGTCCATGGCATATCCTGCGGGCCCGGTCGTGGTTGCCGGTTTCTCCGCACTCTACCGGAATTTACGCTGCCGGACTGCTGCGCCATCCTGCCGGGGCCCGGGGGAAAACGAAAACCGCCGCCCTGGAGACCCAGCGGCGGCGGCGAACGCTCTAGAGACGGTTTGGTGGGGTCGGAGCAGCCGCTAGTGCAGCTGGTCGGATTCGGTTCGCAGGCGGTTCATCTCGTCCTTGAGGTGGAGCTTGCGTCTCTTGAGCTCTGCGATGCGCAGATCGTTCGCCGAGGGTCGGATGGTGGCATCGTGAATCTCCCGCTCGAGGGCTTCGTGCTTCCGGGCGAGCTGGGTGAGGTGCGTCTGCAGTGACATGAGCTGTGTCTCCTGTCTCGTTTCGACGCGGCCAGACTGACATATGATCAGCCGGCTGTCGAAGGCTATCGACGGCCATGCTTGACGGATGTTTGTGCAGGCGGATGTTTGTGCAGGAGGGGCGGCGGGTTCTTGCCCAGGCCGACCGGCTGTCGCATGGTCTTCTGCGAAGGCGTCCCGGGGCATCAGGTGCGATGGCGGTCCAGTTCGATAACGATGCAACGGTGGAACCGGCCGACGAGTTGGCGCGGCTGAAGCAGGAGCACCGGGACCTCGACGGCGCCATCGACGCCCTCGAACTCGGGGTGGTGGCCGACCAGCTGCAGATCCAGCGCCTGAAGAAGCGAAAGCTGTCCCTGCGCGACCGGATCTCGTATCTCGAGGACCAGATCACCCCCGACATCATCGCCTGACGGGGCGGGGCCTCCGGGTTCCTGCCTTGCGGGCGCGCCACCGCTTTTGTATTCGGCGTTCCTAAGGGTCGCGGCGCGCACGGCCCGTTCCACACATGATCGCGAAGGGATCTGACGACCATGGCGGGAGCCTCCCCGGTCGCGATCATCATGGGCAGCCAGTCGGACTGGGCGACCATGCGGCATGCCGCCGAGACGCTGGATGCGCTCGGCGTCGCCCATGACGATCGCATCGTCTCGGCCCATCGCACGCCCGACCGCCTCGTCGCCTTCGCCAAGGGCGCCAAGGCGGAAGGATTCCAGGTCGTGATCGCGGGCGCCGGCGGTGCGGCCCACCTGCCCGGCATGACGGCGGCGATGACCCCCCTGCCCGTCCTCGGCGTGCCGGTGGAGTCGAAGGCGCTGTCCGGGCAGGACAGCCTGCTCTCCATCGTGCAGATGCCGGCCGGCATTCCGGTGGGCACCCTGGCCATCGGCCGGGCGGGCGCCATCAACGCCGCCCTGCTCGCGGCCGCCATCCTCGCCCTCACCGATGCGGACCTCGCTGCGCGGCTCGATGCCTGGCGCACCGCGCAGACCGCGAGCGTCGCCGAGACCCCCCAGAGCGATCTTTCCTGAAGAGCGATCTCCCTTGAAACGCAACCCGTCGTGAAAAGCGAAGCACCGTGACCGCCCTCCCCGACATCCGCCCCGGCGCGACCCTCGGCATCGTGGGCGGCGGCCAGCTCGGCCGCATGATCGCCCTCGCGGCCGCGAATTACGGCCTGCGGGTCCACGTCTTCGCCCCGGACGCCGACAGCCCGGCCTTCGACGTCTCGGCCGAGGCCACGATCGCGGCCTATGACGATGTCGAGGCCCTGGCGCGCTTTGCCGCCAGCGTCGACGTCGTCACCTACGAGTTCGAGAACATCCCGGCGCGGGCTGCCGAGGCCCTGGCTGCCAAGGCGCCCCTGCACCCGAACGCCGCTGCGCTCGCCACGACCCAGGACCGGCTGACCGAGAAGCGCTTCATCAACGATCTCGGCATCGAGACCGCGCCGTTCCGCGCCGTCGACACGGCCGAGGACCTCGCCCGGGCGCTCGCCGAGATCGGCCGACCGGCGGTGCTGAAGACCCGCCGCTTCGGCTACGACGGCAAGGGCCAGCGCATGATCCGGGCCGAGGGGGAGGCCGATGCCGCGGCGATCGATCCCGCCGCGATTCTTGCCGAATTCGAGGGCGCGCCCTCCATTCTCGAAGGGTTCGTGCCGTTCGAGGCGGAGGTGTCGGTGGTCGCCGCCCGCGGGGCCGACGGGGCCTTCGCGGCCTACGACCCGTGCGCCAACGAGCACCGCGACCACATCCTCGCCGTCACCCGCGTCCCCGCCCCCGGCATCGCGCCGCAGACCGAGGCCGCCGCCATCGGTATCGCCCGCCGCATTGCCGAGGCGCTCGACTATGTGGGCGTGCTGGCGGTGGAGATGTTCCTCGTGCCCCAGGCGGACGGACCCGCCCGGGTCGTCGTCAACGAGATCGCCCCGCGCGTCCACAATTCCGGCCACTGGACCATCGAGGGCGCGACGACCTCGCAATTCGCCCAGCACGTCCGCGCGGTCTGCGGCTGGCCGCTCGGCGATTCGGCCCGGGTCGGCGGCTTGGCGGTGGAGATGCACAACCTCATCGGCGGCGACGTCGACGACTGGGCCGCGATCCTCGGCCGGCCGGGGGCGCAGCTGCACCTCTACGGCAAGGGCGAGGCCCGGCCCGGGCGCAAGATGGGCCACGTCACCCAACTCGTCCCGAAATCCTGACGGGCCTGCGAAAACCGCGGCCCGATTGCGACACGCGCCCAGCAAGCGACGGCCCTGCCGACCGATTCTAGCCTCCGCAGGCCAGGGCCATACCTTCGCCACATCCAGCCGCTTGAGCGGAACCCGACGCCGATTTTAAGCGCGCATTCACCGCGATGCGGAATGGTGCCGGCGCGGCCGGACTCCAGCATGCGGGCGCCGGCGCGGATTGCGATCGATTTGGGGGCGGCGTCGCGCGCGACGCCGGGGGGAGCGAGGACCATGACGGTTTTGAAGCTGCGGGCATCGAAGGCGGGGCTGATCGGGGCCACGGCGCTCGTGGCGGCCGCCCTGGCCGGCTGCGAGACGTACGGCGGCGGCGCCACCGCGTCGCGCCAGTTCGCCGTGCTCGAATCCGACCAGACGGGCGCTACCACGGTCAACATCGCCTCGCTGAGTGAAGTGATCCAGCGCAATCCCAACGACGCGGCGGCCTACGTCACGCGCGGCGCGGCCTATGCCCGGGCCGGCCAGTTCAACGACGCCATCGGCGACTTCACCAAGGCGGTGCAGATCGACCCGAACTCGGCCTCGGCCTACAACAACCGGGCGCTGGCCAATCGCCAGATCGGCCGCAACGACGCCGCGCTGCAGGATTTCTCGAAGTCCATCTCGGCGGACCCGAACTACGCCCCCGCCTATATCGGCCGCGCCAACGTGCTGCGCGCGCAAGGCGACCTCGACGGCGCAACCTCCGACCTCAACCAGGCGATCCGCCTCGCGCCGGAATCGGCCGAGGCCTACCATGCCCGTGGCCTCGTCCGTCAGAAGCAGGGTCAGAACACCCAGGCCATCGCGGATTTCGACGCCGCCATCGACCGCAACCCCTTCGTGGCGGCGCCCTACGCGGCGCGCGGCCAGAGCCTGATCGCCACCAACCAGTACGACAAGGCGATCGAGGACTACAACGCGGCCCTCAACGTCAACAACAAGGACGCCAC
>NZ_JAIEOF010000230.1 GCF_019750675.1 Methylobacterium sp.
CCGCCCGTCAGCGTGTCGAGATCACGGACGGGCAGGCGTTCGGCGGCGGCAAGGAAGGCGTCGGCATGCATGGATGGGCTCGGGGCAGGCGTCGGAGACGCGAGCGGCCTGTCTACCCAAGCCAGTCTGATCGATGTCTGAACGGTCGGCCGCCACCGACCCCGCTACAGGGCGGTGCCGCTCTCCGCGACGAAATCGGCGATGCCACCGGCGGTCGTCAGCCAGATCTCGTCGCGACGCGCGGCGATGTGGGCGAGGGCCCGGCGCAAGGGGCGCAGGCGATGCGGCTGGCCGACGATGTAGGGATGCAGGGCGATCCCCATGACCAGCGGTGCGGTCCGCGACTGCTCCAGCATCTCGTCGAAGGCCTCGACGAGGGCGTCCGCGAATTGCTGCCCGGTCTCCTTGCGGGCGACGATGGCGGGGATGTCGTTCAGCTCCTGCGGATAGGGCACCGACAGGATGCGGCCGCCGTTACGGGTGGCAAACCAGGTCGGCTGGTCGTCGTGGCACCAGTCGAGGAGGTAGGTGTAGCCCGCTTCCGCCAGCAGGTCCGGCGTCCGGTGGCTCTGGGAGATCCAGGGGCCGAGCCAGCCCTTCGGGGCTTTCCCCTCCTGGGCGGTCAGGATCGCGGTGGCCTCGGCGATCAGCGCCCGCTCTTCGGCTTCTTCCCGGTCGCCCTGGCGCTCGGTGTTGGTGCGGCCGTGCCCGACGATCTCGTCGCCGCGCGCCCGGAACGCCTCGATCAGGCCGGGGCAATCGGCGTAGAGCCGGCTGTTGACGAGAACGCTCGCGGGCATCCGCAGGGCGTCGAGGGTGTCCTTGATCCGCCACGCGCCGACCCGGTTACCCCAGTCGCGCCAGGCGTAGTTCAGCACGTCCGGCTGCGGGCCGCCCGGCGCGAGCTCGGCGCCGAGGCCGCGGCCGAAATCGAAGCCCTCGAGGTTGAGCCCGAGATAGACCGCGAGACGCTTGCCCCCGGGCCAATCGTAGACCGGCCGGTCGGGCAGGGCGCTGTAGGCGTAGCGGCCGTGATGCGGCGCGGACGTGTCGGTCATCGGGGGGCTCGGAGGCGAGTGGCTCGGAGAGGGATCAGGACGGGTCGAGCAGCGCGGGCCGGCGCCGGGTCACCCACCGGGTCTCGGCGTCGTAGGCGGCGCCGAGCTGGAGGCAGGCGCGCTCGCCGTTGTTGGGGCCGACGATCTGGATGCCGGAGGGACGCCCGGCCGGGTCGAAGCCGACCGGCACGTTGAGGGCGGGCAGCCCGCTCATGGTGACCGGAATCGTCACCTCCATCCAGCGGTGATAGGTGTCCATCGCCCGGCCGCCGACGGTCTTCGGCCAGTGCTCCTCGACGGCGAAGGGGAACACCTGGGTCGAGGGCATGAGGAGGAAATCGTAGCGTTCCTGGAAGCGGCGCACGGCCTCGTACCAGGCGGTACGCCCCTCCTGCGCCGCGGTGACCTGATCCGCCGAGAGGGCGAGGCCGCGCTCCACCTCCCAGACCGCCTCCGGCTTGAGCAGCGCCCGGTAGTCGGGCTCGTCGTAGAGCGGACGCAGGTTGGAGGCCGTCATCCAGGCGCGCAGGGTCAGCCAATCGCGCCAGACCTTGCCCATGTCGAAGCGCGGGCGGTCCCATTCCACCTTGGCGCCCAGGGCCTCGAAGGCGGGAAGCGCGCTGCGGTCGAGGTCGAGTACCCCCGGCTCGAAGGGCAGGTAGCCGCCGAGATCGTCGAACCAGGCGATCCGGGCCCCGGTGAAGTCGCGCTTCAGGTCCTCGGCGAAGATGCCGGGGTCCTGCGTGTTCGAGTAGGGCACCCGCGCATCGTAGCCGGCCTGGACGGAGAGCATCAGGCCGAGATCGGCCGGCGACCGGCCGATCGCTCCGGCGACCCCGAGGCCGGCCGTGAACGCGTCCTTCGTCTCGATCGGGATGCGGCCGTAGGCGGTGCGCAGCCCGAACAGGTTGTTGAAGGCGGGCGGGTTGCGCAGGGAGCCGGCATGGTCGCTGCCGTCGGCCACCGGCTGCATGTGCAGGGCCACCGCCACCGCCGCGCCGCCGCTGGAGCCCCCGGAGGTCTTGCTCGGATCGTAGGCGTTCCGGGTGGCGCCGTAGACCGGATTGAAGGTCTGCGAGCCGAGGCCGAATTCCGGCATGTTGGTCCGGCCGATGAAGATCGCGCCGGCCCTGCGCAGGCGCTTGACCATGATGGAATCGGCCGCCGCGATGCGGTCGCGGAAGATCGGTGACCCTTGCGTGAAGGGCAGGCCCTTCACCGCGTCGATGTCCTTCACCGCCTGGGGAAACCCGTGCAGCGGCCCGAGGAAATCGCCGCGCGCCGCCTGCACGTCGCGTTCCTCGGCCGCGGCCAGGAGGTCGGCCCGGTCGCGCAGGGCGACGATGGCGTTGACGATCGGATTCAGCCGGTCGATCTGATCGAGATAGACGGTCATGACCTCGACGCAGGAGACGCGCCGGGCGTGGATCGCGGCCGAGAGGTCGACGGCGCCGAGGCCGAGGATGTCGTCGGCCGAAAGCCCGTTCGCCGCCGGGTGTTCGGTCGCGGCGATCAATGGGTCTGTGCTCATGCTCTGGCTCTGGAACGCGTCCGCGCGTGCCGCCCGCCCTCAGGCCGGCAGTCGCCGCTCCTGGAAGGCGTGGCAGGCCACGCCCTCGACCAGGGCGGGCACCTCGGTACGGCAGCGCTCGTTCGCGAAGGGGCAGCGCGGGTTGAAGGCGCAACCCGGGGGTGGGTTGATCGGGTTCGGGATCTCGCCCGAGACGGGGATGCGCTTGCGCCCGGTGAGGCCGATATCCGGAACCGCATCGAGCAGCATGCGCGTGTAGGGATGTTTCGGAGCACGGAAGAGTTCCCGTCCGTCTGCGATCTCGACCACGCGCCCCAGATACATCACCCCGATTCGGTTCGCCATGTGGCGGACGACGGCGAGGTTGTGGCTGATGAAGAGGTAGGTCAGCCCGAGGCGGTCCTGCAGGTCGCGCATCAGGTTGAGGATCTGGGCCTGGACCGAGACGTCGAGGGCCGAGGTCGGCTCGTCGCCCACCAGGAACTCCGCCTCCGAGGCGAGCGCCCGCGCGATGGCGATGCGCTGGCGCTGGCCACCGGAGAATTCGTGCGGATATTTCACCCCATCGTCGGGATGCAGCCCGACGAGGCCGAGCAGTTCGCCGACCCGGCGGCCGATGGCGGCCTCGCCCTGGAGCAGGTTGAAGGCCCGGATCGGCTCGGCGACGATCCGGCGGACCCGCCAGCGCGGGTTCATCGACGCATAGGGATCCTGGAAGACCATCTGGATGCGGCGGCGCAGGCGGCGGCGGGCGGCGGCCTCGCGCGGGTCGGTCATCGAAACGCCGGTGATGCGCACGTCGCCACCGCTCGGCGGCAGCAGCCCCACAACCATGCGGGCGACCGTCGACTTGCCCGAACCCGACTCGCCGACGAGCGCGAAGGTCTCGCCCCGCCGGATCTCGAAGCTGACGCCGTCCACCGCCCGCAGAATCTGGCGCGGCTGGCGCTCGATGACCCGCGCGAGCCAGGGGCGCGACACGTCGAAGGTACGGCGCAGGCCTTCGATCGACACGTAGGGCGCCTCCGAAGATCGGGCGCTCGGGGCGGGCGGCGGCATCACGGGCGCGTTCATGCGGCGGAGGCTTCCGAGCGGTCGTAGATGTGGCAGGCGACCCGGTGCGCCCCGACCGGGATCGGGTCCGGCCGCTCGACGAGACAGCGGGCGAAGGCCGAGGGGCAGCGCGGGTGGAAGGCACAGCCCTGCGGGATGTTGGAGAGGCGCGGCATCGATCCCGGGATCTGGGCGAGGCGGTCCGTCTCCTGGGCCAGCGTCGGGATCGCCCCCATCAGGCCCTTCGCATAGGGGTGGAGCGGGTTCTGCACCACGTCGCGCACGGGGCCGATCTCGGCGATGCGCCCGGAATACATCACCGCCACCCGGTCGGCGGCCTCGGCGATCACGCCCATGTCGTGGGTCACCAGCATCACGCTGGTCCCGCGCTCGGTGCCGAGACGTTTCAGGAGCGCGATGATCTGGGCCTGGACCGAGACGTCGAGGGCCGTGGTCGGCTCGTCGGCGATGATGAGTTCCGGCTCGGCGGCCAGCGCCAGGGCGATCACCACGCGCTGGCGCATGCCGCCGGAGAATTCGTGCGGGTAGCCGTCGATCCGCCGCTCCGGCGCCGGGATGCCGACCTCCGCCAGGAGGTCGATGGCGCGTTGGCGCGCCGCCTTCTCGGACAGGTCGGTATGGGTGCGGACGGTCTCCACGATCTGCCGGCCGACGCGGTAGAGCGGGTTCAGGCTGGTGAGCGGGTCCTGGAAGATCATGCCGATGCGCCGACCCCGGATCCGCCGCATGGCCTCCGGCGACAGGGTGTCGATACGCGTGCCCTTCAGCAGGATCTCACCGCCGACGATGGCGCCGGGCGGGTCGATGAGACCGATGACGGCCGAACCGGTGACGGACTTGCCCGCCCCGGATTCGCCGACGACGCCGAGGATCTCGCCGCGGGCGATGTCGAACGAAACGTCGTCGATGGCCGTGAGGGTGCCGCGCCGGCCCGCGAAGGCGACGCGCAGGTTGCGGACCGAGAGGACGGGTTCTGTCATGGCAGCTGTGTCATGCCGGCGCGATCACTGGAGTTTCGGGTTCAGGGCGTCGCGCAGCCAATCGCCCAGCAGGTTGATCGCCAGGACGAGACCGGCCAGCGCCAGGCCCGGGAAGGCGACGATCCACCACTCGCCGGAGAACAGGAAGCGGTTGCCGGTGCGGATCAGGGTGCCGAGGGACGGCATCGAGTCGGGCAGGCCGGTGCCGAGGAAGGAGAGCGTCGCCTCGGTGATGATGGCGAGCGCGAGATTGATGGTGGCGATGACGAAGACCGGCCCGAGGACGTTGGGCAGCACGTGCCGGACCATGATGACCGGGGAGGACAGGCCGATGAGCCGCCCGGCCTGCACGTAATCCTTGTTCTTCTCCACCAGAACGGAGGAGCGGACGGTGCGTGCGTACTGTACCCAGAACGACAGCCCGATCGAGAGCACGATGAGCCCGATGGCGGCGTTCGTGTCCATCTGGCTCCCCAACGCCGCCTTGGCGACGCCGTCCACAACCAGGGCGATCAGGATCGCCGGAAAGGTCAGCTGCACGTCGGCGACGCGCATGATCAGCGTGTCGACGAAGCCGCCGAAATAGCCCGCCAGCAGCCCGAGCAGGATACCGAGCGTGCCCGAGACGAGGACGCCGAGGAGGCCGACCACCAGGGACAGGCGGAGGCCGTAGAACACCGCCGAGAGCACGTCGCGGCCCTGGTCGTCGGTGCCGAGGGTGAAGGGGGCGACGCCGTCGGCGTACCAGAGCGGCGGCAGGTTCGAGTTCATGAGCTCGAGCTGTGCCGGGTCGTAGGGATTCTGGGGCGAGATCCAGGGGGCCGCCAGCGCCAGGAGCACGAAGACCAGCGTCACCGCGAAGGCGCCCATGGCCAGCTTCGAGCGGCGGAAGCTGGCATAGACGTCGGAATCGAGGAAGCGGGCGAGCGTCGAGCGCTTGGCCGGCGCCGGCGGGAGGAGGGGAGCGTCCTGCACGGAAGCGCTCATGCGGCGCGTCCCGTGGACAGGCGCAGGCGGGGATCGACGATGGTGTAGAGCACGTCCACCACGAGGTTGATGACGACGAAGATGGCGGCGACCAGCAGCAGGTAGGCCGCCATGATGGGGATATCGACGTTCTGCACGGCCTGGACGAAGAGCAGGCCCATGCCGGGCCACTGGAACACCGTCTCGGTGATGATCGAGAAGGCGATGACCGAGCCGAGTTGCAGGCCCGCGATGGTGATGACCGGCACCAGGGTGTTCTTCAGGGCATGGCCGAGATGGATCGAGCGGGTGGTGAGGCCCCGCGCGCGGGCGAAACGGATGTAGTCGGTGCGCAGCACCTCCAGCATCTCGGCGCGCACCAGCCGCATGATCAGGGTCATCTGGAACAGGCCGAGGGTGACGGAGGGCAGGATCAGCGCGCGCAGGCCGGACCCCGTCAGGAATCCCGTCGTCCACCAGCCGAGCCGCACGGTATCGCCGCGCCCGAAGGAGGGCAGCCAGCCCAGCGTCACCGAGAACAGGAAGATCAGGAGGATGCCGATGAGGAAGGTCGGCAGGCTGATGCCGACGAGCGAGATGGCGAGGAAGATCTTGGCGAGCCAGGTCTCCCGCCGCAGGGCGCAGTAGACCCCCATCAGGATGCCCACGGTGAGGGCGAAGAGCGTGGCGCAGAGGGCAAGCTCGAGGGTGGCGGGCATGCGCTCGGCGAGCAGCGCCGAGACCGGCTGGCGGAACTGGTAGGAGGTGCCGAACTCGCCCCGGGCCACGTTGCCGGCGTAGCGCAGGAACTGCACCGCCACCGCGTCGTCGAGGCCGAGATCCTTCCGGATGGCGACGCGCTCGGCATAGGGCGTGTCGACGCCCACGATCTGGTTCACGGGGTCGCCCGCGAACCGGAACATCGAGAAGGCGATGAGCCCCACCGCGAACAGCACGGCGATGGACTGAAGCAGGCGCTGGAGGATGAAGGCGATCATGGGTGGATGCCTCGTTGCCGGCGGCCGATCGCGCTCCCGCGCCCGAACGCGTTCCTCTCCCCGGCGGATCTCGGGCCTGCCCGAGATCCGTCAAGCTTGAGGGGAGCGGTCAGGCGTGGGGGTCGCGCCTCTGGCCTCCGCAGGTCGCGGCTCACCCAACCACATCCACCCCTAGCCCCTCCCCAAAAGGGGGAGGGGGACGCGCCCGGACACCGATCGGTCATGGGTGTCACGGCTGCTTCGAGACCCAGTACAGCATGAGCATGTTGTCCGGCCGCTGGACCAGGGTGACCTTCTTCGACACGCCCCAGGCGAGGGCCTGCTGGTGCAGGGGGATGAAGCCCCAATCGGCCTGGATGGTGTCGAAGCCTTCCTTGATCTGGGCGTTGCGCTTGGTCTGGTCGCTCTCGGCCTCGACCGAATCGGCCAGCGCGTCGACCTTCGGGTTGCAGTAGTTGCCGAGGTTCCAGTTGCCGCGGCCGGGCTTGGAGCCGTTCCGGCAGCCGGCGATCTCGAACAGGATGTTGTGCGAATCCTGGGAGGAGGGGGTCCAGCCGACGAGGTAGAACGAGGTGTCGTAGGCGGGCGCCAACACCTTGGCGAAGTACTTCGCCTTGGGCTGCGCGTTAAGGTTCACCTTCACGCCGACCCGGGCCAGCATCGAGACCACCGCCTGGCAGATCGCCTCGTCGTTAACGTAGCGGTCGTTCGGGCAGTCCATGCCGAGGGAGAAGCCGTCCGGGTAACCGGCCTCGGTCAGCAGGGCCTTGGCGCGCTTCGGATCGTATTCGGGGCGCTTAAACTCGGAGGCGCGGGGGAACAGCACCGGCGCGATCAGCAGGGCCGAGGGCACCGCCTGGCCGCGCATGACGCGCTTGGCGATCGTTTCCTCGTCGATGGCCCGGTAGAAGGCCTCGCGCACGCGCACGTCCTTGAACGGGTTCTTCCCCTTGACGTTCGAGTCCTTCAGCTCGTCGCGGGACTGGTCCATGCCGAGGAAGATCGTGCGCAACTCCGGCCCGGCCATCACCGTGGCGGTGCCACTGGCATTCACCCGTTGCGCGTCCTGCAGCGGCACGGGGTCGATCCAGTCGACCTCACCGGAGATCAGGGCGGCGACGCGGGTGGCGTCGTTCTGGATGGTGGTGAAGACCGCTTCGTCGAGGTTCGATTCCACCTTGCCCCAGTAATTGGGGTTCTTCTTGAACACCGTGCGTACGCCGGGCTGGTGCTCGGTGATGATGAACGGCCCGGTGCCGTTCTCATGCAGGGCGGCGTAGCTGGTCGAGGTCGCGCTCGGCAGGGTGGGAGCGACGGCGCCGTTCTTCTCGGCCCAGGACTTCGACATGATGTACCACGTCGAGAACTGGTACAGGGCAATCGGGTTCGGGCTCTTGAGCTTCATGTCGACGGTGTGGTCGTCGACCTTCACCCACTCGGCGTCGGACGGCACGTTGGTGGTGAAGTTCGAACCCGGCGCCCGGACGCGGTTGGCCGAGAAGATCACGTCGTCGGCGGTGAAGTCCGAGCCGTCGTGGAACTTCACGCCCTTGCGCAGGTGAAAGCGCCAGCGCGTCGGCTCCGGATTCTCCCAGGATTCCGCCAGCATGGGCGCCAGCTTCAGGTCCTTGTCGCGCGTGATGAGCGAGTCGAACACCGCGCCGTGCATGCCGATCGTGAAGCTCTCCTTGAGGGAGTAGGGGTCGAGGGACTTGATGTCGCCCTGGAAGGCGAAGCGGAAGACGTTGGCGGCCTGTGCCGGATTCGTGGCGGACAGCCCAAGAAACCCGGCGAGGGCAGCCGCCGACGCGAACGCTTTGACCGTGGACTTCAACAAGGCTTCCATCCTCTTCGTGCATGCTGTGCGCGTGCTGGCCGCGATCTTTGCGTGGCGCGGGCACCTTGGCATGGATCAGGCCAACTCAGAACCGGGCCGCGAACGCTGTGCACCCTCCATCGTGTGCAACGACCCGCGCGGCGGAAGCGGCACGGCCACGCGGGCCCGTGCCCAAAAATCAGTCAGCGACGACACTTTGGTCAACCCCCGCCCGCGCGTCGCTGCACAGACGCCCGCCGACCGCGGTCGAAACGGCATCCGTCAGACCCGTGTTCGCCAGACGCGTGTTCCTGGCCGACGCGTTTCCGGAAACCGGATCGGTGGTCGCGTGTTCTCCGAGCGGGGGTAGGTCAATGTCGGATCTCGAGTCCGCGCTTCAGCGCTTCAGAACCTTGATCCCGGCCGAACCGCCGGGGGCGATCCGGTCTTGTCGCGTCCGGATGGTTGGCGACCCGCCGGTCCGGCCGGAGCCGAGGACCGCACGCGACCGGGATCGCGCCGGTCCGGCCGAGCGCGCCGCGTGACCGCACAGGTCCGCGCGCCCGGTCCCGCCCTCCGCCTTCTCAGCTACAACATCCGCCATGGCCGCGGCATGGACGGTCGCGTCGCCCTCGACCGCATCGCCGCCGTCATCGATGCCTGCCGGCCCGACATCGTCGCCCTGCAGGAGGTGGATGCCGGGCGTGCCCGAACGGGCGGCGTCGATCAGGCCCGCGACCTCGCGAACCGCGTCGGCCTGCACGACCATTTCCATCCGGCCCTGCGCGTCGGAGCGGAGCGCTACGGCGACGCAATCCTGACGCGCCGTCCTTCACACCTCGTCAAGGCCGGCGGCCTGCCGGGTATGCCCGGCCTGGAGCCGCGCGGCGCCCTCTGGATCGAGGTCTCGGTCGGCGCCCACCGGCTTCAGGTTCTGAACACGCATCTCGGGCTGCGGGCCGCAGAGCGCTCCGTGCAGGTCGCCGCCCTGCTCGGACCCGATTGGCTGGAGAGCGCCGCAGCTCGAGGGCCGGTCGTACTGATGGGCGACATGAACGCCACGCCGTGGTCGCGGGCCTACCGGCAGCTGGCCCGCACCCTCACCGATGCCCGCAGGATCGCCTGCCAGCGCGGCGGGAACGCCACCTTCCCGAGCCATTGTCCCGTGCTGCGCCTCGACCACGTCTTCGTCGGCGCCGGCATCACGGTGGACCGGGTCTCGGTCCTGCACGAGGGGCTTGCGCGCACCGCCTCCGACCATCGGCCGCTTCTCGCCGAAATCGGCCTGCCGGCGGTGACGGGCAGTGCTCAGGAGGCGCTCGGCTCGCCCTCCGGCTCGGCCGCACTGACACCCTGATGCGGCTTGCCGTCCCGCAGGCGCCGCAGTTCCGTCTGCCGGCGCCAGGGCCGCCACGCGTCGGCGACGCCGACGGGGTCGCCGAGGTGCCAGGCCGCGATGAGACGGGCGAGGAGCCCACGCCGCGAGGGGATAACCGCGCAGAGCCGTTGCGGCGCCACCAGGGCCGGGTCGTCGAGCACGGCACGCAGGGATCCGCGCGTGCGGACCACCTCCTCGAAGCGCTCGCGCGGGCAGCCGGCGTGATGGGCCACGAGGCCGTCCCGCAGGCGCGCCACGGCGATGCGCGCGGCATCGTGGGCGTCGCCTAGCGGGACCTCGATCGCGAGGTCGCACTCGCTGTCGTAGCCCAGCGACCGATTGTTCAGATTGGTCGAACCGATCCGCAGCAGGCGGTCGTCGAAGATCGCGACCTTCGAGTGCACCAGGATGGTCCGCCCCCCCGGTGTCCGCGGCGCGAGGATGCGCAGACGGCCGTATCGGTCCGCCGCGAGCAGGCGCGCGATCATGACCCTGCGGGCGGTGTCCATGGTCAGGCGGTCGAAACCGTTCGGACTGCGCTCGGCCACGACCACCACGATCTCGGGGCCGTCCGGCTCGGCGAGGCGCGCCGCCAGGGCCTCGGCGATCAGTGGCGCGGTGAAGTACTGGTTCTCCAGATAGATGGTTCGGCGCGCGCTCGCGATCGCCGCCGCGTAGAGCGCCTGATTCTCGCGGATGCCCTCGCGCCCGCCATGCGCCGGCATGGTGCGGACCAGGGCCACCGGCACGTCGGTCAGGAGGGGCGTGACATGGGCCGGCCAGGGATCGGAGGCCCAAACCTCGCCCGGGGCAGGGCGCTCGCTCGGGGCGAGGGGTTCGTTAG
>NZ_JAIEOF010000330.1 GCF_019750675.1 Methylobacterium sp.
AGTATCTTCTCAAGGCGACCGGAAGCGGTGGAAGCCGACTTCCTTCAGTGTCCTCGAGTTGTGCGGAACCTTTTCGGTGCCTGCACCAACACAGGTTAAGCGAAAAGAATAAGGTCCGGCACCGCGCGAAAGCGTACGAACGCCGGGTTTTTGACAGAAAATGTCAAGTCTTCACTGCGCCCAGATCATGGAACAAAACCGAAAGAGCCCACCACGGCGGTGAACCGGGCGGGCCGAGTCTCGGGAGGAACGCTTGATGCACGGGAGATCAACCGCGCGGATCGCATCGGGTTCATCCGGGTGCCGACGCGCAGCCGCGAACCCGCACGGCGACGCCGCGCCCTCGATCCTCCGGGGCCGGAGGCCGGATCGCCGCCTCAGGCCTCTTCGATCAGCCGGGCATACTCGGCTTCGGGGACGCCGTAGCTGTCTCCCGCCACGGCCAGCAAACCGGCACGGTCCAGCACGACGATCCGGCCCCGACGCGCCCGGATCAGCCGGTTGCCCTCCAGAAGCTGCAGCGCCAGCGTCACGGTCGTGCGCTGAACGCCCAGCATGTATGACAGGAAATCATGGGTGACCGCGATGTCGTCGCCGATCACCCGGTCGTGGCACATGAGCAGCCAGCGGGTCAGCCGCACCTCGATGTTGTAGCTCGCGTTGGCGAAAGCCGTCTGCGCGGTCTGGATCAGCAGGGTCTGGACGAAACGGAGCAGCAGACGACGCAGGGCCGGGCTGATCTCGGTGGCCGCCAAGATCTCCGGCGCCCCGATGGCGAGCATCTCGCCCGCGTTCTGCACGAAGTGATCGTAGGGCGTGCGGTCGCTGCCGAGCAGCACCGGCGTCGCGCCCACGACGCCCTCGGGTCCGATGATGCCCACCTCGATCTTGCCCAGGCCCGCCGTGGTGATCGAGGCGTACCCCGTCTCGGGAAAAAACAGGTCCCGGACCGGCAGGTAAGGCTCGATCAAGCCTTGGCGCATCTCCGTCGCCATCGGGCGCAGATGCGGTTGAAGCAGCGCGAAATCATCCGGTGAGAGACGTTTGAGCAGGCGGTTGCGGACAGCGGATTGCTCAATCAGCGACACGGCCCCGCCCCCTCGATCGAGAGCACATAAAATCTCCCATCGACCCGTTCTCAGGAATATATACAAAATCTCGCTGAACTATCCGTACGATGACGCACAAAGGCAACCCTACGGAAAGATATGTCGGGTAGTCGACATTCGCGTAGTGTCGGATACCACACCAAAGGCAGGCGATGATGTTCATCGCCTGTGAAACAGAATTATATATATAACACTCTACCTGTCTTCGGGGCAGATTACCGGCTGCTCCGAGAGTATTTTAAGGGTTTGTTGATTCTTGGGACGGAGGCGGGTCTTCACTGCCTGTCAACCAGGTGGATTACTGCCTCGGTTTTCTACGAAGCGATTGCTGCCGGAGTTCAGGGGCCGAGGGGACATGACAGGTTCTCACCCGCATGATGCAGTCAGACGCGCCGCTTGCCGCGAGGCCTGGAAAGGCTCTCTGACGGACCCTCGGTCATGATCCCGGATCGGCGCACGGTGCAGGTCCCGTTCCTGCGCCCGGATCCATCGGCGCGCAGCAGCGCCGGTACGCTGATCCGACGGCTCGAGCAGTTCGCCCCCCTGGAGGAGGCGGGGCGGGCTGCCCTGGAGCGGCTCGCCGGCACGGCCTCCACGGTGGCGGCGCGAACCGACCTGATCCGGGAAGGGGAGACCCCGAAGGGAATCTTCATCATCCTGGACGGTATCGCCTGCCGCAGCAAGCTCCGGCGGGGCGGCGCCCGGCAGATCACCGCCTACCTGATCCCCGGCGACTTCTGCGACCTCGACCTCGCGCTGCGCCCGCGCATGGACCACACGGTCTCCACGATCTCGACCTGCCGGGTGGCGCATCTCGACTTCTCCAGCATCCAGCGACTATCGGGGGAAGCCGGAAATCTCGTCCAGACCATGCGGCGCGGAACGCTCGTGGACAACGCGACGCTGCGGGAATGGCTGCTGAACATCGGCTCCCGCAGTGCCATCCAGCGCATCGCACACCTGTTCTGCGAGATGCTGACGCGCTTTCGCGCCGTCGGTCTGGCGCAGGGGGACGGCTACGAACTGCCGATCTCGCAACTCGACCTTGCGGACACCACCGGCTTGTCGACCGTGCACGTCAACCGCACCCTGCAGGAGCTGCGGCGCCAGGGCCTGATCGAATTCCGCTCCCGAAGCCTGATGATCCGCAACCTCACGCATCTGCAAATCCTCGCGGAGTTCGATCCGAGCTATCTCTCGCTGCAGGACTCCGCCGCCGCCTGACGAATCTTGCGCGCGGAGCGCCGGGAAACGAAAACGCCCTCGCCTTCGTAGGAAGGCGAGGGCGGTGTTTCACAGACCTTCGCGCGGCGAAGAGCGAAGGGAAACCGAGGTCTGACTCGGGACTCAATCGATGGGGCGGGCGACCGGATCAGCGGCGCGGATGTCCTCGGGGAGCGACGCGAAGTCCACGTAACCGGCTTCCCGCGCCATGGCATCGAGGGCCGACGTCGCGTCGCAGGCGCTGCCGGTCCACAGGATCGCACCGTTAGTCTTCTGGCGAATCTCGAAGATGCTCATGATCCGTTGCCTCGGGCTTGAAATGATGATCGACCTGAAAACGTGGCCGAGTGGCGAAGGTTGCATGCCCGGGCCCCCGAACAAGCGCGATCGTTCCCTTCGGCCCGGGACCGCGAACAGGAGCCCGAGGCCTTGAAAACGCCGGCCTCTTCATGGAGGCCTTGGGGTGCCGTCGACGCCCGCTTCGAGACCCGTCCGCCATGTGCCGCCATCCCACCCTTCACGCCGGCGCCATGGCCCTCCTGGCGGCTCTCTCCGGGCTCGCCCTGGGCGGGGCCCGGGCGGCGGAGGGTCCGGCCGTGCCCGATCCGGCCGCGGTCGCCCCAGCCGTGACCGTGGCGCTCGCCGCCCCGCGCGAGGTGGTCGAGCGAGCGGTCGTCACGGGAACGCTGGTGCCGCGGGACGAGATCCTGGTGGCGCCGGAGGTCGAGGGCCTGCGCATCACCGAACTCCTGGTGGAGGAGGGCGCGCAGGTCGCGCGCGGCCAGCCCCTGGCCCGGCTCTCCCTGGAGATGGTCCTCACGCAGGAGGCGGCCAATGCCGCCGCCATCGCCAAGGCGCAGGCCGCGATCCTCCAGGCCCGCAGCCAGATCGTGCAGGCCGAGGCCGCCCAGGTGGAGGCGAACCTCGCCCTGGAGCGCACCCGCAGCCTCATCCGCACCGGCAACGCCACCGCGGTGACCCTGGAGCAGCGCATCTCCACGGCCCAGGCCAACGAGGGGCGCCTCGGTGCCGCCCGGGGCGGCCTGCAATTGGCGGAAGCCGACCTCGCAGCGGCACGCGCGCAGGGGGCCGAGATCGCTCTGCGCCGCACCCGCGCCGAGATCCGGGCGCCGGAAGCCGGGATCGTGAGCCGGCGGACCGCCCGGATCGGCGCCACCGCCACGGCCGCCGGCGAGCCGATGTTCCGCCTGATCGCCCGCGGCGAGATCGAACTCGAGGGCGAGGTCCCCGAGACCTGGATGCCGCGCCTGCATGTGGGTGACCCGGCCCGCCTGGACTGGGACGGCGGACGCACCCTCCTGGGCCGGGTCCGCCGGATCGACCCGGAGATCGACCGCGCGACCCGCCTCGGCCGGGTCCGCATCAGCCTCGATCCCGATCCGACCCTGCGCATCGGCGCCTTCGCGCGGGGCAAGGTCGAGGTCGCCCGGCGCACCAGCGTGGCCGTCCCCCTCTCGGCCCTGCTCTACGGGGCGGATGGCGGGGCCAGCGTCTTCGTGGTCGCCGACGCGCGGGTCGAGGCCCGCACGGTGGTGCCGGGCCTCTCGGCGGAGGGCGCCATGGAGATCCGCTCGGGGTTGAAGGCCGGGGAATCGGTGGTGGCCCGCGCCAGCAGCTTCCTGCGTGACGGCGACCGGGTCCGGGCCGTGGTTCCGTCCCCCGTGACGCCGACGCCCGCCAAGGCGGCCGATGCCGCCCCTCGCTGATCGGACGAAACCATGCGCCTGAACATCTCAGCCTGGGCGATCCGCAAACCGATCCCCTCGATCGTGCTGTTTCTGGTCCTGGTGGTCCTCGGGCTCGTCAGCTTCCGGGCGCTGCCGATCACCCGCTTTCCCAACATCGACATCCCCATCGTCTCGGTCCAGGTGCTGCAATCGGGCGCCGCGCCCTCGGAGCTGCAGACCCAGGTCACGAAGGTGATCGAGGACGCGGTGGCGGGGGTGAAGGGCGTCAAGCACGTCATCTCGACGATCGCGGAGGGTGTTTCCAGCACCACCATCGAATTTCGCCTGGAGGTGAACAGCGACCGGGCGGTCAACGACGTCAAGGACGCCATCTCGAAGGTGCGGGTGAACCTGCCCCGCACCATCGAGGAGCCGATCATCAACCGCGTCGAGATCGCGGGCCTGCCGATCATGATCTACGGCGCCTCGGCGCCCGCGATGACGCCGGAGGACCTGTCCTGGCTCATCGACGACGTCATCGCCCGGCAGGTGCAGAGCGTGAAGGGCGTCGGCGGCGTCGAGCGCCTCGGCGGCGTCGCCCGCGAGGTCCGCGTGACCCTGAAGCCGGACCGCCTGCTGGCCCTCGGCATCACGGCGGCCGACGTGAACCGGCAGCTCCGTCTCACCGCCGCCGACATGGCGGGCGGGCGCGGCGAGCTCGGCGGGCAGGAGCAGTCCATCCGGACGCTCGCCGGGGCGGCCAGCCTCGAGACCCTGGCCGAGACCTCCATCATCGTGCCGGGCGGACGCAAGGTCCGCCTCGACGAACTCGCCACCCTGGTGGACGGCTCGGAGGAGCCGCGCACCTTCGCGCGCTTCAACGGCGAGCCCGTCGTCGCCTTCGCGATCTCGCGCTCCACCGGCGCCAGCGACGCAGAGGTCGCCACCGGGGTCGCCAAGCGCATCGCCGAGCTTGGGATCCGGCACCCGGGCGTGCGCTTCGACCTCATCGACACCTCCGTCATCAACACGGTGGGCAACTACCACTCGGCGATGTTGAGCCTGGTGGAGGGGGCGGCGCTGGCCGTCATCGTGGTGTTCCTGTTCCTGCGCGACTGGCGCGCGACGCTCATCGCCTCCATCGCCCTGCCGCTCTCGGTGCTGCCGACCTTCTGGATCATGAGCAGCCTCGGCTTCTCGCTGAACGCCGTCAGCCTGCTGGCCATCACCCTGGTGACGGGCATCCTCGTCGACGACGCCATCGTGGAGATCGAGAACATCGTCCGGCACATGCGGATGGGGAAATCCCCCTACCGCGCCGCCCTCGAGGCCGCCGACGAGATCGGCCTGGCCGTCATCGCCATCACGGCGACGATCATCGCGATCTTCGCCCCCGTCTCCTTCATGAGCGGCATCGCGGGCCAGTACTTCAAGCAGTTCGGCCTCACCATCGCGGCGGCCGTGTTCATGTCGCTGCTGGTGGCGCGCCTGATCACGCCGCTGCTCGCCGCCTACTTCCTGCGCGACCACGGCCCCGACCACACCCGCGAGGGGCCGGTGATGCGGTGCTATACCCGCGTGGTCGCATGGTCGGTGCGCCACAAATTCATCACCCTCGTGCTGGGGCTCGCGTGCTTTGCCGGCTCGATCATGTCCACCGGCCTGCTGCCGGCGGGCTTCCTGCCGGCGGAGGACGCCGCCCGCACCATCTTCGTGGTGGAGCTGCCGCCGGGCGCGCGCCTCTCCGACACAACGCGGGTCAGCGACGGCCTGGTGGACCGCATCCGCGCCCTGCCGGAGGTGCGCAGCGTCTTCGTCGACGGCGGCCGTCAGCTGCCGGGCAAGAAGGAGGTCCGGCTCGCGACCTTCACCATCAATCTCACCCCGAAGAACATGCGGCCTCGCAGCCAGAAGCAGGTCGACATCGCCATCCGGGCGATCCTGCACGACGTACCGGACATCCGCTTCTGGGCCCTGCGCGAGGGCGGGCAGCGCGACGTCACCCTGATCGTGTCCGGCCCCGACAAGGCGGTGGTGGCCGACACGGCGGCGCGGCTTCAGCGCGAGGCGGCGGGCGTACCCCACCTCGTCAACGTGCTCTCGACCGCCCCCCTCGACCGCACCGAGATCCGCATCCGCCCGAAGGCCGGCATCGCCGCCGAGCTCGGCGTTTCCACCGACCTCATCGCCGAGACCGTGCGGGTCGGCACCATCGGCGACATCGGCGCGAATCTCGCCAAGTTCAACACCATCGATCGGCAGGTGCCGATCCGGGTGCAGCTGCCCGAGCGCCTGCGCGGCGACCTCGACCAGCTCGAGACCCTCAAGGTCCCGGTCAAGGGCGGGGGCGCGGTGCCGCTCTCCACCGTGGCCGACCTCAGCCTCGGGCGCGGCCCCACCGCCATCGACCGCTACGACCGCGCCATCCGGGTGGCCCTCGAGGCCGACATGGAGGGCTCGGACGCGCTCGGCTCCCTCATCGACGCGATCCTGGCCCTGCCCGCCGCCAAGGACCTGCCGCCGGGCGTCACCATCCGGCAGACCGGCGACGCCGAGGTGATGGGCGAGGTCTTCGAGGGCTTCGCGCTCGCCATGGGCGCCGGCCTCATGATGGTGTTCGGCGTGCTGGTGCTGTTGTTCGGCAACTTCCTGCAGCCGTTGACCATCCTGTTCTCGCTGCCGCTCTCCATCGGCGGCGCGATCCTGGGCCTGCTCATCTTCCACATGCCGATCTCGATGCCGGTGGTGATCGGCATCCTGATGCTGATGGGCGTGGTGACGAAGAACGCCATCATGCTCGTCGATTTCGCCGTGGAGGAGATGGCCCGCGGCGTCGACCGCGCCACCGCGATCGTGGATGCGGGCCGCAAGCGCGCCCGGCCCATCGTGATGACCACCATCGCCATGGCGGCCGGCATGGTGCCCTCGGCCATGGCCCTCGGCATCGGCGGCGAGTTCCGCGCGCCGATGGCGGTCGCGGTGATCGGCGGCCTCATCGTCTCCACCGGCCTGTCGCTGATCTTCGTGCCGGCGATCTTCGTCCTGGTGGACGATCTCTCGGGCCTGTTCGTGCGCCTGTTCGGCCGCTTCGTCGGCGCGGTGGACGAGCCCACCGAGGGCGAATTCGCGCTGCCCCGGCCGCATTCCGCCAACGACCCGAAATCGATCCTGCCGCCGCGCATCGCCGCCGAGTAATACGGGCCCGCGATGAGCCTGACTCATCGAGGTCCGCCCGCGCGGCGGCGCGGCGGCGGTCGTGCGCCGGCCCTCGGGGAGGCCGACCTATGGGTCAGGCTCCCTGAGACCTGGGACAAGTCGGCAACGGGCATCCGAAACGACGAAGGCCCGGACCTCGCGGTCCGGGCCTTCGTCGTCGCGATAGTTGGAATCGCCGGAGCGATCAGCCCTCGCTGCGCTCGGCCAGACGGCTCGCGGCGAAGCAGAGGCCGCCGGCCACGATGAAGAGCACCACGAAGGTCTTCACGGTGGCGTAGAACAGCGCCGGCTCGATGCCCGCATCGGTATAGAGCACCGCACCGATGGCGAAGATCGGCAGGAGCAGGAGGATCAGGAGCGGGGTCAGCGGGCTGTTCATGGGGCTCAACCTCTTCGGGACCCGGCGCACCGGCCCATGTGGCGTTCACTGCGCCCCTCATAGCATCGCGGTACGGCGCCCGCCAAGCGTGTGCGGTCAAGCTCGGATGCGGTCAAACATCCCGCATCCGTTGCCGGATCGCTCTCGGGTCAGGCCGGAATCCGAACCGTGGCGCGCAGGCCCCCGAGGGGGCTGTCGTGCAGGCCGACATCGCCACCATGCGCCCGGGCGATGTCGCGGGCGATGGACAGGCCGAGGCCGGAGCCGCCGGCATCCTGGCGCGCGTCGTCGAGGCGCACGAAGGGCTTGAACACCTCTTCGCGCTGGTCGAGGGGGATGCCCGGCCCGTCGTCGTCGATGGAGACCAGGAAGGAGCGCGCCTCGCGCCGGCCCGTGATGGCCACGGTCTCCCCGTAGCGGGCGGCGTTCGCCGCGAGGTTGAACAGGCAGCGGCGGATCGCGTCCGGCCGCAGGGTAACGTGGGGATGATCCTCCATCTCCACCGCCTCCACATGGGCGCCGAGGCGCTCCACGTCGGTGCGCAGATCCTCCAGCAGCGCCCGCATGTCGGTGGGCACTGCCACCTCGCCGGAATCGCCCCGCGCGAAGGCGAGGTAGGCCTCCAGCATCCGGCTCATCTCGTCGACGTCGCGTTGCAGGTCTTCGACCTCCGGCGTCTGCTCCACGAGGGCGAGGGAGAGCTTGAAGCGCGTGATGATGGTGCGCAGGTCGTGGCTGACCCCGTTGAGCATCGTCGTGCGCTGTTCCATCGCCCGCTCGATGCGTCGCTTCATCTCGATGAAGGCGTGGCCCGCCTGCCGGACCTCGCGGGCGCCGCGGGGACGGAACTCGATCTCGCGGCCCTTGCCGAAGCTCTCGGCCACCGCGGCGAGGCGCAGGATCGGCTTGATCTGGTTGCGCAGGAACAGGATCGCGACGCCGAGGAGCACCAGGGAGGAGCCGCTCATCCAGAGCAGGAAGATGTGCGAGTTCGAGGCATACGCCATGCTGCGGCGCGCCGTGACGCGCATGACCCCGTCGGGGATCGAGACCCGGATCTCGATCAGGCTGGAGCGGCCCACCGTGTCGATCCAGTAGGGCCGGCGGATCTGGCGGCGGATCTCGTCGGAGAGCGCCTCGTCGAGGATCGAGAAGAACGGGCGCGGGCCGGCGGGCGGGAGCTTGGCACCCTTCAGGATGTCGACATCGAGGTTGAGCCGGTCGTTGGCGATCCGGGTCAGGGTCTCGGAGTCCTTGTCCTGCGGGTAGCTCTCGTAGACGTCGATCAGCGCGGCGACGTCGGCCGTGACGGCGGCCGAGAGGCGGCGGGTCACGAGCTGCCAGTGACGCTCCATGAACGTGTAGGCGATCACCGACTGGAGCAGCACCACCGGCGCGATGATGATGATCAGCGAGCGGGCATAGAGACCCTTCGGCAGCACGTCGCCGATGGCCCGGGCCACCCGGCGCCAGATGCGGGGGCGGCGGGGGAGGGCGGCGAGCCATGTGGCGGTGCGCCCGATCAGGCCGGTGGCGGCCATGGTCTCAATCGACCGCGAGGCGGTAACCGACACCCCGCACCGTCTGCAGGAACAGGGGATTGGCCGGATCGACCTCGGTCTTGCGGCGGAGCCGGTTGATCTGCACGTCGATGCTGCGCTCGGCCGCGAGCCCGCCCCCCCCGGCCAGGGCCTCGCGCTCGACGTTGCCGCCCCCGGCCTGGGCCAGGATGGTGAGGATCTCGCGCTCGCGCTCGGTGATGCGGATGGTCTCGTCCGCGCGGCGCAACTCGCCCCGATCGATCCGGTAGGAGAACGGCCCGAAGGTCACGGTGTCGTGGCCGACGGCCTGACCCTCGCCACCCGCGCTGCGGCGCTTGATGATGTTGGAGAGCCGCAGGATGAGCTCGCGCGGCTCGAAGGGCTTGGGCAGGTAGTCGTCGGCGCCGATCTCCAGGCCCATGACCCGATCGTTGGGGTTCGAGCGCGCGGTGAGCATCAGGATGGGTACGCGGGAGGATTTGCGCACCTCGCGCGCATAGTCGAAGCCGCTCTCGCCGGGCATCATCACGTCGAGCACGAGGGCGTCGAACACGAAGCACTGCGCCTTGGTGCGGGCCTCCGGCACGTTGCCGGCCGAGGTGACGCGAAAGCCCTGCTCGAAGAGGAAGCGCGCCAGAAGCTCGCGCACCCGGCGGTCGTCGTCCACCACCAGGATGTGGGGGGCGTGGTCGGGAAGCTCCGTGCCCCCCCGGGGGCTCGGTGCCGCCATCAGGCGGCGCTCCGGACGCGCCGCGCCATCAGCCGGCGCACGGCCGCCCGGGCGTCGGGCTCGATCATCCCGAACAGGAAGCTCTCGGCCGAGGGCTGCGCCGTGTGCCCGGCCTCGGCGTCCGCCAGGGCACGCGCCACCCGCCGGCTCTGCACCCGGATGAGGTCGCCCGCCAGGACCGTGCCGGCGGCCGTGCAGAACAGGAGCCGCTGGCGGCGGTCGTTCGTGCCGGTCTTCTGGGTGATGTAGTCCTGCTCGATCAAGTCCTTGAGCACCCGGTTGAGACTCTGCTTCGTGATGCGCAGGATATCCAGGAGTTCGGCGATCGTGAGGCCCGGATAGCGGTCCACGAAATGCAGCACCCGGTGATGCGCCCGCCCGAAGCCGTACTGCGCCAGGATACGGTCCGGATCGCCGACGAAATCCCGGTAGGCGAAGAACAGCAACTCGATGAGGTCGTCGCCGGACCCGCCGGTCAGGGCCGGGTCCTCGAAATCGGCATCGGGCATCGCGCGGGCTGTCACGTCGGGAGCGGCCTGAAATTACGTCAGTGTTGTTGACATGTTTCAGCCGAGCCGGGAGCCGTCAAGCCATCGCCGCCGTTTGGCCACCGCCGATCCTCGTCCAGTCGCTCCATTCCCGGCCCCCGAGGCCCTGGGACACCCTGCCACGGGGACGGCTCCGCAGCGGAAGGCTCGCGCCGGAACCCGCCCCGGAGCCCCGCGTTTCCAGAACAATTCGGGAACAAGAGGATTTCCATCGTGGCGAACACCCAGACTTCCAAGGCTCAGACTTCCAAGGACCAGACTTCCAAGGCTCAGACTTCGAAGAGCGACACTTCCAAAGCCCAGTCTGCCGCGAATCGGGCGGACGCCGCCGAGACCAATCCGAAGACCGACCCGAAGGACAC
>NZ_JAIEOF010000345.1 GCF_019750675.1 Methylobacterium sp.
ATGGCCCTCGTTCGCCTTGCCGCCCTTGTAGGGCACCATGCGGACGATGCGGGTGCCCTGCATCTCGGCCTTGAACGAGCAGCCGACGCCGCAATAGGCGCAGGTGGTGATCTCGGAATGGTCCGGCTGGCCGTGCTCGATGATCGACTTTTCCTGGAGGGTCGCGGTCGGGCAGGCCTGCACGCAGGCGCCGCAGGAGATGCATTCGGAGTCCATGAAGTTGGTCGGGCCGGCGGCGACGCGGCTGTCGAAGCCACGCCCCGAGATGGTCAGCGCGAAGGTGCCTTGCGTCTCCTCACAAGCGCGGACGCAGCGGTTGCAGACGATGCACTTCGACGGGTCGTAGGTGAAGTACGGGTTCGAGGTGTCCTTGGGCAGGTACCGCTCGGAGGTCGGCTTGACGTGGTTAGCCCCGTCGTAGCCGTAGCGCACGTCGCGCAGGCCGACCGCACCCGCCATATCCTGCAACTCGCAGTCGCCGTTGGCGGCGCAGGTCAGACAGTCGAGGGGGTGGTCGGAGATGTAGAGTTCCATCACGCCCTTGCGGAGCTTGGCGAGTTTGTCCGTCTGGGTCGAGACCACCATGCCGTTCTCGGCCGGGGTGGTGCAGGAAGCCGGGGTGCCGCGTCGGCCCTCGATCTCCACGAGGCAGAGGCGGCAGGAGCCGAAGGCTTCGAGCGAGTCGGTGGCGCAAAGCTTGGGAATCGCGGTGCCGGCATGCATGGCGGCGGCCATCACGGAGGTGCCGGCCGGGACGGTGACGCTCATGCCGTCGATGGTGAGCGTGACGGTCTGCTCGCTCAACCGGATGGGGGTGCCGTAGTCGATCTCTTTGATGAGGGCCATGGATCGCGCCTCCTTACTCGGCCGCGACGGACATCGGCCCGCGCTGCTGGAAATCCTCGGGGAAGTGGGTGATCGCGCTCATGACGGGCATCGGCGTCAGGCCGCCCATGGCGCAGAGCGAGCCGTCGGTCATCACGTCGCAGAGGTCGGCGACGACGGCCAGGTTCTCGGTGGGGCGGATGCCCGCGATGACCTTGTCCATGGTCTCGACGCCGCGGGTCGCGCCGATGCGGCAGGGCGTGCACTTGCCGCAGGATTCCACCGCGCAGAACTCGAAGGCGAAGCGGGCCTGCTTGGCCATATCCACGGTGTCGTCGAACACCACGATGCCGCCGTGGCCGACGAGGCCCTTGTTGGCCGCCATCGCCTCGTAATCGAGCGGCGTATCGAGGAGGTGGTCGGGGAAGTAGGCGCCGAGGGGGCCGCCCACCTGTACCGCACGCACCGGACGCCCGCTCTGCGTGCCGCCGCCGAAATCCTCGATGATCTCGCGCAGGGTGATGCCGAAGGCGTACTCGATCAGGCCGCCGCGCTTGATGTTGCCGGCCAGCTGAATCGCCAGGGTGCCGAGGGAGCGACCCATGCCGTACTCGGCATAGGCCTTGGCGCCGTGCTCCAGGATGTAGGGCACGGCCGTGAAGGTCATGACGTTGTTCACCAGCGTCGGCTGGCCGAGGAAGCCCTTGAGCGCCGGGATCGGCGGCTTGGCGCGAACGATGCCGCGCCGGCCCTCCAGGCTCTCCAGGAGCGAGGTCTCCTCGCCACAGATGTAAGCCCCCGCCCCGAGGCGGACCTCGAGGTGGAAAGCCTTGCCCGAACCCAACACGTCGGCGCCGAGGACGCCGGCCTTGACGCCGTTGGCGATGGCCTCCTTCAAGGTCGCGAAGGCCTGCGGGTATTCCGAACGCAGGTAGATGTAGCCGCGCGTGGCGCCCGTCGCGATCCCCGCGATGGTCATGCCCTCGATGAGGTTGAAGGGGTCGCCCTCCATCATCATGCGGTCGGCGAAGGTGCCCGAATCGCCCTCGTCGGCGTTGCAGACCACGTATTTCTGGTGCGACTGCGCCAGCATAACGGTGTTCCACTTGATGCCGGCGGGAAAGCCCGCGCCGCCGCGTCCGCGCAGACCGGACTCGCGCACCTCCGCGACGATGCCGGCGGCATCCAGCTTTAGTGCGGCCTCGAGGCCCCGGTATCCGCCATGGGCCCGGTAATCCGCCACCGAGACCGGATCGACCACGCCGCAGCGCTGGAAGGTGAGCCGGTGCTGACGAGCGAGGTAGGGGATCTTCTCGGGATCGCCGAGGCGCAGAGGATGCGCGCCGCCCTCGACGAGGCCCGCATCGAGCAGGGCGTCGACATCGGCCGGCGTCACCGGACCGTAGGCGATGCGGCCTTCCGGCGTCGCGACCTCGATCATCGGCTCCAGCCAGAGCATCCCGCGGGAGCCGGTGCGCACGATGGTGACGTCGAGCCCCCGGCGCTCGGCGCCGGCGAACAGCGCGCGGGCGACCCGATTCGCGCCGAGGCCCAGGGCGACGGCGTCGCGCGGAACGGTGATCGTGATGCTCACGACATCTTCTCCGTGAGGGCGGCTTCGAGGGAATCGGCGGTCAGCCGGGCCAAGGGCTCGTCATTCACGAGGGCGCCCGGGCCGTTGGCGCAGAGGCCGAGACAGTAGACGGGCTCGACGGTGACCTCCCCGTCGGCGGTCGTTCCGTGCCAGTCGACGCCGAGCCGCGCGAGGATCTGGGTGTGCAGAGCGTCCGACCCCATGGCCTGGCAGGCCTCGGCGCGGCAGAGCTTCAACTGATGGCGGCCGGCCGGAGCGCGGCGAAAATCGTGATAGAAGGTGATGCAGCCGTGGACTTCAGCCCGCGACAGATTGAGCGCGTCCGCGATCAGCGGGACGGCACCCTCGTCGACGTAGCCGAAGGTTTCCTGCAGGGCGTGCAGGATCGGGAGGGTCGCGCCCTCGAGGTGGACGTGTTCGGCGATGATCCCGGCGGCGCGGGGCTCGCTCCAGGGCTCGTTCGGCACCATTGTTCCTACCCAGACTCACCTTGTTCTGGTTCCAGGGTGGGATCTCGGTGCGGCATGATCAATCATGCAGTTCCGTCGTCTGACAACGGATTTTTGTCAAAATACGATTTTGCAACGCAAAAACGTAAGCGACAGCGTCGGCTTTTGAAGCTGTTTCAAATTCTTTTCAAAGGAGGTCGATCATCTCCGCGATGCCCGGCGCGGCGTTGCGCGCTTCCACGATGAGCCCCGCGCAGAGCGGCGTCATCGGTTCGCGCTCCGGAACCACGAGGCCGACGGAGTGGCTCAGGTCGGGATCGATGATCGGCACCGCGCGGATGCGGTCGTTCAACCGGAAGGTATCGGCCAGCACCGCCGGCATGATGCTGGCCCATTTGGCCGTGCGCACGTGCGTCAGGAGCACGATCATCGAGTTCGATTCGAGGAGCGGCGCGGATTCGGTGCCGGCCTTCAGGAGCTGGCGATCGATGATGCGCCGGTTCTGCATGTCGGGCGTCAACAGGCAGAGCGGCAGGCTCGCCACCTCGTCCCAGGTGACGGCGTCCCGGCCCCCGAAGACGCCGTCGATGGCCGTCAGCAGACGGTAGCGCTCCCGGTAGAGCGGAACGGCGGTGAGCCGGCCCAGGGGCTCGTTCTCCAGGTAGGTGATGCCCGCGTCGATCTCGAGATCGGCGATGAGGCGCCCGATCTCGCCCGAGGTGGTGGAATGCACGGAGAAGCGCACGTTCGGATGCCGGGCGCGGAAGGGCGTGGTCAGGGCGGCGACGATCGGCGTCGCGGTCGGGATCGCCGCGAGCCGCAGGGTTCCGGAGAGGCCGCGTCGCAGGCTCGACACCTCCTCGCGCATGGCGCGGGCGTCGCCGACGATGCGGCGCGCCCATTCGAGGACCCGCTCCCCCTCCGGCGTGAAGCCCTGGAAGCGGGAGCCGCGCTGGACGAGCAGGACGCCGAGCCGGTCCTCGAGCTGCTTGACCCCCGCCGAGAGGGTCTGCTGCGAGACGTTGCAGGCCTGGGCCGCGCGCCCGAAATGGCGTTCGCGGGCCAACGCCAGGATGAATTCCAGTCGGTCGATCACGCGCGGACCTCGGCTTGGCGGAATGTCCCGGTACCGGGCCCCGCTGGCGTATTGAATACCTGTGGATGCAGGGGCATGGCCTGCGACCTTTCGATAGACGGTCGAAGATGCGAGTCGAGACCGCGACGGTGCATCAAGCTGCATGATGCGACGCTGTTGCGGTTGCGCACCCTTCGGCCATGTGGTCTGAAGCGCCAATCGGCCGGACGTGGGTTTAGGCCCGCGAACGGCGCGCGGTCCGCGAAATGCACTTGCGATTTAGTTCAAAGCCAGCAAGACGCGCGGCATCGCCGATCACCATCACGGGGAGCCAAGAGAGGCACATGCGGACGACGCAGGCGCAACACCGGTCATCATGGGGGCTTGCCGCGCTCGGCGCGTTCCTCGTCTCATCGTCGTCGGCGCTCGCCGCCGGCATCGGCCAGCCCGTGCCGTGGCAGATGGACCGTCAGGTCGCCGTCACCGAGAACGCGCGGGACATCCATTCGTTCGAGCACGGCATGCACTGGCTCTCGTTCGGCATCTCGCTGTTCGTGCTCGGACTGATTCTCTACTGCGTCTTCCGCTTCAGCGAGAAGGCGAACCCGACGCCGTCGAAGACCACCCACAACACCCTGATCGAGGTGGCCTGGACCATCGTTCCGGTGCTGATCCTGGTAGCCGTCGCGATCCCGTCGTTCCGCCTGCTGCGCACGCAGCTCTCGGACCCGAAGGCCGACGTGCTGGTGAAGGTCATCGGCCACGCCTGGTACTGGTCCTACGAGTACCCGGCCGTCGAGAACGGCGGCGGCTTCACCTTCGACGCCAACCTCGACGATGCCAAGGAGCCGAAGCTGCTCGGCACCGACAACGACATGGTCGTGCCGGTGAACAAGATCGTGAAGATCCAGGTCACCGCCGCCGACGTCATGCACTCCTGGGCGATGCCGTCCTTCGGCTTCAAGATCGACGCCGTGCCGGGCCGCCTGAACCAGTTCTGGTTCAAGGCCGAGCGCGAGGGCACGTACCACGGCCAGTGCTCCGAGCTCTGCGGCGCCCGCCACGCCTACATGCCGATCACCGTGCAGGTCGTGAGCGAGGAGGCCTACGCCAAGTGGCTCGCCGAGGGTAAGACCAAGTTCGCCCGTATCGACGACCTTACGAAGTTCGCCGACGCCCGGTAAGGGCGCGGATCCCGGGGATCGGGCCCTCGAGCGGCGCCCGGTCCCGCCCACCGCGATGATTACGAGAAACCTGGACTAAGGTCTTAATCCATGGCGAACGCCGCTGCACATACGGGGCACCACGACGCCCACGACCATCACATGCCGTCCTTCTTCTCCCGCTGGTTCCTGTCGACGAACCACAAGGACATCGGCACCCTCTACCTGCTGTTCGCCTTCTGCGCGGGCATCATGGGCGCGTTCCTCTCCTTCGGCATCCGCATGGAGATGGAAGAGCCCGGCCTCCAGTACTTCGCCAATCCCGGCACCTACAACGTGTTCGTGACCGGACACGGCCTCATCATGGTGTTCTTCATGGTGATGCCGGCGCTGATCGGCGGCTTCGGCAACTGGTTCGTGCCCCTCATGATCGGCGCGCCCGACATGGCGTTCCCGCGCATGAACAACGTCTCGTTCTGGCTGACGGTGGCGGGCTTCCTCAGCCTCGTCTGCTCGCTGTTCGTCGAGGGGGCCCCCGGCGCGTCCGGCGCCGGCACCGGCTGGACCGTGTATCCGCCGCTGTCCTCGTCCGGCCATCCCGGCCCGGCCGTGGACTTCGCGATCTTCGCCCTGCACCTCTCGGGCGCGGGCTCGATCCTCGGCGCCATCAACTTCATCACCACCATCCTGAACATGCGCGCGCCGGGCATGACCCTGCACAAGATGCCGCTGTTCGCCTGGTCGATGCTGGTGACCGCGTTCCTGCTGCTCCTGTCGCTCCCGGTGCTCGCCGGCGCGATCACGATGCTGCTGACCGACCGCAACTTCGGCACGACCTTCTTCGACCCGGCCGGCGGCGGTGACCCGGTGCTCTACCAGCACCTATTCTGGTTCTTCGGTCACCCCGAAGTCTACATCATGATCCTGCCGGCCTTCGGCATCGTCAGCCACATCATCTCGACCTTCTCGCGCAAGCCCGTCTTCGGCTACCTCGCGATGGCCTACGCCATGGTCGCCATCGGCGTCGTCGGCTTCGTCGTGTGGGCCCACCACATGTACACCGTGGGCTTGAGCCTCCAGACCCAATCCTACTTCGTCTTCGCCACGATGGTCATCGCGGTGCCCACCGGCGTGAAGATCTTTTCCTGGATCGCGACGATGTGGGGTGGTTCGATCCGCTTCACCGCCGCCATGCACTGGGCGGTCGGCTTCATCTTCCTGTTCACCGTCGGCGGCGTCACCGGCGTCGTCCTGGCGAACTCGGCGGTCGATAAGTACCTGCACGACACCTACTACGTGGTGGCGCACTTCCACTACGTGCTCTCGCTCGGTGCCGTGTTCATCATCTTCGCGGGCGTCTACTACTGGTTCCCCAAGATGACCGGCCACATCATCCCCGAGTGGGCCGGCAAGCTGCACTTCTGGCTGGCCTTCATCGGCGCGAACGTCCTGTTCTTCCCGATGCACTTCCTCGGTCTCGCCGGCATGCCGCGTCGCTACGCCGACTATCCGGAGGCCTTCGCCGGCTGGCACAAGGTCTCCACCTGGGGCGGGCACATCTTCGCCCTCGGCATGGTGGTGTTCTTCATCGGGGTGGTCCTGGCCTTCCGCTCCAGCCGCCGCGCCGCGGACAATCCGTGGGGTGAGGGTGCCACCACCCTCGAGTGGACGCTGTCCTCTCCCCCGCCCTTCCACCAGTTCGAGACGCTCCCCCGGATCGTCGACGAGCCGGGCCACCACTGAGGCGCGACGCAGCGTTTCGAGGATTGCGAGGACCGCGCGAGCGGTCCTCGCTCTTTCCCGGAAGCCCCGGCCAAGCTCGCACGAGCGGTTTCGAGGCTTCCCGCAAAGGGCGGCGCCCCGCGGCGCGATCCGACCCCCTCCGGACACGAGAACCGTACCAGGAATCCATGACGAGCCTGTCGAACAGCCTATCCGCTGGCGCCGAGCCGCAAGTCCTGTCGCCGGTCGGCGGCGAGGTGTCGGACTTCTTCGCCCTGCTGAAGCCCCGCGTGATGGTGCTCGTCATCTTCACCGCCCTCGTCGGCATGCTGGTCTCGCACGTCCACATCCAGCCGGTGGTCGGCTCCATCTCGCTCCTGATGATCGCCGTGGGCGCCGGCGCCTCGGGCTGTCTCAACATGTGGTGGGACGCCGATATCGACGCGATGATGACCCGCACCGCCAAGCGCCCGATCCCGGACGGCCGCATCCGCCCTGACGAGGCCCTGGCCTTCGGCGTCGTCCTGTCGGTCGGCTCGGTGCTGGTGCTCGGCCTCGCCTCGAACTGGCTCGCCGCCGGCCTGCTGGCCTTCACCATCGTGTTCTACGCGGTGGTCTACTCGATGTGGCTGAAGCGGGCGACGCCGCAGAACATCGTCATCGGTGGCGCGGCCGGCGCCCTCCCCCCGATGGTCGGCCAGGCCGCCGTCACGGGTAGCCTCGGCATCGAGTCCTTCGTCCTGTTCATGATCATCTTCATCTGGACGCCGCCGCATTTCTGGGCCCTGGCGCTCATCAAGTCGGCGGATTACGCCAAGGCCGGCATCCCCATGATGCCGAACGTCGCCGGGCCGCAATCGACCCGCCGCCAGATCATCGCCTACTCGGCGCTGCTCTTCCCCGTGGGCCTCGCCCCCGTCTTCCTCGGCTTCGGCGGCTGGCTCTACGCCGTGACGGCCTTCGTCGGTGGCCTCGCCATGCTGGCCTTCAGCGTCCACGTCTTCCGCAACCGCGAGGGCGAGCCCGAGCGCAAGGCCGCCATGGGCATGTTCGGGTTCTCGATCCTCCACCTGTTCCTGATGTTCTCGGCCCTGCTGGCCGAGCAGAGCCTCGGCCTGTTCCGCCCGGTGTTCGCGTGAGCGAGCGCCCGGTGGCGCCGCGTCCGCTGACGCCGGAAGAGGCCCAGCGCCGGCGCAAGCGTTCCATCGCCATCGCGGCCGTACTGTTCGCGCTGGTGACCATCTTCTACGTGCTCACGATCGCCAAGCTCGGGCCGCAGGTCCTGAACCGGCCGATCTGACCCTCGCCCCAGCCGCGACGGAGCCCCATGACCGACCGCAGAGACGAGCAGCCCAAGACGCCGTTCGGTGTCCCGCAGACCCCGACGCCGCCCGCGCGGGCGAACCGGGCCGGCGTCACCGCCTTCGCCTGCGCGGGTCTCGCCTTCGGGATGATCGGTCTCGCCTTCGCGTCGGTGCCGCTCTACGACATGTTCTGCAAGGCGACCGGATTCGACGGCACGCCCCGCACCGGCCTCGCGCCGACGCTGGCGGCCGTCGACGACACCATGCTGGTCCGCTTCGACACCAACGTCTCGTCGAACCTGCCGTGGCGGTTCCAGGCCGAGGCACCGAAGGTCGAAGCGCGGCTTGGCGAGACCAAGACGGTGTTCTTTCGCGTGAAGAATACCGGAACCACCCCCTCCACCGGCATCGCCACCTTTAACGTACAGCCGGGGCTGATGGGTGGGTTCTTCGTGAAGGTCGAGTGCTTCTGCTTCAACGAGCAGACGCTGAAGCCCGGCGAGACCATGGACTTTCCGGTGGTGTTCTACATCGACCCGGACGTGCGCAAGGACTCGAACACCGCGCATCTCTCCGAGATGACCCTGTCGTACACCTACTTCGCCTCGAAGAACGGCCAGCCCACCGCCGCGCTTGCGACAACGGGTGGCACGGGGACGAAATCGAATTTTTGATCGCTCAAGCGTGACAACAGCGCGTGACCCTGGCTAAGGGTTCGTCACAACAATCCGGGGCAACCCGGTCGAGATCGGCAAAGCAACGGATCGCGGGTCGGAGACGGCCTGGAGGTCGGGGGTAGGAGAAGAGTTCAATGGCCGAGGCTGGCGCCAAAAATCACGACTTCCATATTCTGGCCCCGAGTCCGTGGCCGCTGATCGGCGCGTTCTCGGGCTTCCTGATGGCCTTCGGCGCCGTGTTCTGGATGAAGAGCCTGCAGATCGGCACCCTCACCCCCGGCCCCTACATCTTCGGCGCCGGCACCATCGGCGTGCTCTACACCATGTTCGCCTGGTGGAAGGACGTGGTCCACGAGGCCGAGACCGGCGATCACACCCGCGTGGTGCAGCTGCACCACCGCTACGGGATGATCATGTTCATCGCCTCCGAGGTGATGTTCTTCGTCGCCTGGTTCTGGGCCTATTTCGAGGCCGCCCTCTACACCGCCGACCCGATCCAGGCCTCGCGCCTGGACTTCACCGGCGGGACCTGGCCGCCGAAGGGCATCGAGGCCTTCGACCCCTGGCACCTGCCTCTCCTCAACACCCTGATCCTGCTGACTTCCGGCACCACGATCACCTGGGCCCACCACGCCCTGCTGAACGACGACCGGAAGGGCCTGAAGTACGGCCTGTGGCTGACGATCATCCTCGGCGTGCTGTTCTCCGCCTGCCAGGCCTACGAGTACGCCCACGCCCATTTCGGCTTCTCGGGCAGCATCTACTCGTCGACCTTCTTCATGGCGACGGGCTTTCACGGGTTCCACGTCATCATCGGCACGATCTTCCTCGCGATCTGCCTGTACCGCGCCTATCTCGGCCAGTTCACGGTGCGCCAGCATCTCGGCTTCGAATTCGCGGCTTGGTACTGGCACTTCGTGGACGTGGTCTGGCTGTTCCTGTTCGCCTCTATCTATGTCTGGGGCGCCGGCGTGGGCCACGGGGCGCACTGAGCGCGTCACCGACCGCATGGCAGGGTTGAAGGGGGCGGCGCGAGCCGCCCTTTTTCGTGGGAGCCGCGTGAAGGTCGGTCCGCCGATCCCCATATCGTGTCCGTCGGCGTCACGCCGGCCGAGGAGTTTGACATCTTGGACGTCTCTAGGCCGACACCCCCACCGATTTCCGCCGGTCTGCGTGGGCGCTGTCCGCGCTGCGGCGAGGGGCACATGTTCGACGGCTTCCTCACCTTTCGCCCGTCCTGCGAGGTCTGCGGCCTCGATTACGAGAGCTTCAATTCCGGTGACGGTCCGGCCTTCTTCGTCATGTCCATCGTGGGCATCCTCGTGGTGGGCCTCGCCCTCTGGATGGAGATCACCTACGAGCCGCCGATCTGGGTCCACGCCCTCGTGGCCGGATCGCTCTCGATCGGGTTGAGCCTCGCCCTGGTGCGTCCCCTCAAGGGGGTTCTGGCCGCCTTGCAATTCACCAACAAGGCCGAGCAGGGACGCTTTCGCTGATCATGGCCTCGACCCTTCGTTCCGGCAGCCATCTTCGTCCCGGGGCCTGGCGCAGCATCCTGGCGCCGGGCCTCGTCTCGCTGGTCTGCCTCGGCATCCTGCTCGGCCTCGGGTTCTGGCAGCTGGAGCGCAAGAGCGAGAAGGAAGCCTTGATCGGCCGCATTTTAGCGCGCTCGAAGGTCGAGCCGCCGGCGCCCCTGCCGCCGGTCCAGAGCTGGGACCCGGCGCGGGACGAGTTCCGCCGGGTCCGAATCAGCGGGACCTTCCGGCACGAGGCTGAAACGCTGGTGCACGGTCTCGCGGCCGGCGAGGTTCCGGGCCGGGCACTCCAGGGCTACTACGTGCTGACCCCCTTTCGGCTAGAGGATGGCGGCACCGTGCTGGTCAATCGCGGCTTCGTACCGACCGAGTTGAAGGCGCCGGCCGCGCGCGCCTCCGGGCAGGTCGAGGGGCCGACCACGGTCACGGGCATCCTGCGTGGCTCCGAGCCGCGCACCATGTTCGTGCCGGCACCGGACCCCGTCCGCAACGAGTGGTTCAA